>JBJMMA010000230.1:0-25574 GCA_045805065.1 Bdellovibrionia bacterium | reverse complement strand
GCGAGGCGATCTGGCGCTGCAGGCTCCGGCTGTTTATCTGGCTCCTCATCTTTGGTCAGGACCTACGGCGCTTTGGCGCGAGTTCTCCAAGAAGGCAAAAACCCGCGCACGCAAAGTCGCATCGCTCGATCTCGCGCTTGCCGATCGCAATGCCCGCCTTTTGATGGTTGATCCTGGAACCGTCTTTACGCGCGACGTGATTCGTAAGCTCATTCAATGGGTGAGCTGTGACAATCAACGCGTCCTTGCGCTGCCTCGAAGCGTGCTCTTTACTGAGAACGCTCGCGCGCAGCTTGAGCTCATCATGTCGGGGGCCAAGCAGATTGATGTGAACCTTGGGGTTTCTTACCGCGTACTCTCCGGAGGAAACGCGGGCCAAGGCAAGCTTGTGATTTACGATGTGCCTGAGTCCGCTCTCACACAGGAGATGCAAGGCCAGGAATGGGCCTCTTTTATAACGCAGATTCTGGCCCTGGCGGAAGTCGAGTCGGATTGCCAGGCAAGCGACAGCCGGATTGAGCTCATTACTCTGGAGCGCGCGGACCGGAGCTCCGGGCTTTTCGTGCTCAATGGCTCGCGTCAGCCTGTCTCTGTGGATCTCTTCTTTCCGGTCAATGTTTCGATCGCCGATCTGGCAACTGTGATCGAGCGCAGCGCTCAGATGAGTGGAAAGCCTCAGCGCAGTGGCAGTGATTCGATGGTGGAGCCAGCCAAGCGTTTCACGCTGGATGTACCTCCTTGCGGCGTGCTTCCTCTTGCTGTTGAGCGAGTGGGAATGGCGCAAAGCCGCGCTGAGCAGTCTGCAGCGGATCGCCTGAGTGATCTGAACTTTGATAATGCGATGACTGCTGCCGCAAATGAACTTCCGGGCTTGAGCGAGGGATTCACTCCATGGAACTAAATCACGACTGGCGCGGTTTTCAGTCCATCTTTCATCCACGTCGCAGAAATGCAGCACGTGGCGCTACGGATTACGCGGATTCGTCGTCGATGGTTTTCCTGGTCGTTGATGGAACCACGGTGATTTCGGCGAATGGCGCGGAAGGCGAGGACACTCGCTCCTGGACAGGACTCAATGTTCAGGATGTCGCAGCTCAGATCCCGCACCGGGAGCTTGTGCTCTTTACGCGCAAGGAAGTCGATCAATGGATGAGTGGCTGCCTGCAGCTTCCTCATTTTTACGATCAGATGGAGTTTCTCAGAAATCAATCCGTTCCTGAGGCGATCTCCTCGCAAGGCAAAGTCAAGAAAGTCCGCCCAGTGGCGCGCCGGCATTTCCTGCTCGAGGCGATCCGCGGCTGGTGGTCCAAGGTTCTTCCGACGGCTTACGGAATTTTCATTCGTCTGGAAAATCAAAACGCTGCCTATAATGCGGCTCAAAAGGATATTTTCCTTTTGGTTCGCCGCGGGCGTTTGGAGCTTTTTCATATTCCGGACCTGACGTTTTTAGGCGCTGAGCGCATGAAAAAACCTCAGTCCGTTGTTCAATACCTCTCGGAAAAACATCGCGTTCCGGTTCAAGGCCTCTTCATTCCGGCTGAAGATTGGGCTGAGTGGTCTGAATCTCAATACGTCCCAGGCCATGAGAACGAGGCCTGGAAGAAGCTTGCATTTGCCGTGAAGGAGAACCGCGTGAAAATGGTTCCTTTCCGCTGGCAGATCGCAGCCATGGGCGCAGCGAAGGCTTTCTTAGGAGTTTGATGATGCGGGGGATGGGGATGCGCCGGCATTTTGCTCGGTGGTCTTTCTGCTTCTCCCTCTGCTGCTCCTTGACTCTTGGCCTCGTCTCTGTGGATGGCATTGCAAGCTCACTGACGGAATGCCTTGAAGCGCGACTCTATTGGCAGCCATTGACGGAGCATCTGGACCCGCTTGCCGATCCTTCTCTTTTTGATCAAGCTGCGCTGGCTTTGATCAAGCGCGGCCGGTCTTTTGGGGTGAGATCATTTCTTAATGAGAATCGCAAAAGCGGAGATAGGGTGTCAGCAGCTGCTACTTTTAGGGCAGTGTTTTCTCATCAGGATCAGTTTGTTCCAATGTTCCAGGATCGGCTGAAGGAGCTCTCGGCGGGCAAGGTGGAGATGATTCCCTTCGACGGTTACTTCAAACTGGTCCGTCAAACAAGAGTCGGCAGAGTAGAAAGCTACGTGAAGCTGACGCCAGAGGGCTTTGCTGAACATAGAATGGCTGATACAAAGCCAAAGCCCCGAAGGGCGCGAGATGTGTTCGACGAACCTGCTGAACCCTCTCAGAGTGCGAGAGATGTAGCGAGAGAAGCAAAGAGGAAGAGGTCGGCTCCCGCTTTGCCTCCGGAGCTCTCGTCAGTGACTCCAGCTGAGTCCAAAAAATACTGGAGCACGCTTCCAGCCATCAAAGTTCTGGGCGAGGCCGCTGCAATGGAGGCTGTTCAATATGATCGTGCCGCCATCTCGCTCACGCATGGAAAAGCTTATGGTGTAGCGACTTTGAAAGAGGCGAGGTTCAGTGGGGAGTCGGCAAGAACCGCCTTTGCCCATATTGAAAAGTTTTGGGACCAGTTCATACCGGCCCTTCAAGACCGGGTCTATCAGCTTTCGATGGGCAAGGCTCAACTGACTTCAATTTCGGCCCAAGATGCAGGTTTTGATATTGTCGGCCATGGCAGGTTTTTCAAATTGGTTCGAAACGTAGGCCGTCACAAGGAAGAAAGTGTCGTTTGGCTGACGCCTGAGGGAGTCAGTGTTTATCCCGCTGTGAACCATGGAAATTCGAGTCCGTAATCTTCTAGTAAATCTATTAAGTTGAAAAAGTAATAGACTGAAATTGCTGCTTTAACACGTTCGCTTCTCATTGAATAATTATCTTATGAGAACGAGTCTCCAAAAATTCGTGTTGGGTTTTGCTGCGATTTCCGTCTTTCTCAATTCACCTATTTTTCCGGCACCGTTCGTTGCTTCGAACGCGTACGCCGCGCCGGTTGCGAGTTGTCTCACAGGTCAGCTTAGTAGCACTTTACGTGGCAAGAGCTCCTTACTCGGCACTGTTCCTTTTCCTTCAGACCGTGAGACGGCACTTGCGCTGATCAATCGCCTCGAAAAAAGCGTTTATAAAAAAGCAGTTCTCGACATGAAGCCACGGGTGGATCAACTCAGTTATTCTGAGAGAGAAAAACTCTGGCGAATGGCCAATAAAGTGGCCTGGCGACATGCTGAAGAGACCTCTCCTCGTGTGCCTGCTTCTCGTCGTATCACGATGAACACTAATACTCGCCGCAAGGCTCATCAGAAAGGGGGATGGGACGAGTCTCCGGATCCATCGCCTCCCTTTGAGATCAAGCAAGATGATCCACGCCCTCAAGGAATGCCTACTGGCGTTTATCAATTGAGCTCGGGCAATCACGCATATTTATACCCATCCACGCAAGTCCTTCTCAAAAACAAAAGGCCTAAGGCTTTCGAGATTGTTTATGAGCAACAAACCAAGGACGGCAAGTGGGTGACTCAAACCGGAGGATACGCAGCGCCTGACAGCTCGCGTGGCTGGGACGGAAGATTTGAGTATCAGCCAGATGGCAAGGGTGGTTACGAGCTCATTGTGACTCAGGGTTCGATGGAGCTTCCTGTGAATTTCCGCGGCTCGGGAGAAGGAGCGCGCGAGCTTCCGCATGTCTCGCAGGACAATCCAACTCGCAGCCGACATATTTATACACCCACAAAGTGGATTCCAGCGACGAAAGGCAAGCGCGCGCAACTTGTCGTGCGCGATCAAGGAAGTATCTTGAACATGCAGCCATCGGTCGAAAGACGCTGGATCGAGGCCGACGAGAAGACAGGCAAACTGCTTCACGCCCATGGATACGGCGAGAACTTCGTGCCTGATCCTAAGGATCCAAGAAAGATGTGGGTCGACAAAGACGGATACACCTGGCGCATTTTCGACATGGTGACCGCTGAGACCAAAATTCAGAGACCCGACGGATCTTTTTACTATATTCCCACTGAGACGCGCTCAGTAGCCTACCGAATGGATCCTAAGAACCCATCAAAAAGAGTTCCTGATGGTGTGTTGCTCCCGAATGGGAAGCCCGCGAGTGAGCCGGTTTTCCTGACGCATAACCATTTTCCTGGAACAACGACTCCGATTCCCGCGACAGTTCGGTATGCTTTTAATACCAAAGGACACGCGGTTGAAAAGCGTATCCTGCAGAGTGATGGAACAGTAAAAATTATCACGGAAGACGTCCCACAAGGAGAGCCTGCAGTTTTGACGGAAGGCTTTAATCTTGCTCCGGGCACAGTTCGCATTGGAAAGAATGAGTACTACGTCGGCACCAATAGCGCGGGTGAGTACACCAGCGGCGGTATTCCAGATCAGAACGAAGAAACTAAGTACGGAAGCTACCTTTGGGTTCGAAACAAGAAAGATGGCCCAATCGGTCCTTACGATCCGATCATGACTGATGATGGTAAAGACTTTCACGACATGACCAGGGATCTCACCCAAATGTATGGCCTCAGCTGGGGCGTGGGACGTGGTCAGGCTTTTAAAGACGACGTTTTTGATGTTGTACACGAGAACGGGCGCTACTGGCTCAAGGCTCACGGCGTGGATGTGGATTTGCTGGCACCAGAACTTCCGCAACACGGCTATCCTGATAAAGCGTCGCAATTTGCCGATGAGTATCGCCGGCATCAATTGACGATCCCGATCTCCTTTGTGGAGAAAAACGGTAAGCCCACGATTCAGGTCGATGACCCAAAAGTTCAGAAAGATCTGGAAGAATGGCGCAAGCGCCGCGCGGAAACGAACTGAGTTTTTTAAACTTGGCTCAGCTGAGTTCAGGAGTTTCGCTCTAAATCGACGACGTCCGAAGGGTCGATCGCAGGATACGAAGCTTTGCCATCGGCAGGATGAGCATCAGACCCCGTCGATAGCTCGGAGGAGTCTGCACTATCTGATGCTGCGTCGGATGCTTCGCTCGAGCTTTCACTTGAAGCATCATCAGAAGACTCCACGGCTCTTTCAGTAGGAATAGAGAGATCATTTGCGTGAACTTTCACGACGACGCTTTTGAACTGAAGAAGGCCTGAAAGATCGGCGTCGAGATCTGAGGTCTTTGCTTCGGGATCAAAGCATTTGATGTGAACCTTGTTTCCGTCCTGGGCTTTGCCCTCAAGCTCGACCGAGTCTTTGCCTAAAGAGGTATATCCGCCATCGAGCTCAAGAAGCTCGCCGGCTGCCACCTTGATGTCGGACTCAAGAAAGCTTCCAAACAGGGTTTTAAATAGACCAGCGTCGCGCTCAATGCGGACGACAGGCTCTTCGATCGTGATCGCGCACGCGGGCTGATTTTGCAACCAGCCGTAATCCAGCTTATTGGAATACTCACTGTTGCCATCTGAGTCCTGGCAATCGGTGAAAACATGATGACCGCTTTGATAAATTTGAGTGCACGAGATGTGTTTATGAACGGGAAGCCGGGTCTGTGAAAGTCCGGAGAGAGCCATCAGAGTTCCACTTGAAATATTTTTGAGTGGAACAGCGGAGGTTTGAGCCAACGCAGTGGCGGACCCGAGACTGAACGAAGCAACCGAAAGAAATTTAATAAAACGCATCAACTGAACTCCTCAACTCAACAGGATTCAACTGGCTCTTTGGAGTCTGGGGAGATCCGAGCCTTGCGGCCGGCTTGTGCAGTGGATATGCCAGGCGAGAATATCTCTCAAACCCCATAAACAGGCGCCTGAACCGTGCAGCTGGCTCTCATCTGCTCAAATGTTTTACAGCCCGCACAGGGTTCGACATGTTCAACGAGATCTGATTGAGGTGATCTGGATAGGTGCTTGTAAAAGCTGAGGAAAATTACCTGACTTAAGTCTTGAAATTTCAACACTAAATAGGTAAAAAGCCGACCTATATGGTCTATTTTCAAAGCCTTACCAAAGCAGAGCTCGCGGAGCTGATTAAGCCGCTGAGCCGCAAAGTTCCTCGCTCAGTTGCTGCTCAACTGGAGACTCTGTCTCCCGAGGAGCGCGCTCCTATTGAAGCTGAGCTTGAGAAGAAGGCGGAAAAGCAGGCTAAGTACCGCGCTCAGCAGATCTTCCGCTGGGTGTATCAGCGCTTCGTGACCGAATGGGATGAGATGAGCGATCTCTCCAAAGAGCTCAGAGCTTTTCTTAAAGAAAACGTTCAGATCTATCGCCTGACCGAGCGCCATTCGCGCCAGGCTCTCGATGGGACCCACAAATTTCTCTGGGATCTTCATGACGGAAAGACAATTGAAAGCGTGATCATTCCTGCGGCTTTGGCCGAGAAGGAAGAAGACGCGTTTGACGTGAAGCCTACGGCAGGCCGTCCGAGCGAAGAGAAGCTCGATTCCGTCCACTGGAAACGCCTGACGGCTTGTATCTCAAGCCAGGTCGGCTGCGCGATGGGCTGCAAGTTCTGTCTGACGGGCGTTCAGGGCCTCGATCGAAGCCTGGAAGCTTACGAAATCGTCACGCAGATCTTTGAACTTCGTCGACTTGCTCCGCTCACGAACATTGTTTTCATGGGAATGGGTGAGCCGCTTCACAACCTCAAGAACGTGATTCAAGCCTGTAAGATCTTCCTCGATGAAGACGGATTCAACTTTTCCAAGCGCAAAGTCACGGTCAGCACGAGTGGACTTGTTCCTGCGATTGATGAGCTTGGAAAGAGTGTGGATGTCTCGCTTGCGATTTCACTGAACGGTACGACCGATGAGCAGCGCTCCATGGTCATGCCTGTGAACAAGAAGTGGAATCTGGAAGAGCTCCTGGCAGCATGCCGCAGATTTCCTCTCGGATCGCATCGCCGGATTACGTTTGAATACGTGATGCTCAAAGACGTCAACGATACGCTTCAAGATGCGGCTCGCATCATTCAGCTCACGCGCGGAATTCCATCGAAGCTCAATCTGATTCCTTTCAACGAGCACTCGGGCTCGGTCTACAAGCGCCCATCGGACGACGTGGTTCGCAAATTCCAGAAGTACCTGCTGGACCGCGGTGTCACGGCAACGGTTCGCATCTCGCGCGGACGCGACATCCTGGCAGCCTGTGGTCAGCTCCGCAGTATCTTTGGAACTGCTCGCGGCACAGAGAAGCATAAGGATTGGAAGCCACTTCCCGTGATTCAGCCTCACGAGATTCAGGGCTCAAATCAAGCTCAGCAGAGCTGAGTTCGGCCTAAGGCTTGAGCTCAATTGGAGCGGTTTGCTTTTTTAAGTCGAGCCGCTATAATTTTAGCGTGGCAAAACAAATCTTTGTAGGCCTCCTCATGTTCAGCATGACCTGGTCCGGCATGGCTTGGGCTGGGTGGTATACGATTTCCATGAATGCGACCATCGGTGCAAGAAAAGCGATTCATGGCAAAGTGAAAGTGCTTGAAGGGCAAGAGGGGATTGTCTCAACACCGGATACTGAGATCAAGCTCGTGCCGACAAACAATGGTCATCACCGCTGGAAAATCCAGGTGGAAGCTTATCGCAAAACTTCCACAGGACTTCAGAAGGTATCAAACTCATCGGTTTTGGTTCGCGAAAATGAGCCAGCCGAACTCTCAGAATCCACTGAGGACGGCCAGCTCCTTTTTCGCATTCGACTCACCTTAAGGCAGGTTCACTAAGCTGCTGTTAGCGGATTGAAGACACTGCCGATCTGAGGTCGTTCCACGCTTCATCCATGCTGACATGTGGAAGGGCTTTGGTCTGCGCAGCAAGCGCGATCTTCAGTCGATTCATCGTGTCCTCGATCAATGGCTGCGTTTCGACAGTTGGAGACTTCAAAAGCTCAGCAAGCTGATTTCTGAGCAATGCGGCCCGTGAAGTCAATGTCTCGCTTAATTGGCCGATTTCTTCACCGCTTGAATCCGACTCGATGAGGCGAGCGATGTCTGAGCTGCCCAACAGTTTGTTTTTGCCAAAGATAGAGGCACGAAGCGCATCGCTTTCGGCCAGACTTTTTGGAAGACCCAGTTTTACGTAGGCAATGATTGAGTTCGCGCTTTCTTCGAGTGCCTTCAAAGATTGCTGAATGTCGTCCGAACGCTTGATTTTATCGATGAGAGCGACACGAAACCGGCTCCGATGTTTACTCAGAGATTCTGCAAGTTTTGCCCGAACGTGGGTCAGGGTTGCTGCTTTCTCATCAGCAGAAACTGCGTCATTTTGAGGCGACTCAAGCTGTCTGAACAAATCTGCTTGGAGGAACTTTCCGTACAAGCAATCTGGGCTTGGCTTTTCTTGCTTTGATATGATTTCACCGAACTCCGAGAGTCCTCGATAGTGGCAATTTGCTGCCACGATGAAGTCTATAGCAGGCGAGTCACTCAGAACCGCTGACATGTTATCCGCAAGGACGCTATCTGGATCGGACGTAGTGCCTGCTCCAATTTCCACAGTCTCGGCATGACGACTGTAGATTCTCTCGCCATCATAGGAGGCGATTAAATCAATCCCAAGTTTTGCGATTGTGCCAACGAAGACGTCGTTGGTCATCTGCATCGCGCGAACGTCTCCAGTGCGTGTTTTCATAGGGTGAAGGTCGTAACAGACCTCTAGTCCCTTGCCTGTCAATTGTTGCAGGGCTCTGACTTCGGCTGGCAATGATTCATTCAGGCTTTTTGGGGCCAAAAGGGGCATTTTGGAGCTGTTGTCCCCGCAACGAGGAATCTTCTTACCGAATTGAAGTGTGACCTCATCTGTCTTTTCCGGCCACAATGTATAGCCGTGAGTTCCTTGATCAGGGTTGCTCTGGTAGAGGTTTTTTTGTTTGTCGATCGCCTTTTGAACTTCGGTCACCTGAGAAAGGTAGGTGTCAACAAGGCCCAGGAGAAACGGAGCATTGCTGATGAGGCCTCCTTTGCCGTCCTGGAGCACGGTAATGCCCTGGAGAGTCTGCAAAAGTTCGTTTCCGTCAGATAGCATGTCCTGAATGGCGCGAGTGCTCGTGAGGTGCGCAAACTCAGGGCGGGCCTCAAGAAGTTTGAGGTAAGCGGTGCTTCCGATGGACCATGCAATCGGGTCAACCAGTTTATCCGCCTTAGATGGAAGCATGGCATAATTGCCTCTTTGCATCGCAAGCTTGGAAAGCGTGCCGATGTTTGTCCCGAGAGGGCCTGCTGTGATGAAGCTCGGAGCTTCTAAATCATGTGCAGGCCGTGAAGCATAGGACGCAAACTCGTCCACACATCCGCGATAGTCAGCGTAAGGCATGAAGTTTGCGGACGTGTAGGAATCGCTCTCCAAACAGAACTTTTGATTCTTTCGATCGATTTCAGCGATAAAAGATCTTTGGAGCGTCCGCAGAATGTCAGCTTCGAGGACATCCAACTGTGCTTCCTGTGATAATAAAGCGCGTTGTATCTCAGCGATTTCAGAGCGTGAAGCTTTGGATTCATAATCAATCTCGGTGAGCTTTGACATCTGCTCATCGAGTTTCTTGAGAACGTCACTGAGCTTGCCATCGACTTGCACAAAGTTCTCTTGCATGGCTTGAGAGAGTTCTTTGATCATGGTTTGAACAGTTGAAATCTGATCCAAGATGATTTGGTCGGCTGATGGGCCGCTGGAAAAAAGGCTGTTGACCAGAGAAAGTCCAATTTGAACTAAATCTGTGGTGAGTCTAAACGTAGAGGTGGATGAAAGGGCTTTTGATCCAGGCAAGGCACTGTTTAGAGTGGCCATACTTTGTTTGTAGCGGCTCAAGGATTGGGCCATGTCGAAACCTGCTTGAACGGTTGAGCTTAGGATTTGGCCATTTTTTGGATCAAATTTTGAGATTAGTTGACAGTAGAGGCTCATTCCTGCTCGCAGATTGTCGAGTTGAATGGCTTCTTGAAGCTGTTGTGCCTCAGCTGAAGCTTGGCGATCTTTCGTTTCCTTTTCTGAAATGTTTTTCGTGTCCGTTTGCGCTCTGAGCTCTTTTATCCCGCCATTGATCTGATGAAATTCGGTCAGGAGAGATTGCGAGAGTTCTGAGAAGGCTTGTTTGACTCTCTTCAAGTCAACATTGAGGCGACCGTCTGCTCCTAAGTTTTCGCGAAGAATAAGATTCGCGCTCAGGCCTGGATCCTCATCTCGAATGTTTTGTGCGGAGTCATGCACGCTGACGTCGCCGAAGTCATGGGAAAACACGCCATCCACGACGATATCCATATGCGGCACGTTTCGGGCGAGCCCCTGAAGCTTGGCATATACATCGTCTCCGATCTCGTTTACCGATTGGATGCGCTGGGCGCGTTGAACCTGCGCCATGATTTGATTGTTGGAGATAATGGAGCTCGAGTAGAGCTCGCTCATGAGGTTGTTCGCTGCGTGAAAGCCTGAGATATAATCTCCAAGCAAGGGAAGATGGTCGAAGATCGCATAGAAACGGTCCGCAGCCTCTTTCATATCCACGACTTTAAGCTCCCCAGTTGCGACGCGGAGTTCTTTCGATGATTCATCCTTGAACTGGTTTGCTTCTCTCATGAGCTCAATGAAATCGATGCGTTTTCCCTGGACTGCGCTATCGCGTACAAGCTGAACGATATGATGGGCGAGAAACTTGTCCTCAATCGCATGCCCGCTTTGTTGGACATGGAGTTGAGCTTTTGCTGCATAGGCGAGCGCGTCGGTTTCATCTGGCGTATACGAGATCTTCAGGACTTCGTCAGCCCGAGCTTCGGATATTGGAAACGAGTGCGGGAATCCAACAAACAGGCCGCAAGTCAGAAGAGCAGTGATGGAGACGAAAGATGTGAGCTTGGTTTTCATAAAATTACCTCAAAAGCGAAGCGGTTGCGTTTTGGCCGCGGTAAAGAAGAAAGTCTTTGGCAGTGAAACCTTGAAAATTCGGTTGGAAGCTATTCGCCGACTTTGCCTGATAGTTGATCAGGAGGGAGGCGATGCTTTCATAATTCATAGCAACGGCTGCGAGTAATGGGGTTACCGCTTCTGAGTGGGCCTCGATGTTACCGTGGGAGGGAACGGTGACCGTCACGGTTTCATTCACATCGGCACCGCTTTGCAGGAGCTGTCTCACTTTGTTTTCATCCCCGTTGGCTGCCGCACGGACCAGGTCTCCGGGACGCATCGATTGATAGATGCTTTGGGTCGTATTTGCTGGGAGGGAGGGGGAATCGTTTTTGGATGAGCTGCAAGACTGCAGGGTCAAGGTACAGGCCCAGAGAGGGATCAGGGGAACGATCAGGATCTTTGACTTCATATTGGGTACTCCTTTAAAGACGGAGTCACCCCTGAGCAATGGTCATGCCAGTGAGAATTGCACACTCAATCCGGTTTTAAGACCTGCTGAGGCGTATTAAGTTCTTATTTACACAAAGATTGTAGGTTTTTTCGAAAACAGGAAGAAATGCTGTTGGCAGTTGCCTACAGCTTTGAACCTTGAAAACAACCGCGCGCAACCAGGATGTCACGAATGCGGTTATGCGGCTCCCAGCGATCACGGCTCCATTCAGGTGCCAGGCATTCTTCCTTGTGACTTGCGGTTGCGCAAAGGCGCTCAATGTAGATCTCAGGCGAGAGATGCTCGATGAAATCCGCAACAACGTTTGTGTATTCTTCGATCGAAAGCGTGTGAAAAGGGGATTCCTTCCAGCGTTCTGCCAGGATCGTATGTTCCAGCACCATGAGCTGGTGAAGCTTTGCGCCTTTTACATTGAGCTTGTTGAGCAGCAGGGCTGCGTCGCGCGCGGCGGTCGGCGAATCCGTCGGGTTGCCAAACATGAAATGCGCGCAGGTGTGGACATGCGGGGCGCGCTCGCGAAGGCGCGTCAGGGCATCGATGGAGCATTGAGAATCATGACCGCGATCCAGCCATTCCAAGGTCGGGTTCTCAAACGATTGAACCCCAAGCTCAAGCGAGACGTAGCTTTTGGAAGCAATCTCTTCGAGAAGATCGATCACAGGATCCGGGATGCAATCGGGCCGGGTGCCGATGGCCAGGCCGGAGATACCCGGTTGAGCGAGAGCCTCTTCGTAAATTTCCCGGAGGTAACCCACATCAGAATAAGTGTTGGTATAGCTTTGAAAGTAGGCCAGAAACTTCTCAGCCCCGAAACGCTCGCGGATGCCGGGCATGCGGGCCTGGATCTGATCCGAAACGGAGGCTCCCCGGCCTTTTTTTCCAAAAAACGAGCTTGAGCCACGGAGGTCGCAAAAGGCACAACCGCGCTTTGCAAGCGTCCCGTCCCGGGTAGGACAGGTCAATCCACTTCCTACGACGATCTTGTACGTCTTACCGCCAAAGGTCTCTTTGAGGTAACGGCTATAGGAATAATGGGTCTTTGCCCAAGCATCGGATTGAGAAGCTTCTGTTTGAGAGGTCTCGTTCGGCACAGACATCTCATACCTGCTATGACGCAGGGATACAAGGCTTAGTGCTTACGCTTAGGAGCTGGCTTCGCAGCTGGTTTAGCCGCAGAAGCTTTGCCCTTAGGAGCAGATAAGGTCGCGATTTTAGCGTCCATTTGCTGGATGGCAGCGTTGAGATTGTCGATTGCCGTCTTTTGAGCAGCGACCGCAGCGGTCAATTCGCCGATGACTTTCTTTTGCTCATCCGTACCGGAGGTGGCGGTCTTCACTTGGGCTTCGAGGCCGCGAAACTTGGTTGCCATGTCTTGCTGGCTGCTTTGCAGGGTGTCGATCTGTTGCTGCATGGCTTGTTGGCCTGGGCAACTTGGCATGGTCATAGCCATGGCAAGGCAAGCACCGGTGAGAGCAGTGACGAAGATCTTCTTGTTCTTCATGAGTACAGAGTCGGACATGGGTAGCTCCTGATCCTTAATATGTTCAGATATCTTAAGCGTACCATGGGCCGAACGGCCAGCAAGCAAAAACCCTACATTAAAACATGAACTTCTTGTTCGCGATGTTCGTAAGAATTGCCACCCCGACAAGTGAGGTGATCAGCGAGGATCCGCCGTAACTCATGAAGGGCAAAGGCACGCCGACGATCGGAAGCATTCCCATGACCATCCCCATGTTGATGAAGATATGCCAGAAGAAGATCGTCATGATCCCGATCGCAAGCAGGACCCCGAACTTGTCGTGGGACTGATAGGCAACCGAAAGGCCGTTCATCATGAATACCAGATAGAGGGCAACGAGAACCGCTCCGCCAAAGAAGCCCCATTCTTCACTGAAGCCCGAGAAAATGAAGTCCGTATGATGCTCGGGAAGGAAGTTGAGCTGGCTTTGCGTACCTTTTTTCCAGCCTTTGCCAGTCAGCTGTCCGCTTCCAACGGCGATCATGGATTGAATGGAATTATAGCCCGCGCCCTTCGGGTCCGACATCGGATCGATGAACGAGACAATGCGCTGCTTTTGATAAGGTTGCAGGGCAAACTGGTATGCGGCCGGAACAATGATCGCAACACTGGCAAGAATCCCGATCAGGGTTTTTCTTTCAATCTTCAAGAAAAGCATCATCGTGCCGGAAGTGGCTAAGATGATCAGTGCTGTTCCCAAGTCCGGTTGAAGCATGATGAGACCCGCGGGAATGGCGACCAGCAAGGCCGGAAGCCAAAGTTCTCTGAGGCCATAGCCCCCCACTGTGCGATCGTTCTCGAAGTATTTCGCAAGCCCGATGACAAGCGAGAGCTTCATGAACTCAGAAGGCTGAATGCGAAGCGCGCCGAAACCAATCCAGCGCTTTGCGCCCAGCGATGATTTACCGGCAACCAGAACTGCAACGAGCAGCAAGAGATTGGCAAAGTAAATCAAGTAAGCGATCCGGGAGAAAACGGAGTAGTGGAAAAGGAGAATGACGGCCATCAAGCCCATTCCCAAGCCAAACCAAAGAAGCTGCGTTTTATAAAGACCCAGGGATTTGTCCTCAACCCCTGTGGCGCTGAGCAAGTTGACGAGGCCGATCCCGAAGATCACCAACATCAAGAGGATCAGGTTCCAATTGAACTTCTTGAGCTCATCATCGTACATCCCCGTGTTCATGCTGGAGCTAGAATAAGCCTCGTAGCCTTGGGGACTTTCGGGAGTTTCCATCGACGTATGCGTCATCTTAATGCCTCTTCACTTAATCGTCCGATTTCAAATCGGGAGCTGAAATCTCTTCGGGGTCCGAAGGAAGCGTTGGCGGAAGGGGTGGCTTTGCGGCCGTCTTCGGCAAATGCTCGTTGTTTTCAGGTTGAATGTCTTCTTCATCGTTACGGCCAGGAGCAGGCGCAGGAGGGGCTGCCGTAAAGACAGGCTTTGCGTTGTCGCCCTGAGTTTTAAGGCGCTCGGCAATGGCCTTCGGGCCGTAGAGATCTGGGAAGTATTTTTCCAGATAGGTTTTAATGACGGCGCGAGCGATCGGAGCTGCGTTCGTTCCGTGGCAGATGTGCTCGCCGATCACGGCCACCGCAATGACCGGATTGTTGAGCGGAGCAAAGCCCACGAACACGCCGTTATGTCGCTCACTGAACTTCATGTTCTCGCAGCGCTGATAAATCTTATCAGCCGAGATCTGCATGACCTGCGCGGTTCCCGTCTTTCCGACAAAATCCACGCCGGGGATCATGTACCTGTGAGCCGTTCCGTGCTGCGTGTTGACCACGCCCCAGAGCCCCTGCTTGATCAGTTCAACGGTTTTTGGGTGAAGGTTGGCCTTGTCCAGGACCTCAGGCTTGAACTCTTTCAAGACTTTGCCTTCAAAGCTTTCCACCTGTTTGACGAGGAATGGTTTCCAGAGCGTTCCACCGTTTCCGATGGCCGCATAGGCATTGGCAAGCTGAAGGGCCGTTGCAAGCACGTAGCCCTGTCCGATGGCGACCGAGAGGGTCTCGCCGCCCTGCCAAGGTTGCTTGAAGCGCTTCATCTTCCATTCTTCGGTAGGAATCAGGCCAGGAACTTCGCCCTTCAGGATGATGCCAGTCTTTTTGCCAAGTCCCAGGTGCTGGGCCCAGTAAGCGATCTGGTCAACGCTCTTGAGCTTCATCGCCACGCGATAAAAGAAAACGTCACACGATTGAGTGATCGCGGTCACCACATTGATCGCGCCGTGGCCGTGCTTTTGCCAGCAGTGGAAAGGATGGTTACCGACGCGAAGCGCGCCGCTGCAATTAAAGGTCGTATGCTCATCGATCACGCCTTCTTCAAGGCCCGCAATCGCGGTGAAAATCTTGAAGGTCGAACCCGGCGGATAGTGATCCTGAATCGTCTTGTCGCGAAGAGGATGATTCTCGTTCATGATCAGCTTTTTCCAAAGCTGCGCAGAGATTCCGCGAGAGAACTCGGTCGGATCAAACGATGGACGCGACATCATGGCCAGGATCTCGCCTGAGCGAGGATCAATGGCGACCATGGAGCCGATTTTATCCTCAAAGGCCTGGCTTGCGGCCATTTGAAGGTCTTGATCGATCGTTAAAACCAGATTTCTGCCCGGTGTGGCGTCTTTGCCAGGGATTGCGTTCAGGACGCGACCGCGATTGCGATCCAGCTTGATGCGTCCAAGAGCATCGACTTCCTTGAGCTCTTCACCGTCCACGCCGCGAAGGGTGTCTTCCAGGCGCTGCTCAAGTCCGAACTTGCCGATTCGGTCACCCAGTTTGTAGTCTTTGCCGTTGGCTTTGAGATAAGGCATCTCAGCGGAGTTCACTTCGCCGATGTAACCCATCAAGTGGGAGGCGATGTCTCCATAGATATTCGTGCGCTTGATCTCGGTACGAACTTCCACGCCTGGCATGTCGATCTTCCAGGACTCGACTGCCGCGACTTCGTCGCGCGACAGATCGGTCTTGATCTTCACCGGCATGAAGGTCGGCTGACCTTTGGCCTTGTCCAGAATTCTATAGATGTCCTTCTCAGGCATGTTGACGAGCTTGGAGAGCTGCGTAACGACCTGAGCCGTTTGCTTGGATTCCTTAAGGTATTGAGGAACGACTTCCAGGTCAAACGCCGGGCGATTGTCGATCAGCATCTTTCGCGTCCGATCGAAGATCATTCCGCGAGGAGCATCGATCTTCACGCGCTTGATGCGGTTATCTTCAGAATATTGGCGCATGCGATCGCCTTGCAGGATCTGCAGATAAACCAATCGGGAAAGCAGAAGGCCAAGTCCGATAAACACCGCCACGTAGAGGTATTTGAACCTGTCCTGAAACTCTCTAATTTGCTCTTCTTGACCTAAGAATGCCATCTCTCAAATGCCTCGGTCAGATTCCCTGATTCTCAAGTTGCAGCTCATCTTCTAGAGCCCGATCCGCTTGCGCGTTCTTAAACGTTACCCAATCAAATTTCTCAGCCCAGCGGTAAAGCCAGCGGCCCAGAACCGCGTTCACAATGGCGACGGGGAAGAGATAAACCAAAGTATGGCGAACCTGTGTGCCTTGTGCGCCCAGAAGCGAGAGAAGGCAGAGATTCGTGATTTTCTCTAAAGCGGTCGCAAGCAATGTGACCAAAAGAAAAGAGGAGAGGTCCGGGATCACAAAGATGCGCGCTGCAAGCCGCACCAGAAGATAGACCAGCATATAAGAGATCAAAAACAGGCCTGCAGGCGCAGCGCTGTGGATCTCAGCAATATCGGAGACGATCAGGGTCAGGATGCCGCCCTCAACGAAGTCGCGACGAAGCGCGCACCAGATGACCATGAGAAGCACAATATCAGGCTGAAAGTACGGAAGAATCCAGAACGAGAAAAAGCTCGTCTGGATCGCGATCCCGATCAAGGTCAGAAGCACCAGGGCTGGACCATTGAGTGTGCGAAAAAGAAGCCTGGTCATTAACGCTTCCCAGAATTGTTAGAGGAGTTGTTCGAGGAGGTGGACGCAGGGGCGGGGGCAGGAATCGTGAAATCGCTGTCCGCGTGGGTCACGATCATGACTTCCTCGAGCTTTGCGAAGTCCACGGCGGGGCGGACTTCCACTTCCTGAGAAATGCCGAATTGCTTGCGATTGACCTTGGAGACCGTTCCGACCGGAATGCCTTTCGGGAAGATGCCTCCCAGGCCGCTGGAGATCAAGCCATCGCCCGTTTGAATGTCATCGGTTCTCACCGTATAGCGAAGGACGGCGACATCATCGGTCAAGCCTTCCATGACGCCGCGTGCGCGAGAGCGCTCATTAATGGTGTCGACGGCAGAGAGCAGATCCAGGACTGTAATGACGTCAGCCGTGTTCGGGGTCGTACGCAGAACGCGTCCTACGACGCCTTCCGTCGAAATGACGGCCATGTTTTTGCGAATGCCGGCGTTCTCGCCACGGTTGATGCGGATGGCGCGAAACTCAGTCGAGATGTCTTTGGCCACCACACGGGCAACGGTGGATTGAATGTGAAAGTGCTCTTCAAAGGTCAGGATTTTCTTAAGACGAAGATTTTCCTGCTCTGTCTCGCGAAGACCCGCAATGGAGTTCAGAAGCCGGCGGTTCTCGTCCATCAGGCTCAGGTTGTCCTGTCTGACGTGCCAGAGATAAATGTAGTTGTGAAATCCCGATGCGACTTTATCAAGCGACCAGCTGATGCCCGCTTGAATGGGCCAGGTGATGCCCACGATCAATCGATCATAGAAACGATAATCGCGTGGGGCGCGAGTCGATGTATCAATTGCGATCACCGGGATCAGGATAAATGCGAAGAGAATGATGTAGAAGCGATATTCCCTTAAATACTTGACCATGTTCTAACGTGTCCCCTTACTCCTATGGAAATCCTTCGCCTAAACTCCATTTGGCGTGGTCAATTTCTCATCTCGGCCCGGCTCGCGCCCGGCCTGGTCACAAAGACTGTAACGATCTCATGAGGGCAGCGCAAGCTAAACTGGCTTGAATCTTTCCGTAAAGTTGTGAGAGAACTTAGGCCTATGCAATGGATACGTGAAAAATTCGGAGCGGCGATTGTTACCGTCATTATTGGATTGATCTCCCTGGTCTTCATCTTTTACGGAGTTTTTGCTCCGAAGGCGACGAGGGGCATGCATGAAGGAACTGTCGCCGGTACAGTGAACGGCGAAGCAATCAGCCTGCGCGAGTATCAGCAGAGCCTGAACCAGCGCCTGGAATTTTTCCGTAAAATGGCAGGCGGCAAGATCTCGGAAGAACAACTCCGGGCTTTCCGAGTGCAGGAATCGGTTTTCCGTGAGCTCGTTCAACGCAAGTTGATGATTCAGGAAGCTCACCGAATGGGCCTGACCGCTTCGGATGAAGAAGTGAAGCAGGCGATCCTTGATATTCCTGCCTTCCAAAAGGACGGCAAATTCGATCTGGTCGCTTACAAGCAGACGATCGAAGCCAGCCCTTACGGATCGACGGGCAACTTTGAAAAACTTATCCGGGATGATCTTTCGGCTCAACGCTGGAACGACTACTTCATGCGCCGGATTCACGTATCGGACGCTGAAGCTCGCCAGGACTTCCTGATGAGCCACAACAAGAGAAGCGTGAAATATGTTCTTCTGAACAGCGAGAACGGCCGCAAGGGCGTTGAAGTGAAGTCAGAAGAAATCAAAAAGTATCTTGCGGATGCTTCGAAGATGAACCTGGTGAAGGCTCAGTTTGATGCTCGTAAGGAAGCTGAGTTCAAAGGGAAGACCTTGGAACAGGCTCAAAACGAGATTGCCCGTGATCTGATCGCCAGCGAGCGCTTGGCCGATATTCAGAAGATTAATGAAAAGCTTGCCGATCAGGTTCAGGCCGCATTGACGGCGGACAAGGGTTCTGACGCTCGCGTGAACGCACTCTTGAAAGCCTACGGCGCAAGCGTGAAGTCCACCGGCCTCTTCAGCCAGCAGGGTGATATGATCCCAGGCGTGGGCGAGTCGAAAGAGCTGATGGCTGACGCCTTCCAGGAGCCGTCCCCAATCGGCGCCAAGGCCAAGAAGTACACTCAGCCAGGTGCAATCGTTGTGGCTGTGGTCTCTGAAGTTCAGCATGCAGACGCCGCGAAGTTCGATGCCGAGCGCGACAATGTCATGAAGCAGCTGACGATGAAAAAGCAGCGCTCCATGTTCGAGTCGTTTCTCAAGAAGATCAGCGACAAGGCCAAGATCGACATGAATCCAGATGTCGTGAATGGCGGCGAGCCTACCGAGAGCTAATAGCTTGAAATCAAGTTTGTGAGGCGCCGGGTGAAGTCGAGCCGTTTTTCGAACGGCAGACCGTGACCGGCGCCTTCAAATTCTTCAAAATGAACGGAAGGCGCACCTTGAAAGTGCGCCTTTTCTTTTTCGTAGTCTTCCTTGCTCCACACCAGGCTTTGAGCGCCGCGCAGGATCAGAATGGGCATTCCCTGGGAGGCCAGCTCCTTCACCCAGGTTCTGACCGATGAGTCGCGAGCCGCATGAATCGTCTGAATCAGGGCTGCGCGATCAAAAGGGAAGGTGAGCTTTTCGGGAGCGTCGGGCGTAGGCGTTCGAACCGAGACCGCCATCAGATATTGAGCAATCGAGGGGTCCGGGCAGTGCTGCTCCATATAGGAACGCGCCTCGGCTCGGCTATTGAACTCCATTGGAAGAATTTTAAGGAAATTTCCTAAGGTGTCTCCCAATCCGCCTCCTGCTTGTCCGGAGAGTCCGAGATCGATCAGAACTAAACCTTTGACCCACTCAGGCTTGAGATGCGCTGCAGCGCACGCAGTCCGAACCCCCATCGAGTGTCCGATGAGCCAGGCCGGATGAAATCCGAGCGCGTCCATCGTCTCAATGACATCCTTTCCATAATGAAGAGGAGTGTATTGGGGCGTTTCGCGTCCACCTGCTTGAGTGGGGATCTGGCTTTTTCCGTGTCCACGCTGGTCGGGAGCCAGGATTTCGTATTCATTCTCTAACGTTGCGGCAATGGGACGCCAGAGTGCCCCGGTGCCTCCCATTCCATGAAGAAAGACGAGCCTGGCTTTAAAGCTCTCGGGTGAAAGTGAAGCAGATGAAGTGGGCCATTTGGAATAGTGCAGCATCTTAGTCCCTTCTTGACTCTCGGCCGGCTTAGATTACCATGCGTTGCCCACTTCGAAAACCTATGAAGAAGCTGAAAAGCAAACCGACAAGCAAAGCGGTCGCAAAGCGTCGACCAAGCCTGCGTGCAGCGCCTCGCGCTTCAGCATCGCGTGGAGCTGTTGCGTCGGAAGCTCGTGCGCCCGAATCTTCTCAGGTCTCTGCCAGCATGAAAAGGCAGATGATGGCGCCATCGGTTCGCCAGCTTCTTCAGATGGCTCAGATGCGTTCCGAGAAGTGCGAGCTCAGAGAAGCGCGGGAAAACTATCAGCTTGCCTTGGAGATCGCCAAATCCGAGTCGGATCTGCGCGCGATGATGGAAGCCCTTGCGGGACTTCTGCGTCTGGCCGGTGAGGCTTTGGATAAGGAAGCCATTCAGCGTCTCGAGCATGAGCTGGATGCGATGATGCAAGCGCATCCCAAGCAGGTGCCGCCCATGGCCTGGTACTGCAAAGGGATCATTGCACGCGGGCGGGGAGAATGCCTCCTGGCGCAACGTCACAATCATCGCTTTCTGCGCGCCATCCGAAAAGAAGTGGCTCAATCTGAAAAGAATTCTAAGGGAACTGCTGCCCACGCTTTGGATGATCTGATCTCAAACGAAGATCTGATTGCCCGTGGCTGGGTCATGATGGCGACCTTGCTTTGGCAAAGAAACCACCTCAGGCGCTCTCTTCATCTGATTCAAATTCTTTTGCAACGTTTTGAGGCTCGCAATCTTCGCGGCGTCAACGGGATGCTTTATCATTTGACGGGAAGCGTGTACGAGCGCCAGCGTAAATTTGAAGAGGCTTTGCAATGGTATCAGAAGGCTCACGCGGCTTTTCTCGCAAGCCATAGCTGGTACTACCATCTTTACGTTCTTTACGCTTACGCGCGCCTGGCTCGTCACCAAAGAAACTTCTCGCAAGCTTACTGGTATCTCGACCTGATTGAAAAGGCGACGACCAGTGCCGAGTTCGGGCTCCTGAAAAAAGAAATCGCCACCGAGAAAGCGCGCCTCGAATCAGACGCGGTCGATCTTCTGGTGGACAGCCGCCAGTGCATCATTCAAACGCGCGAAGCGGGAGAGATCGCACTGGGTAAGCAGTACGTCTTGCTTCATATTCTGGAAGCTCTTTCCAGGGCCCATCATGGAAGTGAAGCAGATCGTGAGCGGGGCCTTTCAAAGGCCGAGATCATTGAGCAGGTCTGGAAAGAGAAGTACCGGCCCGAAGCTCATGACAACAAGCTTTATTACAACATTAACCGGCTCAGAAAACTCATCGAGCCGGATGTGCATAAGCCAAAGTATTTAGTGAACTGGAGAGAAGGCTATCGGCTTGCTCCGGGGCTGAAAGTCCAGTTCGTGGGGGGATCTTCAGGCGCATCTCAGAAAACCGGGATGAAGGCTGAAGAAGTTAATTGATAGGGGGGAATGCTAATGAGGAATTTTAAAATCCAGCTTCTGAGTTTTTGCTTCTTAGGGATTTTGGCGGCCGTGTGTGTGACGGTGCCAGGTGTTGCTCGTGCGAACGAGTCAACTGAGTACGATTCTCAAGTCGTTGATTTGAGCAAATCGGAAGTTCGTGAATGCCTTCAGCCAGGTGGTCATGGCGGAGGAGGACATGGAGGCGGTGAAGTTCCAAATCCTTTGCTCACGATCAATCAACATGTCGAGCTTGCTCCGGGCGAGTTCTACTCTCTCTACGGAACCATTGTCGCAGGTTCTGATAATCCCAATGCAACGTCTGCAACGTCAGTTCCGATGTTTGCCATCGATCTTCAGCAGCATCCATGGCTGGCAAATGTGCAACGCGCTCGCGCACCTTATTACTACCTGACCGGTGGATGGCCATTCTGGAGCCGTTACCTTCAGAAGCGCGTCCTTGTGACTGCGCAAGCTCGCATTACGTATGTCAACCGTCCGAACGGCGAACGCTATCCTGAGATCGCCCTTCAAGTCGTGGACTCTGGCTCCGTGACTCCAGTCACTTCGAGTGGAGTCAGATCAGTTAAGTAGTCCGTTCTGGAAACTGATAACCTTGGATGCGGAGCATTCGACCGGTCACGGATTGTTCATCGTGAATCAAACGGTCGGGTGCTTCGCTTCCCACAAGGTTTCCGCCGTGAACGCCGCCACCCGGGCCTAAATCGATAATCCAATCTGCCTGGGCGATAACATCCATATGATGCTCGATCATGATGACGCTATGGCGTGCATCCACGAGATCATGAATCACTTCCATGAGCTTTTTGACGTCTTCGAGATGAAGACCTGTCGTAGGCTCATCAAAAATGTAGAGCTGATTTTCAACGCCCTTGTCATCCAAGGCTGCAGCAATCTTCAGACGCTGAGACTCGCCGCCTGAGAGCGTTGTGCCGCTTTGCCCGAGTTGCAGGTAACCTAGGCCCACATCGCGGAGGATTCCAAACTTCTTCATCAGAAGCGGGTTATCCCGGAAGAGCTCGTATGCTTCATCAATCGTTGTGTGCAGAAGCTGATCGACGTTCTTTCCGCGGAAAGAGACATCGAGCACGCTCTTCTTGAAGCGTTTGCCTTCGCACTCCTCGCAAGGAAGCTTCACTTCGGCCATGAAGTGCATGTCCAAGGTGATTTCGCCTTCGCCTTTGCAAACCGGGCATCGGCCGCCATCGACGTTGAACGAGAAATGCTGAGGCGTATAGCCACGTCTCAGTGAGAGTACCTGATTGGCATAGATGCGCCGAATCTCATCCCAGGCTTTCAGGTAAGTCGCAGGATTGGAGCGCGAGCTCTTTCCGATCGGTGTTTGATCGAGCAGGACAACGCCTGAGAGCTGATCCGCTCCATACAGGCGATCAAAAAGTCCCACATTATCGGTCGTGCGATAAAAGAGGCGAGAAAGCGCATTGAAGAGCGTCTTATGAACCAGCGTGCTCTTGCCTGAGCCCGATACGCCTGTGACAACCACCAGGCGATCGAGTGGAACCTCGACCGTCAGGTTTTTAAGATTGTTCTCACGGCAACCCGTCATCTTCAGAAAGCGCTTTGGTGCAGGGCGAAGGGCGCGTGTTCTGCGAACGCTGAACGCTCCGGAGAGATATTTCCCGGTCACTGAACCTGGGATTCTCTGAAGAGTGTTCGAGTCGCCTTGCGCAACCAGCTCGCCGCCGCGATGACCCGCTCCCGGGCCAAGCTCCACAAGCCAGTCTGCCGTTTTCATGACCTCAAGATCATGCTCAACGACGACCACCGTGTTTCCTTGATCGCGAAGGCGCTCAAGAACTCGGATCAATCGCTCCGTATCGGCCGCATGAAGTCCAATCGATGGCTCATCGAGCACGTAAAGGGTTCCGCAGAGTCCGTTTCCAAGTTGAGTCGCAAGATTGATGCGTTGGAACTCTCCACCTGAGAGAGTTTTGGTCAGGCGCGAAAGCGTGAGGTAGCCAACGCCTACTTCGCTCAAGAAGGAGAGGCGTCGCTCGACCTGAAAGAAAACCTCTTTCGCGATTTTCTGCTCATTCGGCGTAAGCTCAAGGCTTTGAATCCATGTGACAGAATCATCAACAGACATCTGAAGCACTTCGCCGATGTTTCTGAATGGGCTATTTCCGCCGCCGACTTTCACGGCCAGGGCTTCAGGTTTCAGGCGTGCGCCATGGCACACCGAGCAGAGCGATTGGCTCTGATAGCGACGGATAAAAACTCGGATGTGAAGCTTGTATTTATATCCTTTGAGATCCTCAAAGCATCCCATGATTCCTGGGAAGGTCTTGTCGTCCGGAGATCCATTCCAAAGAAGCTTTCTTTGCGCAGGCGTCAACTCATTGTAACGCTTGCCGATGGAGATTCCCTGTCGCTCACAGAAGCGAAACATGTCTCTTTGCCAGTCAGAAAGTGATGGCTTCGAAAGTGGATCGATTGCTCCGTTCTTCAAAGTCTTGGAGGGATCAGGAACAACGAGAGACTCGTCGAGATCGAGCGTGTAGCCAAATCCGCTGCAATGGCCGCAAGCTCCCAGTGGGCTATTGAAGGAGAAGAGGTGAGGCTCAGGCTGGCGATGCTCTTTGCCGCAGTTTCCGCAGGAAAAGCGACTGTCAAAGCTTCGAAGCTGATCTTCCGGAGAAGCTTCCTCGTCCATGTCATGGAACGCAAGCTTTCCATGGCCAATGGCAAGCGCCTGATCGATGGAATCCAGAAGTCTTCCACGCGTATCCGAATCAGGAGTTTCGCTCAAGCGCAGGCGATCCACGACCACGTAGAGTTCGCTCTTGGGATCCGAGAAATCAGGTTTTTGACCTTCGGTGTCTTGAAGGTCAATCACTTCGCTCTTTTTGCCCAGGCGCCAGAAGACACGTTGGAATCCTTGCTCACGCAGGACCTGAAAGAGAGATTCGATCGAAGCAGCGCCCGCAACGGCTGCGGCTTTTTTCGCGGCAGCTGTTGCAGCTTTTTTTGGGGCCTTTTTTGTAGCGGCCTTTTTGCCTTTCTTGGCTGCAGCGGCTGCAGGAGGCGTCAGAGAGATGGGTGCCAGGATCAGGGCTTTGCGACCTGGAAGCCAGTTGGCAGCCCAGTCCAGAATGGACATGGCATCCAGCTTTTTGACTTCTGTTCCGCAGTTCACACAAAAGGTGTGACCAATCTTTGCGAATAGAACGCGAAGATAATCCACGATCTCAGTTTGCGTGCCCACGGTGCTGCGCGAGTTGAGAACGTGGTTCTTTTGCTCGAGCGCGATGGCAGGCGGGATGTTCTCGATGGAATCGAGATCAGGCTTTGGCATTTTCTCAAGGAACTGCCGCGTATAGGTGGAAAGGCTTTCCACGTATCTGCGCTGGCCTTCGGCGTAAAGAGTGTCAAAGACAAGAGAGCTTTTTCCGCTTCCGGATAGGCCTGTCACGACAGATATTTTTCTTGCTGGGAACTCTACGGAGACGTTCTTCAGATTGTTCTGCCTGACTCGGTTCAAACGGATGGTTCGAAAGTTACGAGTGGTAGAAGACGGAGGTGTAGGGGTTTTTTGCATGTCGCCTGTCAGTGTAGGTTCCAATTGTCTAAGGTTTAAACAGTTTCATATCGCCCCTGGGCTAACGATTTCAAGGGTTTGAGCTGATTTCTTCCATGCTGCCCTGTGGCACCGACCTTGCTCAATGGCGTCCGCGTTTGGAGGACGTTCGTTATGTCGATTCTACACAAAAGAGATCGAAAGCTGTTCGGTTTGGGTGCCGTCACGGGCTTTGTGATTTTATCCATTGCCCTGGCCTCGGTTCCAAAACGGAATCGAATTACCGACGATACGGCTATCTATCAGAGTCTATCAGAAATCAGTGTTCCTCGCGAGTCGAGCCCTAATTTTGATGGCGATATCCAAAAGTTATCGAATCTTGAGCCACGTTACCGGGAGAAGCTACCGCTTGCTCAGCAGCCTCGAATCAAGGCCCCGCTTCAGCGCGTCTCTAAGAAGACTTACCAGTATAATAACGCCGCCCTTAGATAAGGGAGCGGGTTTAAATAGATCGCACGGCCATGGCTTGCTCTTTGCTCCGTTTTCTCTTAATAAAACGTAGGAGAGTAACCCATGGCTTTGACCTATTCAGAACCTGTCCGTCTAGGAATGCCGGCCCCTCAATTTCCGTCTCAAGGGCTGCTTGCAACGAATAACGTCCGTCAGCATTTGAGCGATTTCCGTT
>JBJMMA010000229.1:0-11051 GCA_045805065.1 Bdellovibrionia bacterium | reverse complement strand
CTCCATCGCAGGCAGCATTTTGCCCAACTACTCACTTTTAGAAGCCCATCGTTTTAAGATCATCGGCGAGGTTTATCTGACGATTGAGATGAACTTCATGGCGCTTCCTGGCCAGAGCATCGATCAGATTCACACCGTCCAAAGCCATCCAATGGCGCTTCTTCAGTGCCAGGACTTTCTTTTGTCGCACCCTCACATCAAGGTTCTGGAAGGAACCGATACCGCAGAAAGCGCAAAAGATGTCCGAGAAAAAAACTTAAAGGGCCAGGCTGCGATCGCAAGTCGGCTCGCTGCGGAAACCTATGGACTTGAGATTTTAGCTTCGGGAATTCAATCCAATCAGCAGAATATGACCCGCTTTCTTGTCATCTGCCGAAGCGATGATTACCAACCCAATCCACAGGCAAACAAATCCTCGATCTGCTTTGAAGCGCCCGATCATCCAGGGAGTCTGGTGAAGATCCTGGAAGTCCTCGATCAAAATCACGTCAATATGACGAAGCTTCAATCCGTCGTGATCCCAGGCAGACCCTATGAGTATGCCTTTCACGTCGATCTCGAGTGGAAGGATTCCGCCCAATATCAACAAGCACTGAAACTTCTCGAGCAACGTGCTGACCGCCTGATTCACTTTGGGGATTATGCGCGCGGAGAAAGGCGCATCCGCGTATGATTCAGCCCGCAGATCGCCTCAAAGGCACCCAAGAATACTACTTCTCAAAGAAGCTTGAGCAGATTCGCCAGATGAACGCCGCAGGCGGTACGCCTGTCATCAATCTGGGTATTGGAAGCCCGGATCTCTCTCCCGCTTCTGAAGTACTCGATGCAACGGCAAATGCCCTTCACCAAAAGAACGCGCATGGGTACGCACCTTATCGCTCGAGCCCTGAACTACGACGCGCTATGGCCGAGTGGTATCAGAAGGGCTATGGCGTGAGCGTGGATGCCAACCAGGAAGTCCTTCCCCTTTTGGGATCCAAGGAAGGAATCCTCTACATCTCGCTCGCCTATCTGAATCCTGGCGATGAAGCGCTGGTTCCAAACCCAGGTTACCCTGCCTACTCCTCCGTGACGTCCATGATCGGCGCCAAGGCAAGGCTTTATGACCTCAACGAGAAAGATGGTTGGGAACCCGACTGGGAGCAGCTTGAGAAGGAAGACCTATCTCGCTGCAAGATCATGTGGGTCAACTACCCTCACATGCCAACTGGGGCTCCCGCAAATCGCGCGCTCTTTGATCGCCTGATTGATTTTGGCAGACGTAAAAACATCCTGATCTGCCATGACAATCCTTATGGCTGGATCCTGAATCAGGAAAAGCCGTTAAGCATTCTGGAAGCGGACCTCACCAAAGAATGGAGCCTGGAGCTCAACTCCATGAGCAAGGCCTTCAATATGGCGGGTTGGCGCGTGGGAATGCTCCTGGCAAATTCTCAAGTCATTGACGCCGTTCTCCAAGTAAAGAGCAATGTGGACTCTGGAATGTTCAGCGCCGTTCAAGCTGGCGCCGAGAAAGCACTCCATCTTCCTGACTCCTGGCATGAGGAGCGAAACGAGATCTATAAAGAGCGACGTGATGTGGTCTGGAAAATCTTTGATCGCCTGGGCTTTCAATACGATCGCAAGGCAGTAGGACTCTTTGTCTGGGCAAAAGCGCCTGCGACGATTCCCGATGTCCCAGCCTTTCTCGATACGATTTTGGAGAACGCACGCGTTTTCCTCACACCCGGGATGATCTTTGGATCCAACGGCAATCGCTATGCGCGTTCTTCCCTGTGCGGATCTGTAGACACGCTCAAAGAAGCGCTTCGCAGAATCGATGCCATTCAATCTCCTGCTCAAGCTAAGGAGCGCAAATGAGAATAGCAGTCATTGGGCTTGGGCTCATCGGCGGATCCATTGCGATTGATCTCAAACGCAGTGGCTTTGCAAAAGAAGTCATCGGCGTTGACGCTTCGCTTGAGCACTGCAAGCAAGCACTCGAGCTTGCAATCGTGGATCGATTGGAACCCCTTCCCGTTGCCGTGCAGGACGCCGATCTTGTCATTCTTGCCGTGCCTGTTGGCGCCATGGTGAGCATGCTGCCAGGAATCCTGGATTTATCGATGGACGGTACGACGATCACGGACATGGGCTCCACCAAAGAACAGGTATCGCGTGCAGTTGAAAACCATCCGAAACGCAGAAATTACGTTGCCTCGCATCCCATGGCAGGTACCGAGAACTCGGGACCTCAAGCTGCCCTGGAAGGCTTGTTCATGGGAAAGACGGCAGTGATCTGTGACCCAGACAAATCAGATCCGAGACATCTGAAAATCGTAAGAGACATGTATCATGCGCTTGGAATGAGGCTCATTGAGATGGCTGCAAGCGAGCACGACTTGAAAGTCGCCTTTGTCTCTCACTTGTCGCACCTGAGCTCCTTTGCGCTCGCAAACGTTGTTTTAGACAAGGAAAAGAACGTCAACACGATCTTTGACCTGGCCGGCGGTGGTTTTGAATCCACCGTACGTCTTGCCAAAAGCTCACCTGAGATGTGGCTTCCGATCTTTGATCAAAATCGCGAAAACATTCTCGATGCATTGGATGGCTACATTGATCATCTTTATCGCTTCCGTGAAGGAATCGCGGCCCTGAGCGGTCCTGAATCCGAAGAAAAACAACAATGCTTAGCGCTCATGAAAAACGCTAACCAGATTCGTCGAGTCCTCAAAAAAGGATAACTCAAGATGGCTGATTCACATGCAAAGCTTGCAAAACTTCGAAGCAAGATCGATCGCGCCGACCGCGAGCTTCTCAAGGCCCTCGGTGGCCGAATGAAAATCGTTCTTGAGATCGCTCGCTATAAAAAAGAGCACGATCTTCCGCTGGTCCAAAAAGGGCGCTGGAGACAGCTGATGCGGGACCGAATGGCGCTTGCCGAAAGCCAAGAATTAAACAAACGCTTTACGAAGGATCTCTTTGATCTCATTCATCGTGAAGCGCTTCGACTGCAGAGAAAGAGGAAATAGCCGTGACGACCAATAACTGGAGCCCTGACAGCTGGAAAAGCAAAAAAGCCGAGCAAATGCCGACTTACCCGGATCAAGCCAAGCTTGCTCAAGTTGAGGCGCGTCTTGCTTCTTATCCTCCCCTCGTCTTTGCGGGCGAAGCCAGAAGCCTGAAAGAAAAGCTTGCCGACGTTGCGGAAGGACGCGCCTTTCTCCTGCAAGGGGGCGATTGCGCTGAAAGCTTTGGTGACTTCCGCGCCAATACAATTCGCGACACCTTCCGCGTTCTTCTTCAAATGGCTGTTGTGCTGACATTCAGTGCCAAGCGCCCCATCGTGAAAGTGGGACGAATGGCTGGCCAGTTCGCCAAGCCTCGTTCTAATGGAAACGAGACTCGTGACGGCGTGACTCTTCCCGTTTACCGCGGCGATATCATCAACGGAAACCCCTTTGATGAGAAATCCCGCATTCCAGATCCAGAGCGAATGGAGCGTGCTTACGTTCAATCCGCTTCCACTCTGAATCTTCTTCGAGCTTTCTCGCGCGGTGGATACGCGGATCTTCACCAGATCCATGCCTGGAACCTGGACTTTGTGAAAAAGAGCGCGCAAACCGCTCGTTATAATGACTTGGCCAAGCGCCTGGATGAAACTCTTGCGTTCATGGCAGCCGTTGGCGTCACTAGCGCCAACACTCAGGCCATTCGCGAAGTCGAATTCTATACCTCTCATGAAGCGCTTCTACTTCCCTATGAGCAGGCGTTGACTCGTCAGGACAGTACAACGGCTCGGACCGAGGAAGGATACGCAGGCGACTGGTATGACTGCTCGGCACATATGCTTTGGTTGGGCGAAAGAACTCGCCAGCCAGATGGAGCTCACGTCGAGTTCCTAAGAGGAATTAAAAATCCGATCGGGGTCAAATGCGGCCCGAACATGTCCCCTGACGATCTGATGCGACTCATTGATATTTTAAATCCTGAGAACGAGCCAGGCCGTCTCACTCTGATTACCCGCATGGGTCATGAAAAGATCGCCAAAGGTCTCCCGCCCCTGATTCAACGCGTTCGCAATGAGTGCCGCGAAGTGGTCTGGTGCTGCGATCCGATGCATGGAAATACAGTCACCGCATCCAACGGATACAAAACCCGGAACTTCCAGCACATCCTCAGTGAAGTGAAGTCCTTTTTCGCCATTCATCAAGCAGAAGGCACCTACGCGGGTGGAGTTCATTTTGAGCTCACCGGCCGTGACGTCGTCGAGTGTCTGGGCGGCGATCAAGCCATCAAGGAAGAGCATCTGGCGGAGGGCCTTTACGAAACCCTTTGTGACCCAAGGCTCAATGCCACTCAGGCCTTGGAACTCGCGTTTCAGATCTCTCAATAAGCCAACTGCCTATTTGGAAATAAAAAAGGCTTCGGAGCTTATCCCTTTTTAGGGGCGCCGAAGCCTCTTTATTTTAATTCTGTTTGGGGAATTACTTCTTCTTCACTGCTTCAATGCGGAGCGAGATCGTCACTTCATCGCCCACTACTGGACCTGCTTCAATTGCCTTGTTCCAGGTGAGGCCGAAGTCCTTACGGTTGATCTTGGTGCCCAGCTGAGCGGCCAAGCGCTCTTCGCCCATCATGCCCTTCACGGTCCCAAGGAACTTGCCCTTGAGAGTGACTGGCTTGGTGACGCCTTTGATCGTCAGCTGACCTGGGATCTCAACATCCGATCCGTTGAAAACAGCCTTATCGCTCTTGAAGGTCATCTTAGGGAACTTCTCTGCATCAAAGAAGTCCGGGCTCTTCAAGTGCTTGTCGCGATCGGCATTTGCCGTATCGATCGAGGCGGTTTGGATTTCGACGTTCGTTTTAGTTGCTTCTGGCTTCTTACCAGCGACGATATCACCGGTGAACTGGTTGAACTTTCCTTCAACCGTGGAGATGACCAAGTGGCCAATCTCAAAGCCCACCTTGGAGTGGACCGGGTCAATGTTATAAGTGCCAGTCGGAGCGACTTTTGCTGCGTCTGCTGCGAATGCAGAACCGGAAACTGCCATCAGTCCTGCTGCCACGAGGGTGCTGAAAATCTGAGTTGCTTTCATAAGTGTAGATCTCCTAGATCTTGTGATTTGTACTTAAAGCTAACACTAGCAGAGAGCAAATCGTTCGAGAAATCGAAAATTCTGGAAATACTTTTCAATTAGATGAATAATACAGGCCATGGATCTCAATGGAGCACTGACCTTTGTCCGAGTCGTTCAAGCAGGCAGTTTTTCGGCTGCTGCTAAAAACTTAAGAATGCCTGTCTCCACGGTAAGCACGAAGATCGCACGCCTGGAAGAAGAGCTGAAAGTATCACTTCTCAGACGAACAACACGCAAGCTTCATCTGACTGAGGCTGGCGAGCGCTTCTTTGCGCACGCAGCGCGAGCGATTTCAGAACTTCAAGAGGCTCAGGCCTCGACTTCCGCCGAGCATGGCGAACCTCAGGGCTCTCTGAAAATCACAGCCACCGTGGATCTGGGAACCACGATCTTGCCCGAGCTTGTCGCAAAGTTCCTGGAGCAATACCCACTGGTGAATATTGAATTCGTCCTAACGGACCGCGTTGTCGATCTCGTGGGTGAAGGCGTGGATCTCGGGATTCGGGCCGGCCATTTGGAAGACTCGTCCCTGGTCTCAAAAAAACTCGGCATCACTTACTTTGAGGCCTATGCGAGTCCCTCTTATCTCAAAAAACGAGGCACTCCGAAAAAGCCCCAGGATCTTGAAAATCATGATTGCCTGGTTTTCTCCGTTTCACATGATTCATCCACCTGGCAGCTCCATAGCGGAAACAAAGTCACCAAAGTGGAAGTCAAAAGCCGATGCGCCGCAAATAACCTTGCCGCTCTCCACAGAATGGCACTTTGCGGACAAGGAATTGCTCTTCTTCCCTCTTTTCTCTGCACAGCGGATGTCGAAGAAGGACGTCTCGTACCACTGCTGAATGGATGGTCTGCCGAAAGAGTTCCTGTCTCAATCGTCTACCCTAAGCAGAGCTTTGTGCCGAGGGCACTCCGCACTTTTGTGGACTATCTGGCCGAGCACACCAGTGCAGTGATCTAAAAGTGATTTTAAAGTGATCTAAAGAGGCTTTGCCTCAAGCTCATCAAGATTCATCTTACGAAGCGTGGGCGAGAGAACCGCTGTTGCGCCGACTGTGAGCAGACATACGGCTCCTCCGAAGAGCACCGAAGGAACGGTACCCAGAAGCTTGGCAGCAACGCCTGACTCAAATTGCCCGAGCTCATTGGATGATCCAATAAAGATCGAATTGACGGCAGAGATGCGCCCTCTCATATGATCAGGCGACACAAGCTGAACAGCAGCGCCACGAATCACCATGCTCACGCTATCAAAGGCTCCACTCAGCGCAAGCACCGCCAAAGAGAGATAGAAGCTATGGCTCAAGGCGAAAACCAGAATGCACGCACCAAAGCCTGTGACCGCCACCATGAGCATATTGCCTGCTTTTTCACGCAGATTCACACGCGTCAGAAGGTAACTTGCAATGGCAGCACCAACAGCTGGAGCAGCTCTCAAAACCCCAAGGCCTTTGGGTCCCACAAAAAGGATCTCAGCGGCAAAGATCGGAAGAAGCGCCACCATGTCTCCAAAGAAAACAGAGATCATATCCAAGGAAAGCGCTGGAAGAAGAATGGGATGACGAAACACGAAAGAGACGCCCGAGAAGAGTTCCTGTCTCACGTTTTTCTTTGCAACGACTTGAGGCGCCTCAGGGTCTGCTTCAATCAGCCCCATCGAGATGATTGCAGCAACGAGGATCACAGAGATCAACCCTGCCGTCGCGCCCACACCAAACCAGCCATAGATCAGGCCACCCAGACCCGGTCCTGAAATTCGGGCAATCTGAAGCGCGGACGTCATCCAGGCCGAAGCCTTGGGAAGCTCACTCCGCGGAACGATCCTGGGAACTGCCGCAAAAAGCGCAGGCTGAGAAAAGCCTCGCGCAAAACCCGTGATCAGTGACGACAGGAAAAGCGCTCCCACCTGAGCGGAAAGACTCAACTGACCCATTCCCAGCGAGGAGACTAAAAGCACCAAAGCTGAGAGAAGGCTTCCTCGCAGGACCCACTTGTAAACGCGAAGCGGCCTGCTCCTGTCCACGACATAGCCTGCATAAAGAGCAAGACTCAGGGCGGGAATAGCCTCAGCCAGACCAATCAGACCCAAATGAAGCGGATCATGAGTGAGATCATACATCCTCCACCCAATGATCACGGCCTGCATTTGAACGCCGAAGGTGAATAAGAAACGCGCGCTCATCAGTTTCTTGAAATCAAGAAGCATATCTACTTCCCTCTATCTCAAGAAACCGGATCGTTAGCTATACTAATTTACCTTTAGAAAATCGCGCGACGAGCAAACTGTGACATTCTCTGAAGAATCCGCTGAGTTCTCTCACGAGCACTCAGGGTCTCAGGAAAATCATTTGCTCCAGGAGCCTCTTCCACCTTGTTCTTGCAGCTTAAATCGTTACAAAGATGGAGACCGACACGCTTGTTGCTACTTGCGGTCGCAGTGAGAAGCCTCACCCCGTCACCGCCGCGAACCGAGTGACACCACTCGCACATTTGCGGAGGAACGGATCCGCTCGAAGAGCGCCGAAAGACGATACCCAGCGGAGTCTTGAGTCCTGGCTCAGTAAAAACAAGATAAACACGATGTCCACCCGGATCGCTCCAGGTGAGATAGTCTTTCACCAGCATTGGGAAAGACAGGTCTTTGGAAAGCTCGACTTCATCACGATCCAGGGAGCGAAAAGAATCGAGCAGCTCAGTTTCAGATGCGATGCGAATCATTACCTACAATATAGCACATTTCTCATTTCCCAGCTCGCGCCAAATATTTATCGCTTACCTGACTCACTGAAAGCTGCGCGGCCTCTTGCCGCTCTTTTTCAGCAAGAACTGTTGAAAGGTACCGCTCGGTGTAACTTGGGATGATCGCAACGATTTTCTTTCCGGCATTTTCAGGGCGAGCCGCAACCCTCAGAGCGGCAACCACTGCAGCTCCTGAGGATATGCCCGTGGGGATTCCCTCTTCTTTGATGAGCCGCCTGGACATGGCAAGAGACTCTTCGCTTGTAACCTTCTCCACTGCGTCGACTATTTCCTTATGGAGATTCTTGGGGATAAAGCCCGCGCCGAGCCCCTGGATTTTATGCGGCCCCGGTGCGCCACCCGAGATCACCGCCGATTCTGCAGGCTCTACCGCCACTACCTGAAACGAAGGCTTTTTCTTTTTAAGAACCTCGCCCACTCCAGTAGTGGTTCCACCCGTTCCAACTCCAGCAACCAAAATGTCCGCAGTCCCGTCCGAATCGTTCCAGATTTCCATTGCAGTCGTAACTCGGTGAATTTCCGGATTGGCGGGATTATCAAATTGTCCGGGTGAAAAATAAGAGGAGTCACTATCGAGGATCTCCAGCGTTTTTGCGATCGCCCCTTTCATCCCAAGAGGTCCCGGAGTCAGAATGAGTTTGGCGCCCAACAAAAGCAGCAAAGTTCTCCGCTCCTGCGACATAGTCTCAGGCATCACCAAGGTCAGCGGATAACCGCGAGCCGCACAAACAAAGGCGAGCGCGATTCCTGTATTTCCGCTGGTAGGCTCAATCACCTGCATTCCCGGCTTGAGCTTGCCGGATGCTTCGGCCGATTCGATCATCGCAACGCCGATGCGATCCTTCACCGAGCCCAGCGGGTTGAAGAACTCAAGCTTGAGCCAGATCTCTGCCGGAAGTCCCACGCCGATTCTTTGCATCTTCACAAGCGGGGTGTTTCCAATCGTTTTTGTGATGTCCGAATAAACTCTCATGACCCCTCACCTCTTATGACCTCTCTCGCAGGAATCCCCACGACCGTGGCTCCTGGCGGAACGTTTTGTAAAACCACTGAGTTTGCGCCGACCCGGCAATCATCCCCAATCTTGATATCGCCCAGGATCTTGGCTCCTGCGCCGATCACGACCCGGTTCCCAATCGTTGGATGGCGCTTTTCCCGAGCAAGGGAGACGCCTCCCAGCGTCACCGCCTGATACAACACCACATCGTCGCCAACGACGGCCGTCTCCCCGATCACAACACCCAACCCATGATCAATCACCAGACGAGCACCGATCTCGGCGCCTGGATGAATTTCAATCCCCGTTAGAAAGCGTGCAATTTCTGAGATCAACCGTGGCAGAAAAGGAACATCAGCACGCCAAAGGGAATTGGCCAGCCGATACAAAGCGAGCGCTTTGATGCCTGGATAAAGGAGAAGGACTTCAAGAGGGTGTTTCGCAGCAGGGTCGTTCTTTTGATACGCCCCAAGCAGCGAATTCAAGGCACTCGGAAACATCGCTAGAGACATTTAGAGTACGATGTTTCGCAAAAAATAAGCCCGCCTGAGAGAAACTCAGGCGGGCCGATTTTTTTAAGGACTTAACTGAATTGCGAATGATTAGACGTTATCGCCGATCGCCTTCTTCAAAGGCTTTTGCAATGCGAACATCGCAACACCCGTCAGAACGCCGATCACGGTGAGCATCAAGAAGAAGTCTTCATGAGACATCTTCTCGTAATAAGTGCCCAGATAACCGGACAGATAGTTTCCGAAGAAGGACGAGAGGAACCACATTCCCATCATCATGCTCACCAGACGAGCTGGCGAAACCTTCGTCACAAGCGACAAGCCGATTGGAGAGAGATAGAGCTCGCCGATCGTGTACATGAACGTACCGCCCGTCAGCCAGAGGAAGCTGATCTTTGCTTCTGGGCTCAAGCCGTGCACGACGTACATCAGAGGCACAAAACCCAGTCCCAGAAGGACAGAGCCGATTGCCATCTTCGCAACGCTCGTGGGCTCTTTCTTCTTCTTATTCTGCCACATCCAAATCTGGGTCAGAACTGGAGCAAAGATGAAGATGAAAAGCGGGTTCAAGGATTGGAACCAGGTGGATGGCATTTCCCAACCAAAGACGCGCCAGTCGGTGCTTTGGTCTGCGAAAAGCTGAATCGTGTTTCCTTGTTGCTCATAAACAGCCCAGAAGGAGATGTTCAGTGCACAAAGGACAACGAGAGCACCGATGGATTTCCACTCAGCGCTGGTCAGAGGCTTCACTTCAGCGTGAGCTTCGTGAACCTTGGTGAGGTTGTCTTCAGCCAAGTACTTCTGACCGAAGATATAAACGATCAATCCAAGCACCATTCCGACGCCTGCTGCCGTAAAACCGTAGTGCCAGCCGTAGCGCTGACCCAAGGTTCCGCAGATCAAAGGAGAGAGGAATGCGCCGAGGTTGATTCCCATGTAGAAAATCGTGAAAGCGCCGTCGCGGCGTGGATCGCCGGCTGGATAGAGGTTACCGACCTGGGTCGAGATGTTTGGCTTGAAGCAGCCGTTGCCCAGGATCAAGAACAAGAGCGCAAGCAGGAACATCTGCTCAAACGCCATCAGGAAGTGGCCGATCGCCATCAGCACGCCTCCAATGAGAACGGTTTTGCGTTGCCCGAAAACACGGTCAGCCAAGATCCCACCGAAGAACGGGGTGAGATAGACGAAGGCCGTATAAAGACCATAGATCTGGGACGAGAGAGGCTGAATGGTCATCGGTCCGAAAACGGACTCAATGGCACCACGCACAGCGCCGAAGCCGAAAACGTATCCGCCGGCCTCAGTCTTCTTAATCAGATACTCCGTCATATAAAGGACGAGGAGCGCGCGCATCCCATAATAAGAGAAGCGTTCCCACATTTCCGTGAAGAACAAAACGAACAGACCAATAGGATGACCAAAGAGCGTCTTTTGAGACTTCAATTTCACAGTCCCAGCGCCGCTGACATCTGCCCCACTCAACACACCAGTTTCGGTTGTACTCACGGATTATTCCTTTCGAAAAACAAACTTGCCCTCTCCTAGCATACTCCGATGCGAGGAGCAAAATTTGCTCGAATTTTTCTTGATCTATTCAGTCAATTATTCTATGCGGCCTAATTTTGCCAAACTCAAAGCGAATGATGAGTCTTCAGG
>JBJMMA010000228.1:0-11146 GCA_045805065.1 Bdellovibrionia bacterium | reverse complement strand
AGCTTGCCAAGGAATTGGATGAAGCACGCGTGCGTGCGGAGAAGGCAGCCAATTCAGTGTCTGCTCGCGCGACTGAAATTCAGGAGCGCCAGCAAGCTCATGATCGCCTTTCAGAAAAGTTTCACACTCTCACTGAGATGGTTCGCAAAGTCAGCACATTGATTGCCGAGCTTAAAAAGGCTGAAGGTCAGAAGATGACGGACGAGGAAAAAGCTATCGTCACTCAGCGCCTGCCGGAGTTTGAGTCTCAGCTCAGTCTCCTTGTGGACGAAGCTCAAAAGCTGAAGAACGAAGCGCAAGAAGCAAATATGAAGACGCTTGTCAGAAACGCGGATTCGCTTTCTCAGACGCTTCTTTCCGCAAAGCGCAAGATCAGCTCTTTGACGCCTACTCTTCACTAAGCAGTGGGTTTCTCAGCAGTTTGATGCCTTAGGCAGCTCTTTTTGGGGCTGCGCTTTCGGGTGTCACAGCAGGCGATGTCGCGTTTGAGACGACCGCCTGGTGATACATTGAAGCAATCAAAATCAGGGAGAAGCCCAGAAAGATGTACAGCCCGCCCAGGCCCAGTCCCAGGAGCATGGCTTGCGTCGGAATCGAAGCGTCGTGCAAAGACCGCTGGATGCTTTGCAGCTGCGTGTGAGTTCCTTGTACTGCCTGGTTGAAGTTCAGATTGAGCGAAGTAGGGAGTGCGTCCAAGCTGCGAACGAGCGTTGTTGTGGACTTGCTGAGCTCGCCCACGACATCCGAAAGCTGTCGCAGCTGTTCGGAGGTGCCCTGCAGATGAATGTTGCTGGCTTGGACGGATTTTTTTGGAAGGACGAGGCCGGCTGCGCCTTCCTGAGTTTTCTGAGCCGTTGTGCCAGCGGCAGAAAGAGCGTTGGACGCTTCAATGAGCGTGCCTTTCAGCGCGATCAGAGTTTCAGGCAAAACACGAAGAGTATCTCTACCTGATCCTAATGCCTTGCCTAGAGTGTTCCCTGACAAATTCAGTGATCCCGCGTTGAGGGTCAGGCGATCAGCAGCCGCCAGACTTTGCTCGAGCTGATCCGTGAGTGTCGCAAGTTTGGGTCGCATCGATAAGGCTGAGTATGCACTGATGCCGATCCCAACGAGTATGCCTAGCAGTCCCACAAAATAAAGTAGGTTTTTAATCATGTCGTGTAACAGGGTGTGCAATCACGATGCCCTGAAACTCTGGCTTAAGCCGGCGATTGGCCTTCGGATTGCCGGGCTGCTTAGCTTGAGAGCTATTTCTTGAAGCGTTTGTTGTAAACAGCGTTCAATTTTTCTTGGAAGGCGGCAGGAGTGAACGGTTTGACAACGTAGTTGTCAACGCCAGCAATGATCGCCTCTTTCACCTGGCTTGCTTCTGCCTCTGCGGTAACAAGAAGAAACGCAATGTCCTTGTAAGCAGGGTGAGCGCGGCATTTCTTGAGGAGGTCGATGCCTTTCATCTGTGGCATGTTCCAGTCGCTGACAATGAACTTTGGCGCGCGATCTGGAGTAGCCGCAGCAGCTTCAAGGATTTGCCAAGCGGTTGAGCCGTCATTTGCTTCAGTGATCTGTGTCACTCCAAGAGCCTTGAGCTGCTGTGACACGATTTTACGCATCGTAAGCATGTCATCCACGACCAGAAATTGAAGCTGCGATAACTCCGCCATTGACGTTCCTCCAAATGATGCTGACTAGTACTAAAGTCTAGGGCTGAGCTTTTAGGTTGTAAACATTAACTGTTAAAAACGAACTCAGTTTCAAAATTGATTCATTTTTCAGAGCGTCTTGCGTCAAGAATTGAACGCAATCATCCTTTGCATCCGTCTCACACGTCGAGCACGAACGTCACCGGCCCGTCATTTATGAGATTGATCTTCATGTCGGCCTGAAATATTCCCCCAGTGGTAGGGATGCCGAGCTCACTGCTGTATTGAAGAGCTTTTTCGTAAACCGTTTTCGCGATCTCCGGGCGCTCAGCGTTCACAAAGGAAGGGCGTTTTCCGGAAGACGTGTCTCCGGCCAGGGTGAATTGCGAGACGATCAGATGAGATCCACCGATGTCACGGAGCGAGAGATTCATCTTTCCGTTCTCGTCCTCAAAGATCCTGAGCTCGACGATCTTCTGGATCAGCTTTCGCATCTGCGCTTCGGAATCATTTTTGGCGACGCCAAGCAGTGTGAGAATGCCTGCATTGATTTCCGAGACAAGCTCGCCGTTGACCCGAACTTCAGCCTTGGAAACTCGCTGTATCACCGCTCTCATATGCTTGCAGTGTAGGATAGCTTTCTAAGCGGCGCTACCTTTTCCAGGCGGATAGTGCACGGCCTCGAACGATTGGCCATCCTCCACCCATTTGGCTTTGCCGCCCTCATAGATGTAAAGATTGTTATACCCGCGAGCATGCAGAATTTCTGCTGCTTCCCAGGCCGGCTCCGTTTCGTAGTCCTCGGCAAAAATCACGATTTCCTTGCCAGGGTTTGTCAGATAGCTGCTGCTGACCTTAGGGTCCTTGAGCCGCTCGACCGGAATGTTGATCGCCGTACGAGGATGAGTCTTCTGGTAGGACGCTTCAGGAGTGATGTCCAGAAGGACCGGCTTTTCTCCCAGGCTAAGCTTATCGCTGATTGCTTTAATTCCTATAAATCGAATCATAGTACAGTTGATTGACATACAAGATCAGGCCCATTTTCAGGCGCGCTTGACAGTTCATCAATCCATCCCAACTTAAGAATGAAAATAAAAACGCAGATAGGAGGTATGGATTATGGCCAATAAAACTCTGGATGTTTATAAACGAGGTGGCTGGAGTCCTCGTGAGGCAATGAGAGAAATCAGCTCTCTTCATCGAGGACTAGACCGCTTGTTTGATGATTTTTTTGATTTGTCACCTGCACAGTGGCAAACGACAATGCCGGAGCTTTCGTTTAATCCAGCAATGGATATTGAAGAACGCGATGATCACTTTCTTCTCAGTATGGATCTGCCCGGAGTGAAGAAAGAGGACGTGCGAATCAGTTTGAAAGATCATCAACTGACGATTTCTGGCGAGCGTAAAAGTGAAAATGTGCAGGACAAAAAGAACCAGCACATGGTTGAGCGATCCTATGGCAAGTTTGAGCGATCGTTCACGCTGCCTTCTAATATCAAATCCGAAGATATTGAAGCTGACTTCCAGGATGGAGTGCTGAAGGTCGCTCTGCCTAAATCACAAACTTCTCAAGGCCGAACCGTCGAGATCGGCCAGAAGAAGAGCGGAGGATTCCTCACCCGGATTCTCGGCGGAAAACAAGAAGAGCAATCCAAGAAAGCTGCAAGCTAATTGAATGTACGCGTGGTGAGTCTAGTCAAACGCTCAGGGGGCTTGATGGCTCCCTGAGCTTTTTCCGTGCCCGCTGGTCCTTGGACTTCAGAAACAGGATGTCTCGCTCTCTTTGCGGAACAGGAAAACTGGGCCACTCTGTTCTCTCAATGGCGCGCTGAAGGGGGGCGGCCTCGTGGCGCCAGAAGCGTTTGAGCTCGTTGAGTCCTTCCTGGATTTTCCGGGGCGAGTGACGTGCGCCGGCGTTTTCAACCAAGGAGAGAACCAGGTTCTCACAAGCTTGCTTGGATTCGCCTTTCCAATAGAGCGCCCAGTCGTGAGCCAGGCTTTCAGGAAGTTGTCGAAAACTGACAATGTAAGAATGGCGCGCTTCGCCGGTCTGTCGGCTGGGTTTTTTCACGCGATGCCCGACGTAGCTGAGAAGATCCATGAGCGCGAAGAAAGCGTTCTTGGTCAGGTGTCTCGAGCGATAGGCGCCATGAAAACTAAAGCCGGGGAAAAGCTCGGGCTGAGTCGTGTAGCAGAAAAGCGTAAGGCCGTCTTTCCGCTGAATGCCCACCATCGGATAAAGAAAGTAGAAGGCGCCAGCGACATTCCATTTTGGGCGATGTTGCTGGATCAGGCGCGTTTCTTCCAGGCATGCATCCAGATCGCTGGCGAGAGTGCGGTATTCGATCCGCTGCGCGTCGGCTACGATTGAACGCATTTTTGCGTGCTTTTTTCTTCTTTTGGCGTTTTTGTACTGACCCAGGCGTCGCCTGAGGTTTTTTGCTTTACCGATGTAAATCAGCTGTTCGGAATCGTCGTAAATGAAATAGACGCCCGGGCAAGTGGGAACAGAGGACAAGAAGTCCTTGCCGAATTTCGCTAGAAATTTCTTCTCATTAGAGACTTTCTCTTTCGAGACCTTCTCTTTCGCTCGGGTTTTCATTCAAGTCTATCATCACATACTCTAGGGCGACTTGCCACTTGGCGCGCGAATTGTTAGGTCTATCCAGTATGAGCGACGATCCTCAAGAATCTCCGCAGCAGCCACCGCTTGATGTCTGGGGACTTGCACTTCGTCGGATTTCCATCCGGGAGTACGGGGCGAGTGAGCTGAAGTCCTATTTGATCCGAAAAGGCGCAACCTCTCAGCAGGCTGAAGAGGTCGTGAGTCAGCTTGTTGCGGATCAGCGCGTCGATGACCGGCGCTACGCCCGGGTGATTGCCCGGCATCAGGCCTTTCGGGACAAAGGTCCGGCTTATGTGCTGGCAAAGCTTAGACAAAAAGGGCTGAAGCTCTCCATGAGCGAAGTGCAATCACTTTATCAGGAGTGCCTGCCTGATACTAAGGACTCTGAGTTGCAAATGGCGCGGGAGGTTCTGGAGCGCCGTTATCCTCATGCGTTGGAGAGCCAAGCTGAAAAGAAGCGGGCTTATGAAGGATTGCTCCGAAGAGGGTTTTCGCGGGATGTTGTCAGTAAGTGCCTTTTTCGAAGGAGTGGCTCCTTGGATAGCTCTGGGGATGACATTGACTGAAACGCCGAAAAATGAAATGTTCAGATGCATGAATAAACAGATTCTTACCCTCGTTGCTGTTTCATTGATCGTTTCTTCCAGCCTTCCGCTTTCTGCGTTAGCTTGCGGTGATCATGAGAATTCCGCTCAGACTTCTTGCACGAAGTCTTCAGGCAAGGACACCATTAGCCTGGCGTCCGCGCATGGAGAGGTTGCGAATGCAAAGGATCTGGCAAACAGCCGCTTTAAAGTTGAAGGCGTTACCTGCAGTGGATGCGAGAAGATGATCAGCGCCAAGCTTCAGGCCATTGATGGCGTAAAAGGCGTTCAATTCTACAATGAGAAGGATCCTGCTTCGAAGAAGAGCGCTCACTTTTTCAAGGTCAGCTATGTGCCAGGCAAAGTGACCAACGATGCGATCCTCAAGGCAGTTGCAAGCGCTGGAGACCACTACAAGGCAACGGCAGTCACGAACTGACTTAAAAACAAGAGATTCAGATATGAAGCCGGGCTTCGCCTTTTGAGCGAGTCCGGCTTTTTTTGTCAACATTTTGACGACGCCGATGGTTGGTTTGAGCCCTTGTGCTGGCGGTTCCCGAGGGTTTAAACTAAAGTTATATATTAAGGCAGGATGCCTTCTGGTGGTTTCATGATGAAGCGTTACAAAGAGTTCTTCTCTCAACAGCGGATTCTCATCGCTGACGACAGCTCAGTCTCAAGGATCTCGATCGCGCGAGGGCTGACTGAGCTTGGAGCGTTAAGTACCACGATCAGCATTGCCGAATCCTACGAGGCAGCCAAGTCGCTCATTGCCTCACAAGAGTTCACCATCTTGATGTGCGAGTTGGATATTGGCTCGGACTCTGGCCTGGGTTTGCTGCAGGCTTTGAAAAAGAAGTCGACGTTGAAGGTTTCCGCTATCATCACGAAAAATCAGACAGATGCTGCTGCGGCCCTTGCTGCGGAGAATGACGTCGATCTGTTTCTGCGCAAGCCATTCTCGATGGAGGCTTTCAAACAGAGCTTTGAAGCGTTAATTCGATCGCGGCTGAATTTGAACGACCCGGAAGACGCGATCGGATCCGCAATTGAGAGACTTCAGCGAGCTCGGAATAAAAAGCGTGTTTACGACAAGGTAGGCTACCGCGCGCTCGTTCAGATGTTCGAGACGTTATTGAGCGAAGGACAGAAAAGTGATGCCTATGTCGTGCTCCGTCGCTTGATCATGACGTATCCGATTCTTCCGGAACGACTGAATATGGCAATGAGGCTTGCGGTTGAGTCTCGAAATTTTGATGACGTCGATGCTTATTACCAGTTTTTTCTGGAGATTGACTCAAAGAGTGAAGATCTGATTCGCCATACCTACGCTGCCTTGGTGGCGAGCGGAAAAGCCTCATTGCGAGAAGGCAACCTGGCTCAAGCCATGAAGCGCTTCAAGCAGGCTTCGCTGACTTCGGGAAAACGCGCGCCGGTTCTGAATGAGGCGATCCTGGCGTTGATTGAAGCGGGATACCCGAATGAGGCCGACTCCTTTCTCACCGCATATCCTCAACATGAGCGCCAATCCGCCGAGTTTCTTGCGATCGATTATCTCGTCATGTCCAAGCTTCAGCCTTTACATCTCGTCCTGCAGCGTGGCCGCGAGCTGATCAGAAATAAGGAAGCCAATGCTCTGGTTTACGGGATCTTGATCGAGGCCTGCAAGAAAGCCGGGCATCACGCAGAGGCCGAATCATTGGCGCTAGATGCCGGGCGCTATTGGCCGTCTGCCAGTGCAGATGCGTATAGCCCGGAATTGAGCCCGCCCGAGCATCCGTCCGTCTGATCGTTGCCTGGCGGTTTGTCGTTTGCAGACGATCAGACCGAGTATGGGCTACCTTCCAATCGGGGATCACGGAATTATCGGCAACATGCGTACTGCAGCCTTGGTGGGTACCAATGGCTGTGTCGATTGGTATTGCTGCCCTCACTTTGATTCACCCAGTATTTTTGGAGCGCTTCTGGATGATAAGAAGGGGGGCTATTTCCAGATTCGACCGATTGATGAGACTTACACTCAAAAACAATTCTATTGGCCGGATACCAACGTTTTAGTGACTCGATTTTCCGGAGCCGATGGGATTTGCGAGCTATATGATTTTATGCCCGTCGGATATGGGCCCGCTTCTCCGTGGTACAATCATCTGGTACGAGGCGTGCGAGTCGTTCGCGGAACGATCAACTTTGAACTCGTTTGCAGGCCCGCGTTTGATTACGGTCGTATGCCACATGAGTTGGAGATCACGCCTGACGGCGCCACTTTCAAGACTCCTGAGCTCAGCATGGCGTTGGCATCGCATATTCCGCTCAGGCGGGATAAAAACGGAGTGAGGGCGCAGTTCACCCTGAGCGAAGGGCGAGTGACAAACTTTGTCTTTCGGCGCATCGACGAAAATGAAGGATGCGGGCAAAGAGTATCGATCGAGGAGGGGCGAGAGCTCTTTCAGACGACGGTAAAATATTGGCGCAAGTGGTTGTCGAAATGCACTTACCGAGGCCGCTGGATGGAGACGGTTTATCGTTCGGCGCTCGTTTTGAAGCTCCTGACGTTCGAGCCCACTGGGGCGATTCTCGCTGCGCCCACCTGCAGTCTTCCTGAGCGTATGGGTGGCTCAAGAAACTGGGACTATCGCTACACGTGGATGCGCGATGCGGCCTTTACAATCTACGGGTTTCTTCGCATCGGCTTTACTGAAGAAGCTGCGGCTTTCATGAATTGGCTGGATCAGCGCTGTCGGGATACAAAGCCCGGGAACCCGCTGCAAATCTGTTACGGAATCGATGGCAGGCATGACCTGACTGAAACCGAGTTGCCTCATCTTGAGGGCTATATGGGATCACGTCCGGTCCGAATTGGAAACGGTGCCTACTCCCAGTTGCAACTCGATATCTATGGCGAGCTTCTCGATTCGGTTTATCTGTTCAACAAGTATGGCAGTCAAATCCCCTATGATTCGTGGACGAATATCCGGAACCTGCTGGAGTGGCTTGAAAAGAACTGGCAGCGACCTGACGAGGGGATCTGGGAAGTTCGAAGCGGTCAGGCACAATTTGTCTATTCGAAGCTGATGAGCTGGGTGGCCTTTGACCGCGGCTTGCGCCTTGCGGACAAACGCTCTTTTCCCGCCCCAAGATCGCGCTGGCTTGAAACCCGTGATCGGATCTACGAGGAGATCATTGCAAAGGGCTGGAGCGATAATCGAGGATCTTTTGTGCAGTCTTACGGGAGCCAATGTCTGGATGCCTCCACGTTGATCATGCCACTGGTTTTCTTCATGGCTCCCAATGATCCCAGAATGCTCAGCACTCTCGATGCGATCAACCGGCCTCCATCGGACGGGGGCCTGGTGATGGATGGGTTGGTTCATCGCTATGATTCCAAGAAGTGGGTGGATGGAATCAATGGCAGCGAGGGAACTTTCAATATGTGCAGCTTCTGGCTGGTAGAAGCTTTGACGCGTGCTGGACGAATGGAGCCTTCCAGACTTGAAGAGGCACGTTTGTTGTTTGAGCGTATGCTTGGATACGCCAACCATGTGGGTCTTTACGCTGAAGAAACTGGAAGTCGGGGAGAGGCACTAGGCAATTTTCCCCAGGCGTTTACGCATCTGGCATTGATTAGCGCTGCTTACAATTTGGATCGCTCTCTGGGCTCGCACTGATCTTGACTCTGAAGCGCTTCCTGCCGTAGCGTTGAAGGTATCGTTGGACAATTTTTTGCAAATCTTGGGGCCGGGATCAACCATGCTAACTATCGTCTTTGTTGTCGTGTTCCTCATTCTTGGATACATGGGCGCACCGCTCATCGCTTGGAGCGTAGCGTTGTTCGCTCTGCTTGCCGCGACGGGCGTAAAGAGCGTCACGCTCTGGTCAATATGCGCCATTATCGCCATATTATTTAATGTCAGGCCTTTGCGAAAAGCGCTGGTCTCGAGCGTGATCTTGAAAATCATGGACGCCATGAAAGTTCTTCCAAAGATTTCCGCGACAGAACGCGCCGCACTTAAAGCTGGCGACGTCTGGGTGGAAAAGGAACTTTTCTCTGGAAAGCCTGACTTCGATTTCATTCGCAAGCAGCCCTATCCGGAGATGACTCCGGAAGAGCGCGCATTTCTGGACGGCCCGGTTGAGCAGCTCTGCCGGATGACCGATGATTGGGAAGTGTTTCAAAAAGGTGAGCTCCCGGAAAAAGTTTGGGACTTCCTGAAAAAAGAGCGTTTCTTTGGAATGATCATTCCAAAGTCCTATGGAGGCTTGGGCTTTTCAGCGCTTGCGCACAGCGAAGTCATCATGAAGCTCAATTCGCGCTGTTCTCCACTCGCGATCACGACGATGGTTCCGAACTCATTGGGACCTGCTGAGCTCTTGGTTCACTACGGCACGGACGAGCAGAAGAATTATTACTTGCCAAGGCTTGCGCGCGGTGAGGAAATTCCATGTTTCGCTCTAACTGAGCCTGAGGCCGGGTCAGATGCGGGCTCGTTGCAGTCCACTGGCGTCGTTTTCAAGGGCGATGATGGAAAGCTTTATCTGCGCTTGAATTGGAACAAACGCTGGATCACCTTGGCCGCTGTATCGACAGTCATGGGCCTTGCGTTCCGTCTACGCGATCCTGAGCGTTTGCTGGGAGGCGAGGAAGATCGCGGCATTACCTGCGCTCTGATTCCGACCAATACTCCGGGCGTTGTGGCAAATCGCAGGCATAACCCGCTGGGCGTTCCTTTTTACAATTCGCCGACTCAGGGAAAAGATGTGGTGGTTCCGATCACCGCCATCATTGGTGGTCCTGCGCAAGCAGGCAACGGCTGGACCATGTTGATGGAGTCTTTGGCTGCGGGTCGCGGCATCTCGCTTCCTTCGCAGAGCGTCGGCGGCGCAAAGATGATTGGACGCGTTGCCAGTGCGCACGCACTGGTTCGCCGTCAGTTCGGCGTGTCGATCGGGAAATTCGAAGGCGTGTCAGCTCCGCTGGCTCGCATTGGTGGCATGACTTACATGCTTGAAGCGCTTCGCAAATACACTTGCGGAGCGATCGATCAAGGCCGCAAGCCATCCATCATCACGGCTATTGCGAAGTACTATTCGACCGAGATGGGCCGCGTGATCATCAATGACGGCATGGACATCCGGGCGGGTGCGGGCATTTCGCTTGGGCCAAAAAACATGATTGCGTCTTACTATTTCGGACTTCCGATTTCGATCACGGTCGAAGGCGCAAACATCATGACTCGCTCCTTGATCATCTTTGGACAAGGTGCGGTGCGCGCTCATCCCCATGCCTATCAGGAGATCGAGGCCGCGGAGACTGGTAACGTGGATCTGTTTGACCGGGCGTTCTGGAGTCATGTGGGCCATATTGTCCGCAATAGCTTCCGAGCCGTCTTGCTGGGCATGACGCGTGGCTGGCTTGCGTTGCCATTCTCCACGGATCCAATGAGAAAGTACTACCGGAGGCTTGCCTGGTCATCCGCTCGTTTCGCGTTGATGGCGGATCTGGCGATGCTGAGCTTTGGCGGAACGTTGAAGGTTCGTGAAAAGATCACGGGACGTCTGGCCGATGTTCTCTCCTGGATGTATCTGGCTTGCGCAACGCTTCGTCGCTATGAGGCAGAAGGACGCCCTGCGGCTGACCTTCCCCTTCTACAATGGTCGATGGGGCATTCGTTTGCGCAGATTCAAACTGCGTATGAAGGTCTTTATGGGAACTTCGATGTGCCTGTCTTTGGCCCGCTCTTCCGGGGTCTGTTGAGGCACCTTGTAGCTTTCAATCCGATCGGAGTTGAATCTCGCGATCAAATTGACATTCAGATCAGTGAATACATGATGACCGATGGTGCGCAGCGCGAACGCCTCTTTGCCGGTGCGTACGTGCCTAAGGATGAAAACGAGCCATTGGCCGCTCTGGAGAAGGCTTTCCGCGCAGTCAATCAGGCTGATGCGACGGTTCGCAAGATCCAGCACGCCGTTCGTAAGAAGGTCCTGGTCAAGCAGCCGATGACCGCACTCATCGGACAGGCCGTCGAAAAGCAGGTGATCACATCGCAGCAGGCAGAAGCTCTGCGTGAAACTGAGACGCTTCGTCGTGAAGCGATTCAGGTGGATGATTTCCCGCTGCAGCCTTTCCCTTACAGGTAGAAAAATAAGAGCCGAAGGCGGACTTCGCGGAACGCCTTCGGCTCGCTTCTTCTGGTTGCACCCGGAGAGAGCAGATGCAATGGCAAGAGCGGCGAGACTTTGGTCTCGGCCGCTTTTTTTTCGAAATGCAGTCGGCGTTCCATGGTCGTGCGCTT
>JBJMMA010000227.1:0-20594 GCA_045805065.1 Bdellovibrionia bacterium | reverse complement strand
ATATCAAGACCAACGCCGTGCATGTAATTGTAGAGAGCCTTGCGAAGCCCGATTCCCATCGCCTCATGATCGCAATCGGTTGGATCCTCAAATTGAAGATCATTCCTTGCGAAACTGACTTGAGGCATCGGCAGAAGTCGAATGCCAAATTTTTCAGGCTGTCTTCCGATCGGACTGTGCGCCGTAGCCGAAAAGCGATGCCAGTAGGCCGATTGAATGCATCCTGCTTCAAAGAGCTGACGGACGCGCTCGAGCGCATCGAGCGTCTCTTGCTCAGTCTGGGTCGGAAAACCGTACATCAAGTACGCATGCACCATGATGCCAGCCTCAGTGAATGCGCGAGTCACGCGAGCCACCTGCTCCACTGTTACGCCTTTATTCATGAGCTTCAGCAGGCGATCTGAAGCAACCTCAAGCCCACCGCTTACGGCGACACAACCTGAGCGCGCAAGAAGCGCGGCAAGCTCGGGCGTGAAAGTTTTCTCAAAACGAACATTTCCCCACCAGGTGATTGTCACGCCTCTCTCAATGAGACGCGTGGCCAGGCCGCGAAGCACGGCAGGAGGCGCGGCTTCATCCACGAAATGAAAACCTGTCTGCCCGGTTTCGCGAACAATTTGCTCGATTCGATCCACTAAGAGATCCGCAGAGGCAGCGTCATAGCGTCCGATGTAATCCAGATTCACATCGCAGAAATTGCACTTTTTCCAGTAGCAGCCGTGAGCAAGCGTGAGCTTGTTCCAACGGCCATCCGACCAGATCCGGTGCATCGGGTTCAGCATTTCAAAAATCGAGAGATACTGATCCAGCTTCAGGCCATCGTAGGTCGGAGTTCCCGTGTCGCGATGCGGGATATCATGGGCTTTCGAAGTGCTCTTGAGCACGACCTTGCCGTTTTCCCGCACAAAGGTTCTCAAGAGCTCGCCTTTTGATGGCTTTCCTGGTGATCGCTTTTCTTGAAGATACTCAAGCAGGCAGAGAAACGGCCGCTCACCATCATCGAGAGTGATGTAATCGATGAAGTCAAAAACGCGCGGATCGGAGAGTTCTCTCAGCTCGGTGTTGGGATAACCTCCGCCCAGGATCACGGTTGTTTTAGGCGAAATTTTCCGAATGGTCTGAGCGATCCGAAACGCTCCGTAAACATTTCCTGGAAAGGGCGCGGTCAACCCGACAATATCGGGCCGCTCGCGCTCCATGAGCTCGCGTGTGATCTCATCCAACGTTTGATCGACATAAGTGGGTTCAGCCTGGAGCGCTTCCAAAAGCGGATCAAAAGTCGGCGCGCTTGCCGCAAGCTTTTCTCCATACCTGGAAAGCTCAAATCTCGGGTCAATTCCCAAACGGATCACATCCGCGAGATCATCGACCATCAGACTTGCCAGATACTTGGCCTGATCCTGCACGCCCAGCGATCCGAACGCCCATTCCAGCGGGCTTTGAACCGGCTCACCGGACTCGCTTGAAAACTGCGTCAGAGCGCGGAACCTCGGCCCCTCAGGCAGAAACTCACGACTCGCAATTCGAAGCGCAAGACTCGGATCCTTCCCCTGAAGAAAGCGAATGACCGGGTCAATACAGAAGAGGTAGCGAGCCTTTTCGCGAAGAAAAAAGGAAATCGGCTCCGGACAGTTCTTGTCATTCGTTTGCTGCAGCCGCTGACTCAGGATCTCTGCAATCGCAACGAGACCTTTTTTCGAAAGAAGTCTGAGGACAAGCTCAATGGCGGGATCTGACTGGAGCGCATCCACGCTCTGTGAGCGAAGAAAGCCCGTCAAATACGCGGTCGCTGGATAAGGCGTATTGAGCTGAGTCATCGGAGGTGTGAGGAGCAAAACCCGCATGGCGCATCTTTTAACACTTCGTCTCAAAGCCCACAACGAGCTTTATATGTTGCGTCAAGTTACCCCAATTACCTAAAACCTTTGATTTTTTTGCTAAAAACCTTAAGACTCGAAAGCTTGTGGGAGATGACATGAACGGCCAGCCTAAAAATTACCCCAAAAATTACCCCAAAAATTACCGGAGAAGCCTGAGAGACTTAGCAAACGCAAAAACCGAAGCGCATTTTCTGGCCGGGCGTCATGGTTACCTCCGCGAGATCGAGCGGCTCATTAAAATCGGGATGGAGTTTTTCTGGGGATTCTGGCGCCTTCATGGAATTGGACCTGCGGTCACGGTTTTCGGCTCAGCACGCTTCAAAGATGGACATCCTGAATATCAGAAAGCGCGCGAAATGGGCGCGCTCCTGGCGCGCGATGGCTATACCGTCATGACCGGTGGTGGGCCCGGAATCATGGAAGCCGCAAGTCGTGGCGCCAAGGACGCAGGAGGACAAACCGTTGGATGCAACATTGTTCTTCCTCATGAGCAGGATCCCAACCCTTATCTCGATCGGGTCATTACGTTTTACTACTTCTTTGTTCGCAAGGTCATGCTCGTCAAATACTCCTACGCGTTTGTCATCATGCCGGGGGGCATGGGTACGCTCGATGAAATGTCTGAAGCCATCACGCTGATCCAAACAGGAAAGCTCTACGACTTTCCGGTTATCTTAGTGGGGCGCGACTACTGGAAGGGCTTTTACGATTGGGTGGAGAACACGCTCGTTGCAGAAGGAACTGTTTCGCGCGAGGACCTCGACTTTATCCACATTACTGATGAACCCAAAGAAGCCCTGGAGATCATCCGAAAAGTCGTACACGGCCTGGGACTTCAGCTTCGCCCCATTCACGCGACTGTGGATTAAGTGCACTACTTTGCATTTTGCGAAGTTTAAAAAATGGGTTGCAGCTTTTTCTTGAAATTTGCCTTGTTTTTGGCCGCTTTTTCAATTTTTCTAAAATGTGCCAATTTTGCCCGCTTTTTCGGCACTTTTATAACACAGCAAGAACCCGAAAACCCTTTGCCAGACTGATTTCTAGCGTTTTTCCCGTAAAAACAAGCCTTCTCGAAATAAAAAGAAAATCAAATTTTTGCTAAAAAGCGAAAAAACAAGTTGCAGCACGAGAAAAAGCCTCCTACAACATTTCTCAGGAGACTAAAAAAACATGGCTAAGAAAAAAGCTAAATATTCTTTCATCAACGAAGTCTATGAAACCGTCCTCGGTTCTGCTGAAGTCACTCGCAAGGGTGAAGTCCGCTTGAAGCGCGCTGATGTTAAGGCCGCTATTGAAAACGCTTTCATCAACGGCGCAAAGGCTGCTGCAAGCGGCGAACGCGTTCGTTTCCCAGTCATCGGCGCCCTCGTCCGCAAGGAAGTCAAGGCACGCAAGGCTGGCAAGGGTGTCAATCCTTTCACCGGTGAGGCAATGGAAATCAAGGCACGTCCAGCTTCCAAGAAGCCACGTTGGTCCTTCCCTCGCTCCTTGAAGGACACCTTCGCTAACAAGCGCAACTGGTAATTTTTAGCCTTCCAGTTTTATAGCGCGGAGTCTGTTCTTAAGAACAGGCTCCGCGTTTGTCTTTAAGCTCTTTATATAGGAGACCCTGCCGTGAAATTCGTGACCTACCAATCCAAGAACGATCCGCGCTCCAACTCTCGCGTCGGTCTGAGGACCGGCGGCAAAGATCCGATGAGCGCGAAAATCATTGATGTTGCCGCTGCGGTTGAATGGCTGAATACCCAGCCCAACACGACACCACTGAAGCATTCGCATCACGCAGGCGATATGCTCTCCATCATCGAACACTGGAACGATTTTCAGCCGGGCATGAAGCAAATCCTTGCCGCTTTTGAAGCAGGCAAGCTTCCGCACTCTCTTTATTCGCCTGAAGTAGCGGTCACACTCCTCTCGCCTATTCCGCGTCCAACCTCGATGCGCGATGGTTACGCTTTCAGACAGCACGTCGAAGCCGCACGCAGAAACCGTGGCGTGCCGATGATTCCGGAGTTTGACCACTTCCCTATTTTCTATTTCACCAATCACCTGGCTGTGACGGGTCCGGGTCCAATCGCTGTCCAAAAAATGGCACGCGACAAGCTTGATTTCGAACTGGAAGTCGCTGTCGTCATTGGAAAGCAAGGCCGCAACATCCCGGCTGCCGAAGCTGATGACTATATTTTTGGCTACATGGTCATGAATGACTGGTCAGCACGCACTCTTCAAATGGAAGAAATGAAGCTCAATCTTGGGCCTGCCAAGGGCAAGGATTTTGCGACCTCTTTGGGGCCTTATCTTGTGACTCGTGATGAGCTTGCGGCTTATGCAAGCCGTAGCGCCGGGGGTGAGCGACACAATCTTCGCATGAAGGCTTTCGTCAACGGTAAGCAAGTGTCTGACGGAAATCTACAAGACATGAGCTGGACCTTTGCTCAGATCATTGAGCGCGCAAGCTATGGCGTCACTCTTCATCCCGGCGAAGTCATTGGATCAGGCACAGTTGGAACCGGATGCTTTCTTGAGCTCAATGGCTCAAAGATTACGGACAATCAATGGCTCCAACCAGGCGACAAAGTCGTCATGGAAGTCGATGAGCTTGGACGCCTGGAAAATTCCATTGTTGCTGCCGATTAAGGTCAGCTGAACCATGAAAATCAAACTCTATCACTACTGGCGTTCCGGAAGCAGCTGGCGGGTTCGCTGGGCTTTTGAGCTCAAAAAAATTCATCCTGAGATGATTCACGTCAATCTTTTGGATGATGAGACGGATCGCCCTGAGCACCGCGCAAGAAACCCGATGGGTTACGTGCCTGTCCTGGAGTTTTTGGATCAACCACAAAACGCGAAGCGCTCGGAACGATTTCTCACCGAATCCACGGCGATTATTGAGTGGGCAGATGAGCTCTACCCAACGCCAAGCCTGCTTCCCGGAGATGCCAAGAAAAAGGCTCAGCTCCGCAGACTCTCTGAGCTTGTGAACTCAGGGATCCAGCCTTTGCAGAATCCTCCTGTAACTGGAGCTGTCAGCAAAGATGAAGACGTCCGAAAAGCCTGGAGTCAGAAATGGGTTCGCAACGGACTCACTGCCTATACGGAGTGGGCACAAGACACGGCAGGTCTGTACTCGGTGGGCGATCAGATTACGATGCCTGACCTCTTTTTGATTCCTCAGTGCTATGCAGCGCTTCGATTTGACATCGATCTGGAGAAAGAATTCCCGCTGATTGCTCAAATCTATTCAAACGCGCTCAAGACAGAGGCATGCCAGGCATCGCATCCGGATCGCTATAAGCCTGAAGGCTTTTAGTTAGTCCTGCGTAATCGGATAGCCTTTTTGCTTCCACTCACGGATACCGCCATCCATCGAGATGACGTTCGTGTAGCCCATCTTTTGGATGGATTCGGCAGCGAGAGCGGAGCGAAAGCCACCACCGCAATAAAGAATGATCTGATCCGCTTTGTTTGGGATCTCTTCTTCAATATCGCGCTCTAAAACGCCGCGGCCGATGTGGATCGCGCCTTTTGCGCGACCTTGGCGCCACTCATCGTCTTCACGGCAATCCACGAAGTGAAACTTCTCTCCGGCCTGGAGCTTTTGCATCACATCGTCCGTGGTGCACTCTTTGATTTTCTCTCTGGATTGATCGACAAGCTTTAAGAATTCATGTGAATGAGCCATATGCGTCTCCTATCTCTTTTGGGGATATCGCTTGAATTCTATTTCAGCAAGTCCTGGATCGCGCCGTTGAAATCTTGGAATTGGAATTGAAAACCGCGCTCCAGCGCCTTCTTAGGGAGAACACGCTGACTATGAAGCACAACGTCAGACATTTCGCCTAACGCGAACTTAAGCGCTGTTGCAGGAGCAGGAATCAACGCAGGGCGCTTGAGCGCCTGCGCCAAGGCTTGCGTGAACTCGCGATTGGTCACAGGGGTCGGTCCGACCGCATTGACGGCGCCTTGCAAATCGTGCTCAGCCAAGGCCCATTGAATCATGGAGACAAGATCACACTCATGGATCCAGCTCATCCACTGATTGCCGCTTCCCAAAACGCCTCCAGCCCCCCATCGAAAGATGGGAAGAATTCGAGGCAAGGCTCCGCCGGTGCGACCTAAAACCAAGCCGGTTCTCAGCCTCACGACTCGAGTGCCTTCGATCTTTTCAGCCTCAAGCGCTTCACGCTCCCAATCACGACAGACTTCAGAAAGAAAGCCTGCGCCCGCGCTTGAACCTTCATCGAGTCTCTCATCCCCGCGATCACCGTAAAAGCCGATCGCTGAAGCGCTGACAACGACTTTAGGTTTCGCAATGGCAAGCCCGCGAACCAGATTCTTGGTTCCAAGAGCGCGCGATTCGCGAATCAAACGCTTTCTCTCCGGGCTCCATCTGGATTCAGCCAGCGGCTCGCCTGCCAGATGAACGACCGCATCCACCCCTTCAAGAGCCACAGACGGCGGAGGACCATGCATCGCATCCCAGCCGTAAAAATGGAGAAGCTCTTTTCCTTTTTCCATCAAAACGCGCGCAAAACGGCACCTGGCTCCGTCCGGGTTTCGCGATATGACCACAACATCGTGGCCTTGCTCGACCAGCTGTTTGACCAGTTGATATCCGATAAATCCTGTTGCTCCTGTTACCAACGCACGCATGACTTCTCGACAATCTCACAAATATCGGGGAAAAAGAAAGTCTATCTATGAAATATGGGATTCATTGGTTTCGACGCGATCTCCGAGTGGCCGGAAATCCTGCTTTGTTATCGAATTGCAAAGCTCACCAGGGACGCGTCCTGGGTATCTTTGTCTTTGATCCCAAATTTCTAGCCAGGAAAGACATCTCCATGAGCCGCTTTGCTTTCCTTCTTGAGACGGTTTGCGAGCTCAAGAAAGAAATGAAAGCATTGGGTGGCGACCTTCTGGTTTTAGATCAAGGTCCCGACCAGGCCTTTGACTCGCTTTTTTCAGCTCTCAAGGACGCGGAGCTTCCACTTCCTTCCACGTTGTCTTTCAACCGGGACTATGAACCCTTTGCCCGAGAGCGTGATGCAAAAATCGAAGCCCTCGTCTCCAGGCGCTTTCAAATTCCGGTTCATACGGAGCGAGACCATCTCCTGATCGAGCCTCATGAGATTTCCAAGGAGCCTGCCAAAGGCAGCAGTGGAAACTGGTATCAGGTTTATTCCCCATTTCAAAAAAAGTGGATGAAGGCTTTCTTCAGTCAGGAAATCCAGCAAAGACTCAAGGAACAAAAGAGTGAGTCATTCCACCTGGCATGGAAGAAAATCCTCACAGACCGGCTCGCCTCAAAGTTTTCTGATCAGCTGGAAAGCTACCGCACCAAGACCCTGCCTCAGAGCGAAGTGCCGCTTCCGCGCGCAGGGCATCAGGCAGCGCTTGAGCAGCTGCGGCACTTTGCAGAAACAGGAATCCAGGATTATGCCAAAAACCGAGACATCCCATCCATCGACGGGACCTCTCGCCTTTCGATCTATCTGAAGAATGGATCCATCTCGAGCGCGCAAGTGATCGCGGAACTTGACCTCGCTCAGCAAAAACATTCTGATCGTTCGGCAGCAACTCAGGATTCGCGGACTAAATTTCTGAACGAGCTGATCTGGCGTGAGTTCTACTATCACATCCTTTATCACGCCCCACGCGTTGAGAAGGAAGCCTTCCAACCCAAGTACAAGAATATTGATTGGGAAGACGACCGGAAACTTTTTCAAGCCTGGTGCGAAGGAAAAACAGGCTATCCCATTGTCGATGCGGCGATGAGGCAGCTCAACACCACAGGCTGGATGCATAACAGAATGCGCATGGTGGTTGCCTCCTTTTTGACCAAGGATCTTCTGATCAACTGGCAGTGGGGTGAGCGCTATTTCATGGAAAAGCTTTTAGATGGCGATCAAGCCGCAAACAATGGCGGCTGGCAGTGGGCCGCATCCACAGGATGTGATCCACAGCCATATTTCCGAATTTTCAATCCGACTCTGCAAGGAAAGCACTACGATCCGGAGGGTACCTTCGTGCGCAAGTTCGTGCCGGAGCTCGCGGAAGTCGCTACACGTCATATCCATGAGCCCTGGAAACTCCCAAAGCTTCCTAAAGGCTATCCTGAGCGAGTCGTGGAACACTCAAGCCGGAGCTTAAAAGCCATATCACTTTTTAAGCGGGCTGCTGGGAACTCAGTGAGCGTGTCGCCAAAACAAGGGCAAGAGCAGAAAAGCAAACTCCCCAGGACTTGATGGAGATCATTTCCAGTGGAGTCACAAGCGTCATCCCAAACACATTGGGAATAAGAATTCCAATGCAGACCATGCCAAAGACTGAAAGAGCCTTCAGCCACGTGCTACGCGTACTCACTGCTCGATCCAATGATAATGCGCACAAAGGATATGCCAGCACAAACGAATGATGCCAGGCAAGCGGATGACAGATCAGTCCCACGCCAAGCCATCCGGCCCAAACTTCAACAGGCTTAAGTCCCTTGGAAGCCCGCACCCAAATCGCTGAAAACAGCGCAGCAAGCACAAGAGCCACCTTGTAATCGAGCGAAGTCTCGTGAGCATCCACATGAAAAGCCCGCAGCACTCCTGCCGTAAAACCATGATTCATTTGTCCGCGGACAACGACTGCTCCCAGCTCTTGACCACCGGAGCTCGCAGCTTGAACCCACTGCCGATAAAGCTCCACCATCCCATAGCTCTGCCCATGCAGGACAAACACTCCGAAGACGATCAGATGCAAAAACAAAAGCAGAGCGAGACCTGCAACGACAGGCCTGAGGCGAAAGCACTCACGCCAGCGCCCCAGAAGCGAAATGACTGAAAACACTTTCGTCGTGAAAATAATGGATAGAAAGGCAAGCTTTCCTGGCGAAGACCGGGTCGGCACCGCCCACATCGCAGCAGCAAGCAGAACAAGAGTAAATTGTCCCGAATAGATATGCCCAAGCCAGATCCACCAAAACAAAGCCGCAGAAACGAAAGCAACCCCTGGTCGCATCCCCTGCCGGATCAGTTGGTAGATCGAAAAATAGATACAAAAGAGCCCAACTAACGCCCAAGTAACCTTTGAAGCCTCAAAAGAGAGAAAACCAAAGGGGAAAAAAAATGGCAGGATCCAGGGAGGATACTTGAAGACAAACCCACGATCAGAAGCATCGTAAAGATAAGGGGAGATCCCCTGCCCGATCCAAGTCTGAGCAGCCTTCCAATAGACATGAAAGTCCATGCTATCGGCCTGAGCCGCGCGAATCAGGCGAATGGAAGCGGCAATGCCGAGAATGATCCACAGACAATGAATGACCCTTTTTTTCGTTAATACCGATTTTGACTGAGTTCTTTCGTTTTCCATTCAAGGGTAGTTTATGCAAAACTTGCGAAGGTGAGCAAACGATTCCTGATTCGCTGGCTACTGATTTCCCTGGGGCTGCACCTTCTGGCTGCGATCTTCAGCACGGGCTATCAGAACTCAGATGAGCATTTCCAGATTCTTGAATTCCTGGGCACGGTTTTAGGGCGCACGCCGCCTTCAGCGCTCCCGATCGAATACTCTCATATGATCAGGCCCTGGTTTCAACCCTTTCTCTATTGGGTGCCAGTGCGGCTTTTGATGGCATTGGGAATCCAGAATCCTTTTACCTGGGCCTTGGCCATGAGGCTTCTCTCCTCTCTGATTGGATGGCTCAGTGTCGTGAGCCTTGCTCTTTGTATTCCGCTTTGGGTGAAAGAGACCCGTTGGCAGAAATGGAGCGTGATCGCGCTCTCTTTGTTCTGGTGCCTGCCCGCCCTTCATGCGCGTACTTCGTCTGAAAACCTGAGTGGCGCCTTGTTCGTGATCGGCCTGTGCTTAGCCGTTCAGATGATGCGAAAAGAGACCACTGGCTTTGCAAAGTCAGCACTCGTTTGGGTTTTTCCCGGCATCCTCTGGGGTCTGGCCTTTGAGGCAAGATATCAGCTAGGCTTTATGGTTGCCGGAGGCTTTTTCTGGTTTGCGCTGATGGCAAGACTTCGGATCAGAGACCTAACGATTCTGTTTGCGGGGATCGTACTTGCCATTGGATTTGGGACTTATCTCGATTTCTTAGGTTATGGAAAGTGGACCTTCGCTCCCTGGAATTACTTTCACTTCAACTTGATCCAGGACTACGTCTCATCGACCGATGTTTCTCCGTGGTGGGATTATTTCAGAAGAAGCTGGACTGAGAGTGTTCCGGTTCTTGGGTTTCTGACCCTGATGGGGCTTATCTTTTTCTGGATCCGAGAGCCTCGGCATGTGCTGACCTGGTCGCATGCCCCCTTATTCCTCGTGCACCTTGGGATCGGGCACAAAGAGACGCGCTTTCTTTTTCCTCTGGCTCATGCGGCCCCTGTCATTCTCATGCTTCTTCTTTTCACGCAGCATCATGGACGCTCCATTGGGGAATGGATCTTGGCTCGCAGGCCTTCACGTTGGGCAGGCGATGGCATATTCGCTTTGAACGGCATTGCGCTCGTGACGCTTGCACTCGTTCCCGCAGCCCCAGGAATGCGGTTTTACAAGGCGGTCTATGATCGATCGCTGACCGAGCTCTATTATTCTCCGGGTCAGGATCCTTATACGCTTTTAGGAATCCCCATGTACTTTTACCGGCCTGAAGGACTGAAGCTTTCGCCACTGGAAGGCGGCAGCGCTCCAGCGACAGCGTTTTGGTACGCATCGCCTTCAGCGGAACTCAACTCCAGCTCGAATCCGGAGTTATCGAACCGCTGCCGCCCCGTGACTCATTCTCTTCCCGATTGGAAACCTCTCGCAAGGCTCAGAAACTGGACGCTCTTTGAGTGCGGCCCCTAGGCCACCCAGTGTCCGCGTAAAAAGCGATAAGCGCACCAGATTTGAAGTGCGAACGAGAAAACCGCGGCAAGAGCGATCCAACGAGGACGCTTGAGCAGATCCGTTCCCTCACGCGCGCCAATCAACAAAAGTAAAATGAAAGGCGGAAGCGTGTACCTGAGCATGCTATCCATATTGGCGTTGGCTTTGCCGGTGAGCGCGATATAGAAAAGCGTAAAGGCCACGATCCAAAGCGGCAAAAGTTCAGCGCTGAAAATTTTTCTCCAAGACTGCTTTTTAGGAAATGTCTGAACGAGCTGAATCCCGGTCACCAAAACCGCAGTTCGGTTCAGCGAATCCACCGAGTGCTCAAAGAAAAAACGAGGCACGTAAGACAATGGATTAATCACGGCAAACCAGCGCCGATGATTTTGCCAGCCTGTTTCCTCAAGCTGAAAGTAGAGATTCCACATCCCGAAACGGGATTGGCAATAAGCAAAAAAGACAACCGCGCCGGAAACTCCTGCAAGGGAGATCGCTACGGCTTTCCAGAATTTCGCTTTCTTCAGCGCAGAAGGCCCATGGGAGAAAAGCTCCACAAAGCTTGGATAAGAAGCCGGAGCAAAAGAGACGATCCGGGTGATCGACATGGCGAAGCCGTGAGCGGCCGCAATCACCCCTGCCACTCCCCCCTCCTTGAGCCAGCGATTGCTCCAGTAGAGAAAGCCCATCATGCCAACAAGAAAAAGAGTCTCTGTATAACCTGCGACCAGGTAAAAGGCCGCAGGATGGAGCGCAATGCACAACGCGCGATTTCGTGCAGTCTCCTCGCTCAATCCAAACTGCTTCATCAACAGAAAGAAATAGATCCAGAAAATAAAACAACAAAGCTGCGCGACAATCAGCAAGCTGAGCGGAACTGAAAGCCCCGTGAGCTGCGAGACTCCACGCGCTGCCATGGGATATCCAGGAAAGAAAACCACATTGGCGCGTCCTTCATGAATATCGTCACTAGTGATCGTGCCCGTGGGGATCTTGTATCCGCCTTCTGCGATATGCAGATAGTGGAAGCTATCCCAATTGTTGAATGCTAGATAGCGCGCGCCAAAGGAGGTCCCTGGCGCAAGCGCTAGCATGAAAAGAATCTGTAAAGCGGTGAGAGATAAAGCCCAGCGAAGGCTAAAACGCATATTCGCTAGAACGCATATCCAAAGGTAGCGCCGCCCCAAGGCTTGAGCGATTTACCGATTTCACCGTATCCGGTCACGCGAAAGAGAAAGCCTGAGTCCGTGCGGACTTCATAGCCTGCTCCGAAAAACGGAAGAACCTGACTAGAGCCCATCTCAAGGCCGGCGAGGTTCGTTTTCTTCCCGCTGGTTTCCGAGTGATTCGTGACTAAGGACGCGCCCGCAATAACGAACGGCGATCCTTGATCTCTTAGAAAGTAATAGCCGGCATAAACAGGAACGAGAACCGCCGAGTTGCCCGCATCTGTACCATTGAGATAATCCAGCGCTACACTTCCGACCCCAACACCCGCAAAGACGTCGTCCGTCACTGCACGATCATATTGCACGGTGTAAAGAAAAGTCTTACCGAGAATTTCCAAGCTGACCGCATTGGGATTGGTCGGCCGGGTATGCTCCGCAAATGCCGGACTACTGAAAGCAAAAATACTCGTTAGGATCAAAGCTTTGCTGAAGTACTTTTTTGAAGTGCGAATCATAAAAATCAGGCAGACCTCCATCGACGTTCCTTGAGATCATAAGTTAGCAGATAAAGAACCGTATTGGGAATTGGAACCATCTCGCTTCCCGGAGGAAGCAGTCTCTGCATCACCCTGCGAATCACCCCACCGTGAGTGGAGATCGCCACGTTTTCATAAGCGCGGTCATGTAAGAAGGCTTCCATGGCGTCAAACACGCGCTTCATGATCGCAGCGCCGGTTTCGCCTCCTGGATAGCAGATGTCCGCATCACTAATCTGGTTGGAACGCCATTTGGTCGCGATTTCCGTTCCAAAACGGCGCTCAATTTCCTCGCGCACAAGTCCTTGGGCTTCACCCAGATGCGCTTCTCGGAGTCCTTCGTGAGAGAAAACAGGGATCCCTAACTGATTTGCGACAATACGCGCCGTCTCATAGGCGCGCGAGAGATCACTGCTTAAAATGGCTTCGATTCCTGAGCCATCGAGACGGGAGACAAGCTCAATCGCTTGTCTCCTCCCCGTCTCGTTGATCGGAACATCAAGATGGCCTTGAAAGCGCCCTTCTCGGTTCCAGTCTGTTTCGCCATGTCGAAAGATGTATACCCGCTTGATCATGATGTCCCATGATCAAATCATGGGACCTGAGTCAGCGTCAATTGAACGTTCGGTCCGCAACCATCCGAGTACTTGAACTCAAGCTCGAGTGAGTTGGCTGAGACGGTCGCTTTTTGCAGTTTGTAGCGCGATGGAGGTCCACCGTCCGCTGCAGTTTTGGTGGTGCCTGGTGTGCTCGCGCTTGGCGTAGGCGCAGCATTTTGTGAGGCCGTAGCCGAGCATTGAGCGCCGGTAGGAAAGAGTGCGGTCTCGGTTGAGATCGTATCCACTCCACGCAATGTCATCTCGTTGTCATTCACTCCGAGATTGGAGACATCGGCCATGACCTTGAAGCAAAGCCTGGATTCACCCAGAGATGACATTTCCGCACAAGCGACAAAGTCTCTGAAATCCGCCAATACCTGGCCCAACTCTGAGTTATTCGTTTGAGGAGCGGGAGTGGTTGGCGGATATTGAATCCATTCCACTTCGCTATCAAAAGTTTTTGAATCGGACCCGTTTGAACTAGCGGTTGAATTAGGAGCGCTCAATTTAACTTGAGCATGGAGAGGTTTTTCGAAAAATGCTCGGGAGATCCGAACATAAGACGGCGCCGGAGTGGATTCCGCGGCTGGCGCCGAGCTGCCGAAGAGAGCGAGAGCGGCCAGAACTTGTGCCGATCCCAATAAGACCAAAGCCCCGATACGAGAGAACTGCTTCATATTACTACCCTTAGACCTTCCTTGGATTGTTCGTCGTTATTACCCATACTGGGTTTCCATGACGAACAGGCTCCCAATCCAAGCAAACCTCGTTCCAAGGCATGACACGGCAAGCAAGCGGGGTTAATTTTTTATTTTCTACCGTTAGAGCGACCAGCTGATACCCAAACCGCTTTGGAGCCGGTTGTAGGTATAAGTCTCAGCAACCGAGGAGCGATTCAGCGTATAGGTCAGATCCGCAAGAAGCGTCCATTTCGCGTTGATCGTGTGAGCATGGTTCAAGCGAAAGGCGTAATTTTTATCCGCACGAACCGATCCCGCAGAGTACTCCGGATATTTGGTCGAAGTGAAATCAAAGTAGAAATTCAAGCTATCGACAGGAGTGATCTTGAACAGGTTGGATGCGCCGATTCCAATACTGTTTTCGCGATAATCCCCGCTTTTAGCGTGATTACTCTCGTAACTCAGAGATCCGCTTGGATTGAACCAATTTTGAAAGAGATCCCAGCGGATGCTTGCGCGAGTAAAGATCGCGGTCCCCGACTGTCCATCGATCTGATAATACTTTTGAGGCCTGAGATAAACATCGAGCTCGGTACTGATCTGTCGGGAGGGCTGATACCGAAAGAAAGGTCCGATTTCAGCGCTCAGATTATACTTTCCGTAGGTATAACGAGCGTTCGCATCTGTTGCCGACGCATTATCCTGGGGCTGATTCTGAAACATGAAGCTTCCTTCCACCTTGAAGCCACCCTGGGTCGGGTTCAAAGGAAGGAAATTGGCATAAAATGAGAGCGTGTTGGTCGCAAACTCATAATTGCGCGTATCGGAGCTGAAGTTCTTGTTCAGATTGAAGCGATAATTGGTCACGTATTGGACCGTGTCCATGGGAGCGGTCATGTGCCCAACACCCAAAGAGAGCGTCGTTTTCGCGGTGGAACGTCCTGACACCTGATTGGAAGTCGCAAGACTGGTCGGCACTTGGGAGATATTGGAATCATATCCGCCCAGCATCGCCAAGTTGGCAAACCATTGTGGCTTTCCAAAAGGCGCCAGGATCTGATCGGACGATGTCATGATCTCTTTCGCGTTCTTGTTCTCAGGCATTGCGCTGGCAAGGTTTCTTGCCTCACGAAGATCGCGAGTTGCGCCCAGGGAGTAACCGGTCTTGAGCTCAATCAGACCAAGGTAATAATGCGAGATCAGCTTGAGCTCGCCTGTATCGTCATGAGCCACTCTGCGGAAATGAAGCTCTGCGTTTTTATACCGCCCGTCTTCATAGCTCAGCATGGCCAGAAAAAACCGACTGATCGTTGGATTGGTCTTGAGCTTGAGCGCCATCGCGAAATGGTATCGCGCCTGAGCGGCATTTTTTTGACGGTTATAAATCATCCCAAGCTCAAAGTGATACGGCCCTCGTTCGGAGCTTGGCTTGAGTTGAATAAGCTTCTTATAAGACTCAATCGCAAGATCCGCACTGCCCTCGTTCTTCAGGGTCAGCGCCTTCAGCTCCAAAGCCTCGGTATTCTTTGGAAACTCCTTTAAAAGCTGGTCCAAAGTATCCAAAGCCTGCTGCGTCTGCTTGCGGCTCAAAGCAATGACAGCCTCAGAATAAAGGACTTCTGCGTTCATTCCGGGGTGGGATTCCTCTCCGAAAGCCACGCTAGTGAGAATAAGCGGATACAAAAAGGACACAGATGCTAGACCCGTTAAAGCCTGTCTCAGTCCTCTTCCCCCTGTGTTACCCATGACACAAATTGTAAGACTGGAAGAGCCGACTTACCATGATAAAATGCGGCACGTACTTCGTTCTATACCCAGTTTCCTGACAACCATCTCCCTGATGGCCTCTCCTTTCTGTCTCTCGACTTCGTCGTGGGCAACAGACGCGAATGAGAGCGCACCCGCTGGCGATATTGTCAGCGTCTCAGGAACAGTCCTTCTTCGCTCGGATGCGCAACAGGCAAAAATGCGAACCGCGAAGGCCGGCGATGTGATCTACATCAAGGATGTAATCAATACCGGTAGCGACGGCCGCATTAAAGTCCTCATGAAAGACAAGAGCATCATCGACTTGGGCCCATCCGCTCTTTTCAAGATCGATGACTTCAAAGGAAAGAAAGGCGCAGCCGATCGTGAAGTCGATGTGAGCATGGTCTATGGCACCATGCGCGCAGCCGTTACTCAGAAGCTTGAAGGCAAAGGCAAGTTCAAGGTCAAAACCCCGAGCGCAACCATGGGTGTTCGCGGCACCGAGTTTGTCGTCAAATCCGAAGTCAGCGATCTCAAGGATGTTGGCAAACTTTTGAAGAATACCTCCGGCACCTTGCCGCCCGCTGCTTTAGCGTCACAAGAGCCCAATCTGAAGTCCTCTACTGAAGTCACCGTGCTTCAGGGAAAAGTGGACGTTGGCAAACACGATTTCAATGCAAGCGCAATGACCGCAGGTCGCAACCCTTCGAGCGCAGGCATCGTAAGCCTGACTGCCGGCAATCAGATCTCAACGGCTCTGGGGAGCGCGGCTATTACTGCTCCAAAAATGATGGATGCAGGCCAAATGAAAACGATTGCCACTGAGGCAAAAGTCGTCGACACGACTTTCCAAAAGGCAGTCATTGTCGAAAACTCCAATCAAGGCGGTCAGGGAAGCAGATCTCCTGCAAGCAGCGGCGGCCCTGGCCTGGCTCCCTCTCCTGATGGAATCCATCGAGTCTTGGCTTCTACGGAAGTTCCGCTCCCACCTCCTCCTCCCGTGCGCCCGATCGATCTCAATATTCCTGGTGCACTGGGACCTAACCAGATTTTCAATCAACCTGCGATCAACACCCAAGGATCTCTCAAAAAACTTCGAGTGGTGATTACCACGAACTGATCAGAATCAATTCCATTGAGTAGGCGGTGATTTATGTTGTACGTTTCGCTGAAAAAATCCAAGACCCTGAGTGTGCTCGCTCTTGCAGTGATTGCAAGCTCCTGCTCGCTGAAATCCAATGGCCAGCAGCAGACGCTGACGATTGCGCTTCCTGGCGCAAACTTCGTCCAAAACCCAATCCTGAAAAGCATGACCGAGTGGATCAGCCTGGCCTGGGCAAGTCCCACGACCTCATCGAATCTGGACACGGATCCCGCAAGCTTATCTGAATTTGACTGTTTCGCAGTGAATGTGAATGGCCCAGGGATTAATCTTGATCCCAATGTCAGCTGTACAGATCCTGCCGACGCTCCTGCGATTTTAGGTGGTTTTGTTCCTAACGGAAACGCATCGATCGATCTTGTCGTTCCAGCTGGCCCAGACCGCACGATCAAGATTCTTGGCGTTAAGAGCCTGATTGGCTGCCCAAATTTTCGCGACATGCTTCAGGATGGCGCCATTAACTTCAAGAACGTTGGACATTTTTACGAAATTGGCAGCACTCGCCAGGACATTTTCAGCGACGCCAGTGTAACCATCAAAGCAAGCTATAGCTCCACGTCCGCCAAACGTGCGTTCGATCAATGCAAACGCTCCAACGGCACGGACGATGGCACTCATCTTTGGGGAGTTTACGCAGGAACCGGCCCCGGCACGGTCAACGCTTCAAAGACTGTCAACGGCTCGACTTTTGTCACAGGCAAATTTGATTACATCGGTCCAAACACCCACAGTGGCGTCATGCTTTCTCAAACCACGGGCTCGATCGCAGGCTCCAACATTGCTCACATCAATGGAGTCGTGAATTGCGCTACCCCTGATGGATGGGGCGGCTACTATGTAGGCGGATCTTTCACAGGCGTCGAAAGCACGCTGTTCACGAACGCTGGAGTTCTCCACATTGCAAGCGATGGCTCCTGGGATAAAAGCTTTGTCATCAAGCTGGATACGGGCGCAGTCAATACTTGCCTTCGAGATGGTGCCCATTTGTATTTAGGTGGATCTTTTACTCAACTCACGTACAATTCTGCAAGCGCCAATGCGGCATTGGCACTGGCTGATTTTAACTTAGAAACTAAAACTACCGCCGACCTGGGCTTTATCGCTACGTTTGGAGCGAGCCCACTTGTCAATTCCATTAGCCTTAGCTCGAATCGTCTTTATGTGGGTGGTTATTTCTCCTATGCAGGAGGCACTCATCAACATGCTGTAGCAATCGCTCTCAGCCCTCTTGCGCTGGATGGTAATTGGCATCCTGATCCAAACAATATGGTCAATGCCGTCCTCTCCAATGGTGCTTCAAGCGTTTACTTGGGCGGCAACTTTACAGCCTTTGCAGATTCAGCAACACGAAATCATCTGGCACGTGTGGATGGCGCGACCGGAGCAACTGACGCAACCTGGAACGCAAATCCTACTATCATGACCGGATCCATGAGTGTCAGCTCTGTCGTAAGCGATGGTCTGAATCTCTTTGCGGCAGTGAATTTCAGCCCTGGCCCAAAAGTATATCGCTTTGATCTAGCGACAGGCACGGGGGCTTCCAACCTGTTTACTGCAAACACCAGCGAGACGATCAATACCCTCGCCTTGTCCACTTTGACGCCAACTCCAATGCTTTACATTGGAGGAAAATTTGCGGTGACTTCTGCGACGCCAATCAAACAAGGCGTGATTGCGTTCTCAAATCCGTCCACTGCACCGTCAGCCAGCGCGATATTCTCGGCTAATACCAATGCACTTAGTTCAGTCAAAACTATTGTTCCTGATGCCGCAGGCAGACTCTATGTCGGCGGAGACTTCCATTCCATTGGAGGTAACCTGAGAAACAACATTGCAGCTTTCGATCTCTCCTCGGGCACTCCAACGGCTTGGGCGCCCACTGGCAGCATGGGAGAAGGAACTTCGCTGGCGACAGATGGCTCGGCTATCTTCGTAGGCTACAAAGCGGATAGCGCTCACTCTATTCTTGGAGGCGTGAAAAAATTTACATCCACTGCTTCTGCTTCGTTACTAAATGAAGTCCATCCGAATACTTATTCAGGTGAAGACGTAAACACGATCGCGCTCTCTTCAGACAACGTCTCCCTTTACGTCGGCGGGACTTTCAATAGCATGGCAGGTCAAGGATCGCTCCCTGGATTGGCAAGACTCAGTTTGAGCAACCTGACCTATGATGGCAGCTGGACGCCTACCGTCACAGCAGCAAGTGGCCCACCTTCCGTAAACGCTATTATCGCCAAATCCGATCGCGTTTTCGTGGGAGGCTCATTTAACATAGTCAACGCAGGAACGTATAACGGACTTGTGGCCTTAAATACCTCAGGCTCAAGCGCTATTGCCGGCTGGAGCAATGCAGGCCTCACTCAAGGCGTTCAAACCATGACCCTTCTTCCATCAGGTGACCTTGCAGTTGCTACCCTCACGTCAGGTGGCAGCCCAGTTGCACTGATTAAGAAAATCAGCGCAACCAGCGGCGCCTCTCTGACTTGGTCGAGTGGTCAGACTGACATCCTCCCGTCAGGCATGCTCAAAACCTACGCTCTTCTAGCGTCAGGCGGGTATCTTTACATCGGCGGCTTAGCGGACGGGTCATCCGGCTCATCACTGATGGCCTTTGATCTGACTCAAGGACTGTTCAATGCTGGCTTTGACCCTCATCTGTACAATATGTACAACACCGGCAATAATTATGTGAGCTCGATTGAATCACCTTCCGCCGGAAGCTTAATGGTTGGCGGACAGTACAGCCAAGCCAATGTGACGAATAGTGCAGGCGCTGGTGGCAAAGAAGCTTTGGGCATTGGTCTCTTCGATGAAAACACGGGAGTTTACTACTGATGACCCAGCTTAAGAAAGATTTGAAGACCACGCTCGAAGAGTCGCTCGATCAAGCCGAGTGGAACTGGATCGCCCCCCACGCCGAGCGGCAAGCAGTCGTTGTAGTCTCCCAAGATCTCAACATCATCGAAGTGGGAATCAAGATCGCCGAAGATGACGCAAAAACGGTACAGGACTGGATCGGGCGCGAGCTTCTCTCCAAGCCCTCTCCCACTCAGGTTCGCACCTGGGAGCAAAATCCTGGGAAGCGGTTTTCGACTCTGGTTGTTCAACCCTACGTCTTGATTCAAGAGAAAGCTAACTAAGCGCTCTTTCTCTTTTGCGTTCGCCCCCGGCGCAGGTAAATTGGTCATATATGACCACTTTCCAAGCCATCGTTTACGCCATCCTGCGTGGTTTCACTCAATTTCTTCCCATCAGCTGGGAAGCCCATCAGCAGCTCTTCCCATTTGTCACTCACTGGCCAGCCGCAACGGGTGCGATCAATGGAGCGCTTTCCCTGGGAGCACTGCTCGCGCTTCTGGTTTACTTCCGTCACGACTGGGCAAGCCAGATCTCCTGCATCCTGCAGGTCGTGATCTTCAGAAAACGCCCGATGACCCTGGACGAGCGGCTTCCGCTCTTTATCCTGATCGCAACGGTTCCGGTCTTGATTGCAGGTCCTGCGCTCACGGAACATGTGGTTCATATCGAGTGGACGCCTCTGACAATCGCGGCGTCACTTGCCGTCTTCAGCGTGATTCTGTCGTTTTCAGAATCCATGAGCCGCAAGAACAAAGGCATGTTTGATTGGAACTGGCTCGACTCGCTCATTGTGGGCGTGGTTCAACTGAGCACCATTTTTGTCGGCATCGGGAGCCTGGGCGCAACCTGGATTGCGGCGATGTTCAGAAACTATAACCGCGAGGCTGCAGCCAAGTTCGCCTTCTTTGCGCTTGCCCCTCTTCTCGTCGTTCAAACCGTGCATGAGTTCCAGCAGATCGATTTTCATGCCGCGCAACCCATGATGGACACAAGCTGGCTCTCTTTTGTCGTTGCGATCATCGTGACGATGTTCACGGGGCTTCTGGTGATCGGAGCGTTCCTCAAGCACATCGAGCGCAAGAGCATCTTCCAATATGT
>JBJMMA010000226.1:0-38439 GCA_045805065.1 Bdellovibrionia bacterium | reverse complement strand
CTCTTTTCTGACTGCGGTACGCTCTGCGGACCGCTTTCCGTCCACGTCATCAAGGAAAATTCTTGTGGCTTCGTCGCCGGCGGATTGAAGATCGAGGCGCTTATTGCTCACAAGATCGTTTCGTTTCCGAATCCATTTTTCCAGGTGGTCGAACTCATGCGCGAAAGTATCGGGTGTCACTGCGGATGAGATGGCAATGTAAGGAACTTTCGTTTCTGGATCGGAACTGAAATAGGCTCCAAACTCATGAATCCTTTTCCACTTGTCCTGCATCTGCGGATTTGGCTGGAACTCTTCGAATTGCAGAAGTCGCACCTCCCCTCCCTGAGAGTTCACTTTTTTAACCCACTTCGAGAGCCAATGCTTGGGAGCGAGATCACGCCGTCTGATTTCTCCCACCTCAGAGCTTCTCAGCTCTGAACCCCATTTCGACAGGTTTTTTGGTTCTGAGTAGCGACTGATAGGGACAAATCCGACCTGCAATGATTTTCTCGCCCGGAGATACGTTTGCTCCAGTAGCGGAAGAACCGTCGTCAAATAATCGTGCACGCATTGAGCGGCATGGACGGGTGAGCTGCTAGTTGCGTCAACTAAAAGCATAGCAAAAGCTGCTATCACTTCTCTCACGATTCGTTTATGAGACGGAACAGAGAACATTAATCTCTGATCGGATTTTTTGAGAAAAAATTGAAGAGGCCGGCCCGGTCTGAGGATCTAAATTCGCTACTCAACGAAATCAATGTGCCATAGATTTTCGTTGATCCAGGCTGCCGTTCTCGATCGAAGCTGACGCCCGTGAAACGCCTGATCCTCATTGAGAGATTTGATCTGCCGGACTTGCCCCTGAACAACCTTTTCGAGCGCCTGGAGTATGGCTTCGGTCAGGTCTTGGCCATATTTCTCCATACTTTCAGTTCGGATCCGCTCAGGCAGATTGGTGAAACGGGGATCATGCTTGATCACGTACCGAAGATAAGCCTTGAGATCGTTTCTCTGTCCCAGCGTCAGCTCATAATCAAACCATTTGCCCCAGTCATCCATGATATGTCCCAGCTCATTCCACCGCTCGCGTGTCGCCAGAAAGTAATTCCAGAGAGGAACAACGGTCTCCTGTGCCCAACCTTTTTCAAGAGCATCTCGAAATTCATGAAAGATGATTGGAGGCTTGTCCCAAAGCAAGAGCGCCGGCTTGAATTTGAAGTCCTTGCTATCGCTTTCTGCGAGCCCTTCAAGAATCTGCGATAAAGCATGGTTGAATTTCCAAAAAATCGTCAGGCTGTCCAACTGGTCGCGATTGAAGAAGCCCCTATCCAGTCTGGCAAGAAGACGCATGTATTTGATTCCGACGATGCGGATGCCTTTTTCCGCCACATCGTCAATCTGCTGATCCAGGCCTTCTGCTCTATCGCGAACAACAAGGGAGGCGAATCGCAGCAAGTCGGCCGTATCCAGATTATCGTTGAACATGAGCGTGCGATCCCCGATCGTCACCATGGGCTTTCCATCCATGTTTTTCACGAAGCTCGCCAACTTGCCGTACGAGTAGCGCATTCGCTTAAAGCCAAACTGGACCTCGACAAGAAACCGCTTGAGGTTATGGGAGACGAGCTTGAATTGCGCATCTGCCAAAGCCATATTTGCAGGCTCTTTTTCGAGCAATACTTTGGACTCAGACTTTCCTAACTGCTTGAGGCGATACAATGCGGAGCTGAACTCGACTAAAGCCGCGAGAAAGTTCGCGTCGCTTGGTGTCTGGGATGGATCTTTAAATGCCGTTCGAAGAATATTTCGTGCGCGGATCAAGCTCGGATGCTCGGCGTCGGGGAGATTATTCATGAGCCTGAAGATCAGGCAGCGGATGTCATATCCGGCGATCTTTTTGATGGGACCATCATCGCACTGGGGTTGATCCACCCAGTATTCATTCACTGGCATCGGAGTCTGCGCGGCGGAGATCCTTCCGATGAAATCCATCATCTCAAAATTGGCTTTGCCCAGGTGAGCCTGAGCAAGAAGAAGCGCGGTCGAGGAGTTCGTGGGGTTTTCAGCATACATGCTCTCAAGACTTGCAACCGCGTCTTCGTACTGACGATTGTTCATCTGACTGATGGCACGATCCATACGACTTCGGTCCGTCTGGTTTTGTCCGCAACCAGCGACCAACATCATCAGGAGCAAAAATAGGGATCGTAACCAGTACTTCGGCACAAACAACTCCGCCTCCCCATAAAGCAAGGCATATGCCCGGAAGGGCGGTTGAAAGTCCTGGGCTTTTACGCTTGCTACCCACGCGCTCGGGCGCCGTTTCAATACAAATGACCAAGGTTTGGACAGTCCCGCCAGGGGACGCGTTTGGGACTTCTTGAAATCCTTTAAGAAAGTCTGAGCCGTGCCTATCGCACCCATGGCATTGATGTTGCGATCATGAGATGCCGGATGAATTGGAGCTTTGTTTGGATCGCACTCACCTTTGGAATCTCAAGTGTCTGCTTTGCGGCTGAGCCTTCCCTCTTAGGCTCAAAACGGACCACAGTAAGCGTTTTCTACGGACAGTCCAGGGATGTCTGGGGAACTCTGCATGACGTGAAGAGCGCCCAAGGTGATCTTGAAAGCATCAACGAGATTCTTCAGCGTAAGTACGGAACTTACGAAGAAGCCTTGAGCACCGTGAAAGTGCGAGTGGATGGGATCAATGGATTTGAATCCAGCAAGCTCCTTGAAAAGATCTGGATCGAAGTCGGCACCGAAGCTGACGCGTTTGGGCTGGTCCGAAATCCTGTCGTCCCTGAGCTTCATGCCAATGCAATCCTTGCGGGGGCTGCTTCTGTCGGGTTTCAAGGTCAAGAAAGTACCACCGGATTTCATACGCGCCTTGGGCTCATCGGAGGGTCTGGCTACGAGAAGCGGATTGATGCATTCAGTACCGATCTGATCGATAAATTGCCTATTCGAAGCGGCCACCTGTACTTTTTCGGATTGAGCCAAGATTTCGCAAAAACCTTCACACCCAGTGACTGGAAGATCAAACCCCGACTGAGTGCACATGAGATCGAGTTCAAAACTGCCGTATCCCCCTCATCACTCGACGTGGTCGAAGGAACTAGTTATTTCGCCTTTCGCTGGAAGGGACAAATGGATGCGACTCACCCCATTCCGGCCTTGGGTCAGACGCAGGCGGGCATTGTTGCGGTAGCGGGTCCGCAGCCCATCCCGGTCGACATCCTGCCCGACGTCTGGGATTACTCGCACCGAATGCAAAGCTTTCCCGAGATCGGTTCGATGCTTGGTGCAGGACTTCGAATGGATAAATCTTGGTCTCAGTCTGCTTCATGGAGGAATACTGCTGGGTTCTTCGGAGGATATTGGGGTGGAGAATCCTCACTTCATCTCGGGGCTTTCCGCGCAAATGTTGGGACATGGGGAATCGAAACGAGTTCCGCTTATCGTACGCTTGGCCAGAGAATCTGGACAGCAAGCCTAGGTATGGCTTTTTGATTTCTTTTCCATAAGCGCTTGCTCCATTCGACGATCCGGTACAAGCCAGATCAAAGCCACAATCACAAAGAAGCCAAAGCCAACACTTGGAAGGTTTACTGCGGCAGCCAGAATTCCGCAGACATAAAGCACGGGAGAGAGCTTTCCTTTAGCGTCTCGTCCGAGCGCTCGAGCCAAAAGACTGTCTGGGCCATGGTGGTGAACCAAGGTGTTCTGAAGAACCATATAGGCGATCGCGCAGGCAAAGACATTCACGCCATAGAGCATGGTGGGCCAGCGCGCGAAATGATTCTCCCCCATCCATCCCGTCGTGAAAGGAAGAAGCGATAGCCAGAAGAGAAGATGGAGATTGGACCAAAGAACCTTCCCGTTCACGCTTCGAGCGACCTGCATCATGTGATGATGATTGTTCCAGTAGATGCCCACATAGATGAAGCTCAGAACATAGCTTACTGCTACGGGCCAAAGCGGGATCAGGGCCTGAAGATCTTCCGAATGCGGGACCTTGAGCTCGAGCACCATGATGGTGATGATGATTGCAAGCACTCCGTCGCTAAAGGCTTCCAGGCGATTTTTTTCCATGATTCAGCACCCTTCCGTCATAACACACGTAGCGGCAGGGCCGCCTCGATCAGAGTATCTATTTGCATAAGCTGGAACGCCACATATATAAGCGAGAACATGAGACTGAGAATCTTTTCTGCGTTGGCGGCACTTTTAGTATCTTTTTCGGCGCTAGGCGTCGACATGGCGCTTATTGAGAAACAGCTCACCACGACGGGCGTGGAAGGCTGGATCCATGGAGGATTTGCAGCTCCGGGATATTACGTCTTCACTTACCGAAATCCTGGAGACTTCTTCGATTATGTAGAGATGTCGCTCATTACCGAAGATGCTGCGATCACTCGTCAGCTCGAGGGCCTCAAACGCCACGACAAGATCCGCGTGAAGGGCGAGTTTTTGAAGAACCCAAGCCCGCAAAAGCATATCAAAGCTCATTCCATTGAAGTGATCCAGACGTACCAAAACCCATATCCGATGGAAGACCACATCTACGGCGCAAGCGTGCCTGCGGACCTTGCCAGAAAAAGCAGCGCGCCGTTTCTAGTGCATGCGGTTGCAGGTGATGGCCACATTTTGGTGGTCGAATATAATGACGTGGTCCTTCCGGTTTACGTGAAGAACGCGAAGCTTGCTCAAGGCCTATTCCGAGGCGATATCGTTGAGCTCAAGTTCAGAGTTCGTGACGAACCCGATCAACCGCTCCATCTTTCGTTGGAAGAAAAAGATCCAGAGCCTCTCAAAGTGATCGAATCGATTCGATCCATTCACGGCAAAAAGGGAACGATCGAGGGCGCGCTCATTCTTTTCCCCAAGAGCCCTGAGATTCTTTTCAATGTCTTTGCCGTTCAGCAACTCCTCCCTACTCCTTCGGGTGAGCTAAGCCGTCAGTTCACGCTGGTCAATTTTGATTCGCCGGAAGAGTTTGCCAAGATTCGAAAAAAGCTTCAGAATGCTTGGGATCGGTATTCAGGTGAGTACACCAACGGACGCAATAAGCTGGTGAGCAAGGTTATTCGGGTAAAAGCGACCGGGACCTTCAACGAAGTCAGCGAAAACCAGGCCAATCCGCAGATCCTGCTGGATTCGGCAGACTCAATCGAAATCACCACGGTGAAGTGACCCAGCCTTAAAATGAGCCCTGAAACAGACACTAGTCGATATTCACAACGCGCGAGATACCTCGATCTTTTCAACCGGATGAATGATCTCGTTTTCCTGATTGCGCCCGAGACTTTGCGCATTCTGGATGTGAATCCGGCCGTTGAGCTGCGAATGGGGCTGACGCTTCAAGACCTGAGCGGTCGCGCGTTGGTCGATTGGGTTCCCGAAGACGTTCGCGCTGATTTTGAAAAGCATCTTCGAATCGCCAAGCGCTCCTATGCTCCTAAAAAGTTCAGGACACGGTGGAAGCTTAAGGACTCGACCCTTCTCACGCTGGAAGTCGTGGCCTGCTGGCTTCGAGTAGGCAACGTGGAAGAAGATGCGGTGATGCAGATCATTGGGCGAGACGTCACTCAGGAGGTCGAAGCCCAGGAGCAAGCTCAGCGCTACATGGCTGAGCTTCAGGCGCTGAACAAGAAACTGGAAGAGCTCTCCACGATGGATGAGATGACGAAGCTTTCAAACTTCCGCCAGTTCAAGTCCCAGCTTCAAGTCGAGCATGATCGCTGCTTTAGAAATCGCGAGCCTTACGCGATCGTCTTCTGCGATGTGGATAACTTCAAGCATTACAATGATCGCAATGGCCATCCCGCAGGCGATGCTCTCTTAAGAGAGCTTGCGAGAGTCATTCAATCTGAGGCCAGAAAATCCGATCTTCCCGCCCGTTACGGGGGCGAGGAGTTTGCGGTTCTTTGCCGGGCAACGGATCTGGACGGTGCCATGATTTTTGCTGAGCGACTTCGTGCAAGGATCGCTGAGCATGAGTTCCCTCATGGCAAAGATCAGCCCCTGGGACGAATCAGCGTGAGCATCGGAGTTGCCGTGTTTCCAGATCATGGCGAAACGCCAGAAGCCGTGTTGGAAGCTGCCGATCAGGCGCTCTACCATTCCAAGAAGAACGGTAGAAACCGTGTCACTCCTGCCACGAAATTTCAGAGCTAAGCACTGCGACCGACTGCGTCACGTCTTGTGACTTTAGCTTTTACGTTAGAACTTCAGAACTAATCGAACTGGGCAATGATCCGAGCCGCGAACATGAGGCTGGTGCTCCATCGATTTCAAGCGATCCTTCCACTCAGGATTGACCACAAAGTAATCCAAGCGCCATCCGATATTCTTTTCACGAACTCCCGGCCGGTAACTCCACCATGTATAATGACCCGGCTCCTGGTTGAAGTGGCGGAAGGTATCAATATAGCCATGCCCCGTGAACTGATCCATCCACGCGCGCTCTTCCGGGAGAAAGCCTGCGTTGTTCTCGTTGGATTTTGGGTTCTTTAGATCGATCGCGCGATGAGCGATGTTGAAGTCACCGCAAAGAGCGACTTGCTTTCCCTGTTTGCGGAGCGATTCGCAGAACTCCAGCATCTTGGCGCAAAACATGAGCTTATAGTCCAGGCGAGCATGGTCGCGCTGGCTGTTGGGAAAGTAGGAATTGATCACCGTGAGATCTTTGTACTCGGCGATAATGACCCGTCCCTCGCGGTCAATCTCGGGAACGCCGATTCCGTTCTTCACATCCAGTGGCTCATTCTTCGAATAAATGGCAACGCCGCTGTATCCGGGCTTTTCGGCCGAGTGCCAATAGGAATGATAGCCCTGGGGATGAAGCGATGCCTCGTCCAGCTGCTCAGGACGAGCTTTTGACTCTTGAATACAGACAACATCTGCTGCCTGATCGGCAAACCATTGCTGAAAACCGCCCTTTTGAGCGGCTCGGATACCATTCACGTTCCAGGAAATGAGCTTCATTCTTTAAATGAGTACACAAATTCAGGGTGGATTTCGAGTCCGCAAATGGATCTGCAAATTTGCGTTCAGAAATAGACTGTCCTGGCAGAATCTTAAAAAGCATTCATAATTAAAGAGTGGAACATCGAAAAAACAAGGGCTTTACATTAGTCGAGCTGATGGTCGTTGTTGCGATGGTGGGCGTACTGAGCGCCATCTCCATGAATTCTTACAAGGGCTTCGTCATCAAAGCTCGCGCCACGGAAGCAAAGATCGCGCTTTCTGCGATCTATTCCGCAGAGAAGTCGTTTGCTGCCGAAAACGGATCCTACACCGCTTGTTTGGCCAACATCGGATACTCCCCTGAAGGCAGCAATCGTTACTTCTATGTTGGGTTTACAGCTCTGTCGCATGGCACCATAAATTCCTGTGGCCCGAATGGTACGAGTGATTGTTTACAAGTCAACTGGCAGGCGGGTGGAACCAACTGCACACACGATCCAAAGATGGATACAGGCGTCGATTATGCGTATCCAGCCACCGCAAGCATGCCGGACGCAAGCAGCCCTCCCCCTGGCGCTGCGCCGTTTGCGTCCTTGATAGGCGGTACAACCATTGACACGTCTCACTTTACGGTCTTAGCAATCAGCAATGCTCCTTACTATTATTCTCACAATACCCATTCGAATTCTCTTCAGTACGCACAAAACATTGCAGTAGATTCGGTTACCCAAGTCACTGACTGGCTTGTTCCTAGCGCAGAAGCGAGCTCCCGATTCCTTCCCCCGGGCCCCATATCCTGTCAAATGGCCAAGGGATTTACGATCAATCAAGATCGCACTCTCCAGATCTCATCCATGCTTTGCATCTAAGGGACCGTCCTGAGTCAACAAAGCTCATAACGCGATACGTCACGACACCTCGACAGGCTTCTATCTCTCGAATTATTTTCCGCTGAATATCACCTTGACCTCTATTTTTCGGCAGCCTAAAACAAACTCACTTTTCGATTCGATTCGAGTTTCAAGTCGCCGCAATTACGGCCATAAATAAGTATTGGCCTCAGTTTTTTGAGCGACTCGAGACATCCGGCCTTAGCCGTTGTAAATGAAAGGGCATTCCTTGGATTACCTTCTGAACCGGTTCAGCTACTTAAAGAGCAGCAACATTGGATACATCGACGAGCTATTCGATCGTTTCCTCGCGGATCCAAATTCGGTCGATCCTTCCTGGCGTTATTTCTTCGAAGGCATGGAGCTTGGCTCTGAGAGCCCTGAGCCAGCTGCTGTTCCGAACGGACATGCTGCACCTCAAGCAGTTCAAACAGCCACGGCTGCAGCTGCTGCCGCAGGAATGGATCTCAATGCTGAGGCAAAGGTCGCTGACCTGATCAATGCGTACCGCGAGATGGGCCGCGTTCTTGCGAACATCAACCCGCTCGTTCCGCCGCCTGCCAATCACCCGCTTTTGGATCTTTCGCGCTTTGAACTGACAAGCGCGGATCTGAGCAAGACTTTCAACGCTGGAAAGCTCATCGGAATGGGCCCAGCAAAACTCAGCGACATCATCGCCCGCCTTCGTGAAACGTACTGCGGCGATATCGGTGTAGAGTTCACCCACATTCAGAACCTCGAAGAGCGCCGCTGGCTTGAGCAGCGCATGGAGTCCACTCGCAATCGCGCAAACCTCGATGCAGAGACTCGCAAGTTCATTTTGAAGCGCGTGAGTGAGAGCGAAACCTTTGAGCGTTTCCTCCACACCCGCTATGTGGCGCAGAAGCGTTTCTCTGTCGAAGGCGGCGAAGCCGTCATTCCAGCACTCGACTGCATGGTCGAAGTGGGCGCAGAACTTGGCGCAAAAGAATTCGTGATCGGCATGGCCCATCGCGGTCGCTTGAACGTTCTTGTGAACTTGTACGGCAAAAAGCCAGAGTACATCTTCACCGAATTTGAAGGCGCTTACAAAGCCGACACCTCCATGGGCGAAGGCGACGTGAAGTATCACATGGGTTACTCCTCGGATCTCACGACCCGCCAAGGAAAGTCCGTGCACCTTTCGCTCGGATACAATCCTAGCCATCTGGAGTTCATCAATCCTGTAGTCGAAGGTATGGCTCGCGCAAAGCAAGCTTTCCGCGAAGACAAGGATCGCACGCAGGTCATTCCTGTTCAGATCCATGGCGATGCCGCTTTCGCAGGCCAAGGTGTTTGCTACGAGACGCTGAACCTTTCTCAGCTCGCAGGCTACACGACGGGTGGAACGCTTCACATCGTGATCAATAACCAAGTGGGCTTTACGACGTCTCCTAAGGACTCTCGCTCGACCACTTACTGCACGGACGTTGCGAAGATGCTCGAAACTCCGATCTTCCACGTCAACGGGGATGATCCAGAAGCAGTCTGGTACGTCTCGCGCCTTTGCGCTGAGTACCGCCAGAAATTCAAGAAAGACGTTTTCATCGATCTGATCTGCTATCGTAAGCACGGCCACAACGAAGGCGATGAGCCGTCGTTCACCCAACCTCTCCTTTACAAGCAGATCAAGGCGCATGCGTCGCCTCGCGAAGTGTACGCTAAGAAACTCGCTGCCGAAGGCGTTGTGCCTGAAGCGCAAGCTCAAGGCATCGTCGATGAGCTGATGGCAAAGTTCACTGAAGCTCAGCAACGCACCAAGGCTGAAGCTCCAAAACCATTTGTCTCGACGCTCGAAGGTCGCTGGAAGGGTCTTAAGAGAGGCACCGAAGAAGACAACTGGAAGCCAGTCAAGACTGCGGTTGCTGAGAAAACCTTGAAAGAGATTGCTTCCAAGATCAATCGCATGCCTGCTGGATTCAACATCCATCCAAAGCTTGGACGCTTCTTTGAAGCTCGTTTGAAAGCCGTCGAAGAAGGCAAAGGAATCGATTGGGGGAACGGCGAGGCTCTCGCTTATGCCTCGTTGGTTCATGAAGGCACGTCTGTCCGTATTACCGGACAAGATGCTGAGCGCGGAACCTTCACTCACCGCCACTCTGTTTTGAATGATTACGAGACGGGCGAAACTTTTGCTCCGTTAAACCAAGTGGCTACCGGCAAGGCTCAATACGAAGTTCATAACTCGAACTTGTCTGAGACTGCTGTCATGGGCTTTGAGTATGGATACTCCACCTCGGATCCAACGTCGCTTGTGATCTGGGAAGCTCAGTTCGGCGATTTCGCAAACGGCGCTCAAGTCATCATCGACCAGTTCCTCTCCTCTTCGGAGTCGAAATGGCAGCGTATGAGCGGGCTGACCCTCCTTCTTCCACACGGATTTGAAGGACAAGGCCCTGAGCATTCGAGCGCGCGCCTCGAGCGCTTCCTTCAGCTTTGCGGACGCAACAACATGATCGTCGCTAACTTGACGACGCCTGCGCAGATTTTCCATGCGCTTCGTCGCCAAGTGAAGCGCGACTTCAGAAAACCTCTCGTTGTCATGTCGCCTAAGAGCTTGCTCCGTCACCCGATGGCGGTTTCCGAGCTCAAGGACTTCACCGATCAAGGCTTTCAGGAAGTCTTGGATGATACCGAAATCAAGAACGCATCTGATGTGAAGCGCGTCCTTCTTTGCTCCGGTAAGGTTTACTACGATCTCGCCGCTGAGCGTGCCGCGAAGAAGATCACGGATGTCGCGATTGTTCGTGTGGAACAGCTCTATCCATTCCCAGCCGAAAGACTGGCAGCGGTTTTGGGTCGTTTCAAGAACGCCAAGGACATCCTCTGGGTCCAGGAAGAGCCACGCAACATGGGCGCCTGGAGCTACATTTTCAATACCTGGATGGGCGGCTACAGCCTGTTCGAAGAAAAAGTGGGACGTCCAATTCGTTACGTTGGACGCGAGATCGGAGCCTCGCCTGCAGTCGGTTCGGCTAAAATCCATGAGAAAGAACAAAGAGCCCTCATTGAAGCGGCATTTGGAGAATCTAAGAAATGAAACATAACGTAAAGGCCCCTAGCGTTGGCGAATCGATCACTGAAGTCAGCATCCTGAAATGGGCAAAGCCAAACGGCGCTCAAGTCAAGAACGGCGAGCTTCTGCTTGAGATCGAATCCGATAAGGCAACGGTTGAGATCGTCGCTGAAGCCACTGGCGCACTGACGATTCTTAAGGAAGCCGGCGAGCGCATTCCTGTCGGCGAAGTGATCGGAATGATCGATGACGCCGCAACGGGCACCGCTTCGGCCGAAGCTCCTAAGGCTGCGGCAGCTGCTCCTTCTGCTCCTGCTTCATCAGCACCGTCGAGCGCTGGCGCGAGCGGAGTAATGAGCCCAGCAGTTCGCAAGGCAGTCGCTGAAACCGGTGTGGATATCAATCAGATCGCAGGCACTGGAAAAGGTGGCCGCGTAACCAAGGGAGATGTTCTGGGAGCCACCGCTGGCGCTCAGCCATCGGCACACAGTCACACAGCATCCTACGGCGGAAACTTTGGATCCGTCTCCCCTGCTGCTTCTGCTCCGGCAGTTGCAAAGCCAGCTCCGGTTGCCTCTTCAATGCCACTCCGTGAAGGCGATCGCCGCGTTCCAATGTCGAACCTGCGCGCTCGTATCGCGGAACGCCTCGTTCAAGCTCAGCACACGGCTGCGATTCTTACGACTTTCAACGAAGTCGACATGACTGCAGTCAATGCGCTTCGCGCGAAACACAAAGACACATTCAAGGCGAAGCACGGCGTATCGCTTGGCTTTATGTCTCTTTTTGGCCGCGCATGCGTTGAAGCATTGAAGCTCATTCCTGAAGTCAATGCATCGATCGACGGCCGCGACGTCATTTATCATGACTACGTGGATCTCGGTGTTGCTGTCGGCACGGAACGCGGCCTGGTGGTTCCAGTTGTTCGCGGCGCAGACAAGCTGTCCAACGTTGAAATCGAAAAGAAGATCGGCGAGCTCGCACTGAAGGCTCGCGACGGTAAGCTTTCGATTGCGGATATGTCGGGCGGCACGTTCACGATTTCGAACGGCGGCGTTTACGGCTCATTGATGTCGACCCCAATCTTGAACCCTCCACAAAGCGGCATCCTGGGAATGCATAAGATCCAGGATCGTCCGATGGCTGTGAACGGCAAGATTGAAATCCGTCCAATGATGTATCTCGCTCTCTCCTACGATCACCGCTTGATCGACGGAAAAGGCGCTGTGACGTTCCTGGTTCACTTGAAGGATTTCCTCGAAAATCCTGAAAAGTTGAATCTCGTACTCTAATTTTTGAATCTCTTTCGGGCCGCATCTGCGGCCCGGAATTTATTTAGCTTCTTACAAAGCAGTAAAGCCGCACAGCGGCTTTCGGAGTAAAAAATGGCAACTGATAACTTCGATTTGATCGTCGTCGGCGCTGGCCCTGCAGGCTATGTCGCCGCAATCCGCGCTGCACAGCTTGGCTTCAAAACCGCTTGCATCGAAAAAGACAAGACCCTGGGCGGCACCTGCGTAAACGTGGGATGCATTCCATCCAAGGCTCTTCTTGAGTCGAGCGAGCACTTCTACCAGGCCAAGAACAAGTACTCCAAGCACGGCGTGATGATCGGCGACATCAAGCTCGACCTGGGCGCAATGATGAAGCGCAAGGACAGTGTTGTCCGCCAAAACACCCAAGGCGTGGCTTACCTTTTCAAGAAGAACAAAGTTGAGCATGTTCTTGGACTGGGAACTTTCGTTGGTAAAGAAGGCGATAACTTTGTGATGGAAGCCAAGGGCGAAGCCGGCTCCCGCACGATCGCAGCTCCTCGCGTGCTCATCGCAACGGGAAGCGTTCCAACCGAGCTTCCTTTCCTCAAGTTTGACGGTGAGAACGTCATCAGCTCCACCGAAGCATTATCCCTTCCAGAAGTGCCAAAGCACCTCGTTGTTGTCGGCGGCGGCGTGATTGGTCTTGAACTGGGCTCCGTTTGGGCGCGCATTGGTGCTCGCGTGACGGTCGTTGAGTTCATGGACACGATCCTTCCTCCGATCGATCGCCAGGTTTCCAATGAGCTCTATAAGTCGCTCCAGAAGCAAGGTCTCGAGTTCCGTCTGGGCACCAAGTGCCTGGGTGCGCGCAAAGAGGGCAAGTGGATGGTGGTTGAAGTTGAAGAGATCAAGTCCGGCACCAAGTCTCAGATCGAATGCGATAAGATCCTGGTTGCAACAGGACGTAAGCCTACCACTCAAGGACTCGGTCTCGATAAGATCGGTGTTACGACCAATAAGCTTGGCCAAGTGGAAATCGATTCTCACTTCCAAACGAACGTTCCTGGCATCTATGCCGTGGGCGACGTCGTTGCAGGCCCGATGCTTGCGCATAAAGGCGAAGAAGAAGGGATTGCAGCCGTTGAGATCATGGCAGGCCAATCCGGCCACGTGAACTACGAAGCCATGCCAAACGTCGTCTACACCTGGCCAGAAGTAGCAACCGTTGGCGCAACCGAAGAAGAAGTCAAAGCTAAGGGCATCGAGTACAAAGTCGGAACCTTTCCATTCTCGGCAAACGGTCGCGCTCGTTCGATGGATGAGACTGAAGGCCTGGTGAAGGTGATCGCTGATGCCAAGACCGATCGCGTTCTCGGCGTTCATATCGTGGGCGCACGCGCCAGCGACATGCTCCCAGAAGCGGTCGCCGTCATGGAATTTGGCGGCGCGGCTGAAGACATTGCTCGCACGACGCATGCTCACCCAACTCTTTCTGAGATCATGAAAGAGGCCGCTCTCGCGGTGGATAAGCGCGCGATTCACATTTGATCAAAAAGGGGCCCGAAAGGGTCCCTTTTTTTATCTGCCGCTCTGAGCCGGTCCTGATTTTGCCTTGTTGTTGAAGTTTTAAAGCCCCGTCTCAAACAGACTGGAGATCAAGACTATGAAGCAACTGGTTGTTAAGAATCCTTTTTCCGGCGCAGCGATTGACACTCTCTCTTTTGCATCCACTGATGAAGTTCGCTCCGCTTTAGATCGCTCAGTTTCGGCGTTCCAGACCTGGCGCAATTCTTCCAGTCATGAGCGCGCACGCGTTTTATCCGACGTCGCTGCAAGGCTTCTTAAGCAACAAGATACGTTTGCTCGTTTGATCCAGGACGAGGCAGGAAAACCCATCCGCTACGCACGCGTTGAAGTCGAGCGTTGCTTAGGTGTCTTGCAATGGGCTGCCGCCGAAGCTCAGCGTTTCTCTGGCGAACTTTTAAGAATCGATACAACCGCAGGAGGCCGCCCCGGATTTGGAATCGCTGGACGATTCCCACGCGGCCCGATTCTGGGCATTACGCCTTTTAATTTTCCGCTGAATCTTACCGCTCATAAAGTAGCACCTGCTGTGGCTGCGGGATGCTCCATACTGATTAAGCCATCTCCCGCGACGCCGCTCACGGCTTTGCGCTTTGCTGAGCTCTTTGCCGAAGCCGGAGCACCTCAGGGTCTTGTTCAGGTTGTTCTGGCAGACGATGAAGCGACCGCGGCGCTCACACGTGCAGCTGAGATCAAGATGGTCTCATTTACTGGCTCTGCCCGCGTCGGGAAGCTCATTCGCGCCCAAGCGGTCGATAAACCCGTTACACTGGAACTCGGTGGTAATGCCTGGGCCATCGTGATGGATGATGTTGCTCAGTCTGACCTTCCCGCGATTGCAAAGAGAATTGCAGGTGGCGCGTTTGGATACGCAGGTCAATCCTGTATCTCCGTACAAAACGTTGTGGCACCAATGTCGCTGGTGGGTGCGCTTGAGAAGGCTCTGGTAGAAGTGACGGAAAACATTGCCTTTGGAGATCCTTCCAACCCTGACGTCGTCTCAGGTCCCGTGATCAATCTTGCGGCAGCGCAAAGAATTCAAAAGGAGCTTGGAAACACTCCTGTTGGCGCCGAGCAAATCCAGTCTCGGAAGCCCGTAGCCGTTGGAAACGGTGGCCTGGTTGTGCCTCCAACTCTTGTGACTTTGCCAAATGCTCAAAGCTACTCCTCCTCACTGGTTCAGGAAGAGATCTTCGGACCGATCATGACACTTGGCTCTTATAAAGCGCTGGATCAGATGATTGCCGTCATGAACAGCGGTCATTATGGGCTTCAGGCCGGCGTTTTCACTCAGCACTGGCCAACGATTGAGAAGCTTTATCGCGAGCTCAACGTGGGCGGGCTTGTTGTGAACGATGTTCCTACCACTCGTTATGATCATCAGCCTTATGGCGGCGTCAAAGACAGTGGCCAGGGACGCGAAGGCGTACGCTACGCGATGGATGAGATGACGGAGCCTAAGTTCTTAGCTTTGTCATCGATCATCCCCGGATGATCATTCAGTTTATGCAGGTCCGGTTTTCGGACTAGCATACCAACGTGACTTAAATACCGACTGAATTTCAGACCAAAGACTCACTCGCGGACTTTGCCGCACCGTTTCTTCGCGCGAAGAAGCGGTGCGCTATAGGAGAATTTCTATCCCTCAGTCGCTGCCACTGCAATCGGACACTGATTGAATCAGCGAATAAAGTAAGCCTACGCGCGTGAGTATAAGCCTGTACGCGCGTGAGTATAAGAACTAAAAAATCACAATCGAAGCCGCGGCATTATCCAGATAACTTCCCTGCCTGAGCATCTCTAGAGCTTCAATGATCGCCTCGCGTGGAGGACGGCCGGAAGAAATTCCTAATGTCTGAAGAGTTGCAATCGTTTCACGAGCTGCGGATGTCAAACCGTCGGTCTGAAACAAAAGCCAATCGCCTGGCTTCATCCGATACTCAAAAATCTCTGGCTCAAGATCATCAGAGATTCCCATGGCCATGAGAGGCACCTGAAAATCAGCGTGGTGATCAGGATGAAAAGGATCAACCAGGCGCGCGTAAGTCCGAGGCATCACAAGCTCGCGGGCTTCTCCCTCACGGAACAACCAGGCCGAGCACGCACCTACGCTTGCAATCGCCAGCAGGTCCCCATCCATAAAGCCAGCGAGCACCGAAGCGCCGCCCTTCTCATGAACGTCTTTGCCCTTGTTGAGTTTTTTAACCTTCTTGTTCGCATGCACTAAGGCATTGAAGAGCACGTTGCCTGCGAGCGAAAAATAGGATCTGAGCTCAAACGGAAGAGTCGCATCCAGATCGCCCGCTTCCTTGAAGAGAAAGTTTCTCACCGCATCACAGGCGGTCTGAGAGGCTTGTGCTCCTGGCACTGGACCTCCGAAACCATCCGCAACGACAAAAATCCGCTTATCTTCCAGGATCAGAGCATGGTCTTCCTGATCCGGACGAGCTCCCGCATGAAGGAAGGTGGCGCTGGCTTGGACTTTGAGTTCGTGATTTTCGCTCATTGGTATCATCCTACATGCCCGAAGGCGCCATTTCATCCGATTTGAAATACCGGGCCAGCTTGCGCGTCGCTCGCTCACGATAAACGCTGTCTTGAGGCGCCATCTCAGAGCATTGCTGGAATTTCTTCTTTGCCGTCGCAAAGTCGCTGTAGCTTTCAGCCAGGACCGCTTCGGTATAAAGAGCCTTAGCCCGCTCATTGAGAATCGTTTTTACACGATTAAAGCCCTGGCTGGCGTCTACTGAGCCTGGCTCAATGGAGAGTGCCTTATTGTAAGAGGCCATCGCAGTGACAAAGTCCTGCGAGTCTTCTTTCTCTTTTCCTTCTTTTAAGATCGGCTCAAGCTGAGTCTGAATCTCGTCGTGAATGCTCTTGATCTGCTCACTGGCCAGACGCGCAGGGCGCGCATCGACTGCGCCAATCTCTTTCACCTTCGCAAACACCGCTAAAGCCTTGCGCAGCTTGCCTTCTCGATGAAGCACAACGCCTTCTTTATAGACAGCCCAAGCTTGACCATTGATCTCGACTTGGACCTGCTTCTTTTGCGCCTCAATTCTCTGATCCTCTTCGTATTCGCGGATCTTGGCCTGCCATTGGGCAACCTGGGCATTTTCGGGATCAATCACGATAATATCGTTAAAGATCGAAGAGGCATCAGCGTACTTCTTCTTATTCATCAGCTCGCGAGCCTTATTGAGCAGCTCGGTGATCTTGCGAGCCTTGGCTTCTTCAGCTTCTTTCTTGGCCTTTTCCTCGGCAATGATCTTCATCTGACGGATACCGTCCTCGGCATACCGCATGATTTCGCGGGAATCCTCGAAGTCATCCACATACTCAAAGATCGGTTTGATCGCTGCCAGCGCATTGGCAAAATCCTGGTGCTGGAAGTACTCGAAAGCAAGCTTGTGCTGAGTCCGGACAAATTGCTGCTTTTCCTTGCTCAGAGCCGAGAAAGGGCGAGCCATGCGTTCTTCTTTTTCAGCAGTTTCGCCATTAGCGCCCTTCTTCTTGCTCTTTGCGCCTTTTTTAACTTGTCCCTGTTTCTGGCCTGGAGCCTGAACTTGATCATCCTCGTCGAGAAGGAAGAAATATCCAAACGCGATCACAAGACCAATGACGATCCATTGGCGTTGTTTTGGAAGCGCACGGAACTTCTCCATCAGGCCTTTTTTCTTGCCAGCGGAGGCCCCAGCGATTCCCGCAATCCCCGCAATGCCTGCGTCAGGATCGGTCGCTGCTATTTCTGGCGCCATCAGAGGCGGGGCCGCCATCACGCCATCTGCCGCAACTCCCAGCATCGGCATTACATCCCCATCCATCTGGAATGGAGGAAGCTCAACCGGGCCTGCGCTTTCAGGCATTGGCGGAACCGCCAGGAAATCCTTTTCTTGCTCGGAATATCCAGGCTGATCGGCTCGGAACTCAAACTCCGCTTCACCGATCCTGATCTTATCGCCGCCCGAGAGAACGACCTCAGTGACCTTCTTGCCGTTCACGTAGGTTCCGTTCACGGAGCCCAGGTCTTTGACAGAAATCAGATTTCCGGAGCGGAAAATCAGAGTATTTTTCCTGGATACCTTCTTGTCGGTCAGAACGACGTCACAGTCTTTTCCGCGACCGATGAAGATCTCATCTTTCTGAATCTGGTACTCGAGAACGTTCGCATCGCCTGCTTTAAAGAAAAGCCTGAACTGAGGACCGCTTGTCGAAACAATCCGCGTTGGATCTTCAAGGCTATCGACTGCGGCAGGCGGCTGAAGAGAGAAGCCGCCGTTTTCGGAAGACTCAGACTGTGAGGATTCAGAGACCTCGCTCTGGACTGAGTCCGTCACAGGCTCGAGCGAAACTACTCCTTCGGACGAATCCGTGGACGGAGGTTCAAGACTCAAACCGTTTTGAGCAGGAGAATCCGATTCGGACATCGGCTGAAGATCTGGAAGAGCTTCAAGATCCTGAGGGGAATCGAGCGCCGGTGCTTCCAAGGAAAGCGGCTGAGCGCTCGCATTGGCATCATTAGACTCAATAAGCGAGATTCCTGGAGCCGCAACATCCAGTGCTGCCTCAGGAATGGCCTCAGGAATCGAAGGAGTCGCAACCGATTGCGGCGCGGACTGCTGCTTACCGAGCGAAAGCTTCATGAGATACGGGCCGATTGCGATGACATCGCCTTCCTTCAGAACAGCCTGAGTGCAATCTGAGCCATTCACAAGGAGCGGAGCAAATTCGCTTTTCTTCTCGACCTGAATCTCATCGCCCTTTCTTCTGAAAAGCGCGTGCTGGCGCGAGATCATGCGGTCCTCAAGACGGATCACGCAGCCCTCGTCGCGACCGAGCAAGGAGTCACCCTCGATCGGCACGGAGCGGACCGTTTCACCATCCTTTAAAATCGTGAGAATAGGTGCAGCGCTCATCAGCCCTTACACTCCCCTCTCGATTTTTTGCTACCCAGTTGCTCCAGGTGATCCTTGGCTTGCAAGTAAGCTGGATTGGTTTGGTCCCGGAAAAGAAGTCGCAAAACATGCTCGTACTGGCCTTTAGCCATGCGAATCTTTCCAGAGCACTCGGCGCGGCGTCCCGTGTACAGCGCCAGGCGAACAGCATCCTCGATCGCTTTGTTTGCGTTCTCGAGATAGCGCTTTGCCATGACATGGGTCGGCATCATCTGAAGCACGGTTTCAAACTGAGAGCGGGCGCGAAGATAATTACCGCGATTGTACTCACGGAAACCTTCGGAGTAGAACATCTCCGCGGTCTTCTCGATCTGAACATTCTCATCATCCGCGTCGTTGTTGATGACCTCATCCTGCTTGGTCTGCTTTGCCAGACGCTTTTTAGTCATCTTGGTTTTAACCGGACCATCCATCAGGAAATAGGCTCCCGCCAAAGCGACCAGGATAATGATGAGTTTTTTTGGATCAGATTCTTTTTTCGCAGCAGGAGCTGCCGGAGTAGAAACACGACGCTCGACCGGAGGAAGACCATCCGTTTTTGGCTGATTCTTTGCGAGTCCGCCAAACTTGCTCATCGCGACGATTTTTGCCCGTTGAGCGGCAAGCTCCGCCTGTTCTGCTTTCACTTGTTTTTCGGATGGTGCAGGCGATTGAAGAACAACCGTTGCAACATCCTGGGTCATGAATTCAAAAAGAGTCTCTCCAAGTCCGAACGTATCCTTGGTCTGGAGGGCGCTTGCGCGAGTTGCCTGGCCATTGCAGGAAATCCCGTTTGCGCTTCCCAGGTCCCTAACCGACCATCCGGTTGCGGTCATGATAAGTTCAGCGTGCTGGCGAGAAGTTTTGAGATCCGTGAGAACGATATCGTTTTCGTCACCACGGCCAATCGACGCACGAGTTCCTTGGACGATGAAAATCGCCCCGGAATCTGGTCCTCGGATTACTTTCAGCCGGGCTTGTTCACCCTGCTGCCGAGGCACTTGCGCTTGTTTGAACTTCAAGGCCGCTCCCATATTATTTCATCAATTCCTTTTTTATGACTCTCCCTTTGAAACTACCGTCAAAACGTATGCGCGAGGGGCACTGTCAGTTGGCGTGCCAAATCCCGCTGCAAATAACTGGTACTGAACCCCGCTGAACTCTTTGTCATCAGTGACGGCCTCTCCGCCTGGCGTCACTCGATCAAAGAGCTCTTGCACCATAGCTCCCGTCGATTGATCCGTGCCCAGGTTGCTGAACTCCTGGCCAACTGCCGAATCCGCGCGAATCCCTGTCACTCTCTCAAAAGCACTGCTGACAAAGAGAACACGGCGATCCGGGCCGCAGACCGCAACCGCGGCTCCTGTTGCCTCTGCCGTGGCCTGAATCGGAGCAACAAACTGCTCTGGACTGGCTTCCTGTTCGGCTGCAGCAGACAATTCGGAACTTGAGCCGCGTGGGATACGCTGAATCGCTGAATTGATCAGATCCCAGAGCGGATTCAGCTCTTCGCACTTGAACTCATGCGTGACCTGCGTGATCTCGCCCTTGAGTGCTTTGTCCATATCCTCGCCAAGAATCTGGAGAGGCTTCAATGTCATGCGATACATGATGAACAGAGCGAGCATTCCAACGAGCGCGGTCAGAATCAGAACTTGTGAATAGATCAGGCCCACTTCGCCCATTCCCATCACTGCTGTGGAGACATCCAGCGATACGATGGCCATGGCGACCACGACGTTCTTTCCGCCGTGAACCACCTTGACGGGCTCAACGGCAATGACCGTCTCACCTGCCACGACCTGAATGCCACCTTCTTTTCCTTCACGATAAAAATGTGCCGCCTTTTTCGCAAGCTTAGCCTCTTGCCCCGAGAGCAGATACTGATTGATTCTCTGAGCGGGCGCGATGATGCGAAGATCCAGATCCGTCAGGGCTGCAAGCAGGATCCCGTCCGGCGAAGTGTCTCGAGCATCCGAGTGACCGGGAAGTCCGATCTCAGCCCGGGTCTCATTGCCACTGGCCAGAATCGGCGTGTTTTTCTCAGCAATCACCTTGGCCATGAATGAAGCGCGACGCATCGACTCTCGCATGATTACCTGGGTGTTGCCATCCAGAAGCGGCTGCACCGAGACCAGAAGGTTCACGATGACAAAGCCGGCAAAGACCACGCCGCAGATCACTCGCCATTCGCTCTTGAGGTTCAGGCCGTAGAAGTACGGCATGACGTAGTTTTCGAATGCCCAGAATGCCTTGCCGATGAGATCTTTTGGCGCGGCTTCAGGACCCTGTCCTGAGCTTGTCGATGCGGCAAAATCGTTCATCCCTGCTGATAGTCCGACACCCGCATCCAAATGAGCTCCTGATGGAACTGGAAGTCTTGATGAAAGCGAAACCACGTTATCGCTCTGAAGCGCCACGTTATTGCTCTGAAGGACGGGAGACGCGGCCGTCAATTCGAGAATATACTCTCCGACCCCGATGCGGTCTCCGGATTTGATCTGCTTGTTCAAGGCAAGTGATCCGTTGACGAAGGTGCCGTTGGCGCTTCCCTGATCCTTGACGAGAACTTTGCCATTGCTTGCAACGAGCACGCAGTGGCGCTTTGAAACTTGAGTCGATGGAAGAACAACCGTGTTGCCGAGCTGGCGTCCAAGGGTGTTCTCGCCCTCGTTGATACGGAATACGGTACCGCGTCCTGGTCCGGAGACGACTGTCAGTCGATACATAGTTCGTCTCCTGTTGCGATATCATGTTGATCAATCGTTCCGACCGGAAGTTCGAGCGTGTCGGATGCTTTTCCGTCACGCACTGGAAGCGCTTTCCATGGGCGAACGCCACGACGAACGGATGTGACCGTCCAGCGCGAGCGCTCGCGATTCACAGCACGCAGAAAGACCACGTCAATCGGCATGCTCATGAACCACATGTGGATGTCGTTGCACGACGGAAACAGCATCGCTTCCCCCGAAGGCATCGCCTTCTTTCCAATCAAACCTTTGAGGCGATCAAAAAAACGAGTCGCCACAAAGCACTTATCGGCAATAACCGCTTGATTTTTTAGGGATCGAATACGAATCATGCGACCTCTGTGGTGAGCGAGTCTCGGCTGATGTAGTTTAGAGGGTCTCTCATTCAATTAATTTTATGTAATTACTCGTAATCTTTGGAGTTTAGTCATTTAGCTCGATCCATTCGGATAGAAATATCCCAGGATGAAAGGCCCGAAGATCATCAACATGACCGCAGGCATGATAAACAAAACTAGTGGAAGAATGACTTTTTGAGACGCGGCAGCGCCTGCCTTCTCGGCCCGGATCATTCGCTCATTACGAATGGCCTCCGACTGCTGGCGCAACACTTTGCCCACGGGGGCACCCATCTGGTCTGCCGAAATCAGGACTGACACGAAAGAATTGATCTGAGGCATGTCGATACGGGCTGCCATCTCGCGCAAGGCCTCCGCACGGGACGCACCCACCTGAAGCTCCTTGAGCAATTGCCCGAATTCCTCGACCAAAGGGCTCGGATTGGCCTTAGCCACGACCTTTCCGATCGCGCCGACAAAGTCCAGACCTGCCTCGGTTGAGAGCGCCAGCAAATCCACGATGAAAGGCATGGATCGCAGGATCAGCTTCTGCCTTTCCTGAACGCGTGATTTGACCCACATGTCGGGATAAAACCAGCCTGCTCCACCGGATGCCAGAATCACCCATGCCGGAAGATCCAGGAAATCGCCAGCCTTCAGAACTCCGCCGACAAGCGGGAAAAACAGAATCAAAAAGAGCTTGAATGAGATGAACTCATCTTCGGTCAGCTCCTCTTTGAGGCCTCCTGCGATGAGTCTTCGTTTGTAGTGCCTGCGCTTGTCGTCCCAGTAAGACTTCCCGCGGATCATCGGAACGACGTATTGCGTAAAAAATGGACGAGTGATTTTAACGAGGCGATTGGACGCCTTGCGCTCACCACCGATGGCCAGATTATCCTGAGCAGCGCGATTTTCCTGCTCCTGCAAAAGCATGCGCGCGACGACAAACACCCCAAGGCCAATCAGGCCGTAGGCAAATGTCAGGACGAAATCAGCGGTATCTTGTATGTTTGGCATACGTCTCCACTTTCTCTTTCGGCCTTTTTCCCGACTCAGTTTAATAAACGTTTAATAAAAGGCGCTTTGGGAAAAGCCTGACCTGCCGGATAATGTCTGTAACTACCATTGTACCATTAAAAGGCCGCCCAACGTATGAAGCGAACCCATCGGAACTATTACATTATTACACTTTCGATATTAACCATTTCGCTCGTAGGCCAGGCCGCGTTCGCGGTGAAAGCCAACTCGAAGATCAAAGCCCAAAGCGCCAAAATATCGACACCCCCTGCTGCTGCTCAAAGAGAGCCTCAGGCATCGCCAAAAAACGCGAACACCCTATGGGATGAGTGGTACACCGTCACGATCGCGGGAAAAGTTCACTACGGCTATTACAACGAACGCGTTGAGCTTCGTGACAATGGCAACCAGGTTTTTCTGAAAAACGAGTTCTGGAAGCAGGAAGAGGACTACATCAATCGGGAAGACCTGGGAGTCGTCGCCAACAGCGCCTCCCTCTCCTCGATGTTCTTCAATTTCCATTCGGTCTACCGAACCACGGAAACGGTCATTGATGGAAACGTCAAAGACGGAAAGTTCCTGTCGGTCCGAATCAAGCGCGGAGGCCAGGATCTCCCAATCGTCCAAAGAAGCATCCCCTCCAAGGTCTTCTTCTCCGCTCTCTTTCCCTACTGGCTTGGAAAACAACTTCCAACGCTCAAAGAGGGCGACATGAGAAACTTTGAGACCGTCATGGAAGACAATATCGAGCTGGGCTTTGCTCCTATGGAAGGTCAAATTAAAGTCGAGAAACCAGACGAGATCGCGCGTGCCGGAGGATTGAAGAAAATCCGTGTCGATTCACGCGGAATCCGTTCCTGGTGGTGGGTCAACGCCGATGGCGCTGCCGAGCGCATCGAGATGCCTGAGCAGAAAATCGTCGTGACTCGTTCCAAGAAAGAGATCGCCAAGAAATTCCTCAATGGAACCATCTAAGTCGGCAAATGCAAAATTCAACTGGCTGACTCGCTTCGCCACGACTGTCGTTCTGGTGTTGGCGATTTTTGCGGCTACTCGAGGCATGATTCGCGCGCTTCCCGGCAACCCACTCGACACTCTGATTGCAGAGTCGGGCACACCTCTATCCAGCGAAATCCTGCGCGAGGAATTCCATCTGGATGAGCCCTTCTGGAAAGCCCTGGGCTCTGACATCCAGCGCGCCGCGCACGGCGACCTGGGCATCTCGATCACAACACGCCAACCCATCGCGCCCCTTTTGTTTCATCGCACCGTTAAGACTCTCGAGCTCACTGCACTCTCAGTCGTGTTCATGATCTTGCTGAGCGTGAGCCTGGGACTTTCGGCTGCTGATCCCACGACTTCCATCGGACGCATCGCGGATCCCCTCTGCACTTTCTATGGCGCGATCGTGAGCGCAATGCCAGCCCCATGGATCGGTCCACTTTTGATGGTGATCTTATGCGTGTGGATTCCCGTCTTTCCGGTAGGTGATCACATCCTGCTTCCTGCGCTCACTCTGTCATTGAGTTTCACCGGGCTCTGGTCTCGCCTGATTCGCCAGCGGGTTCGTGAAACATTGGAGACAGGCGCCGCTCCAGGAGCTCGTGCGCGCGGGATTCCTGAATGGAAAGTTTTGCTCAAATATGGGCTTGCGCCTTGCTCAGGCGCGCTGCTGGCTTATCTTGGAACACAAATCGGCGGCTTGATGGCCGGCGCGTTTGTCACAGAGACCATTTTTGATTGGCCCGGAATGGGAGATCTGCTGATCACCTCAGTCCTCAGGCGCGATTATCCTGTGGTGGAAAGCGCGGCTTTCATCGCAGCGGTTGCCGCTCTCCTGGGGAACGCTCTCGGGAACTGGGCTCAAAACTTCGTTGACCCAAGGATTCGGAGTGAAGGATGAAGCCATCGGCAATGTCGCGCTGGCTTCCGGCCGCCTGGTTGCTCTTCTGGTTCGGGGCCGCTCTCATCGCAGAAATATTTCCCAAAACTTACTTTGAGCCCATGCTCGCCCGAAGTCTCGCCTCTCCTGACTTAAGACACTGGATGGGATTTGATTCGTTTGGAAAAGACCTCACGCTTCTTGTTCTAAGAGCGTCCCTCACCAGCGCATCGTTTGCGACTGCTTCTGTTTTAGTCTCTTGTGCCATGGGTGTCCTCATCGGAGCCTGCATTGCCCTCCTCCCCGCTCGAGCACGGTTTCTTCCGTTACGAACTCTGGATACGTTTCTTGCGTTTCCATCCCTCCTTCTTGCGCTTGCGATCGCAGCAATCCGCGGTCCAGGTTGGGGAACATTGTTCGCCTCACTTCTGATCGGAACTCTGCCACCTTTTATCCGGCTCATCTATGCTCGCTCGCGTGAGGTTCTATCTGAGCCCTTCATTGAAGCAGCCGAGAGTCTGGGGGCAAGCCCAGGCCGGATACTCGCACGCCACTTGGTTCCGATGCTTCGCTCCATCTGTGCAGTCAAAATTCCAACTTTGTTTGCTCAAGCATTGATGGCAGAGGCGACTTTATCGTTTCTGGGCGTCGGAGCACCGATTGGCCAGGAGACCTGGGGATCGCTGCTTGCGTCCGGCAAAGACTATCTCTTTGAGGCGCCTCACATTGCTTTTGCCGCCGGCATCCCGCTCACCTTGACGGTTCTCTCTCTTCAGATCCTTTCCGAGAGAATCCTTGAGAAGCGGTGAAAAACCGTGAAAAACCTCAAAAGTTCAGCTATCTTAATTCAATATGTCGACCACTCTTGAAGCAGCACGGAAAGCTCTGGGTCAACTCCTGATCGTCGGGTTCAGCGGACTCGAATTATCCGATGAGACCTCATCGTTTCTCTCACAAGCAAACATCGGCGGAGTGATCCTCTTCTCTCACAACTATGATAGCCCGGCGCAAGTCGCGGAACTGGTGAACCAGGTTCAAAGCTGCCGCCAAGGTCTGCCACTTTGGGTGAGCGTGGATCACGAAGGCGGAAAAGTTCAGCGCTTCAAAAAAGGCTTCACCAAGATCCCTGAGGCCGCAGTCATCGGGGCCTGTGACTCTCCCAAGTTGGCTTTTGAGATCTCCGAGATGATCGCGAAAGAACTTCGCGCTGTCGGGATCAATGTGAACTTCTGCCCCGTTGCAGACATTCACACCAATCCAAAAAATCCAGTCATTGGCGCTCGCTCTTACGGAACGGATGAAGACATTGTCTCCAAGATGGTCACCGCCATGGTTCGCGGACATCTTGTTCAAGGTGTTCAGCCTGTGGTGAAGCATTTTCCAGGACATGGCGATACGACCGTTGACTCACACTTTGCCCTGCCAAAAATTGATACGACCCTGGATGTGATGCGCGAGCGCGAGTTCAAGCCTTTTATCCGTGCTTTCAAATCTCACTGCTCGATGGTCATGTCGGCTCATATCATCTGCAATAAGGTTGACCCAAAAGTTCCTGCGACTCTCTCGCCTTTCATCTTGGGCGAGATCCTTCGCAAAGAACTTCGCTATAACCGCATCATCATCAGCGATGACATGGAAATGAAAGCGATCACCGATCACTTCGGCGCGGAGGACGCTCCTCGCATGGCGATCGAAGCAGGCTGCGACCTTCTCTGCTATCGCACCGAAACAGCCGCTCGCCACGCTTACGCTTCATTGATGAAAGCCCTCGATTCAGGAAAGCTCAATCCAGAGATTGTTCTTGAAAGCGAAGCTCGTATCCAGGCTCTGAAAAAAGAATATCTGCATCCTTATAAGGACGTCATGATCGCTGACGTGGGCCGAAAAATCGGAATCCCCGAGCATCAGGCGCTCATTGATAAGCTGATGACGACTGCGGGGACGAAGCCAGCATGAAGCCCTGCGAAGTTGGCATTCTCGGGGGAGGCCAACTAGCAAGGATGCTAGCCGAATCAGCTTTGCGTTTAGGACTGAAGCCCATCGTTTTTACTGACGATGCCGATGGTCCAGCGTCTGAGATATGCGTTGAAACCGTCGTTGGAAAAATCAGCGATGCGGACCAGCTCAAATCCTTTGTAGCCCGAGTGCCACTGATCGCTTTTGAGAACGAGTTTGTCGATTGCTCAAAGCTCAGAGCAGCGACTTCAGCTCCTGATTCCAAATTTTTCCCTAGCTTGAAAGCAATCGAGATCCTTCAGGACAAGCTTGAGCAGAAAAAGCTTCTGAAGAGAGTGGGAATCGCAACCTCTCCTTTCGTTGAGCTCAAGACAGGCGCAAACGCATCTCAAGAGATCGCGTCTGCCCTCAAGCAACTCGCAAGCGACACCGTCCTGAAATGGAGCCGCCAGGGTTACGATGGAAAAGGCGTGAAAGTCGTTCACGCTGGCAAAGCCGATGACCTTGCCGCTGCCATCCCCTTTGTCGAGTCCGCCTGGTCCCGAGGCATCCCTGTTTACGCGGAAAAGAAGGTCGACTTCATCCGTGAGCTTGCGATTATTGCCTGCGTTGCGGTTCGCAACGACGCTTGCGTTGCGGTTCGCGGAGAGTCTGTCACCTACCCGCTTGTGATCAGTGAGCAGGAAAACGGAATCTGCAAAGAAGTCGTGGGTCCTGCGATTCATCTTGGGGTGCCGGCAAAGTTTCAGGATCAAGCCCAAGAAGCCGCCAGAAAGATCGCTCACGAAGTTGGACTGGTTGGATCATTCGGGATCGAGTTCTTTGAATCACGCTCAGGTGAGCTTTTGGTCAATGAGATCGCGCCTCGCGTTCACAACACAGGCCATTACACGCAAAACGCTTTTCCCGTGAGTCAGTTTGAGAATCACTGGCGCGCGATTTTGGGACTCCCTCTCTTTGATCCGCTGAAACATCCTGCGGCAGCTGCGCCCTTTTTTGCCATGCTCAACCTGCTTGGCCCCGCTGGCATTTCCTGTGAATCCTCAAAGGCATCCCTGCCTATTGCAGGTCCTCATTCCCAACTGCATTGGTACGGAAAAAAAGATATCCGCCCCGGCAGAAAATTAGGGCATCTCAATGGCACGGCGGACTCAGCTGAAGGCCTTGCAGAGCTCTTAAAAGAACTCAATTCCTGTGAAAAACAGTGGATTGAGGCTCTGAATATGCGAAAAGACTGACATGAGATCCAAAAAACCATCCTCTAAAAAGACCTCAAGCTCTTCTGCTCCCGTTGTTGGAATCATCATGGGAAGCCAATCGGATCTCCCGACGATGCAAGCCGCGGCAGACGCGCTTCAAGAGCTTGGAATCTCCTACGAGATGTCCGTGGTCTCCGCGCATCGCACGCCACATGAAGTGGCAAAGTATGCCGAGAACGCTCGCAAAAAAGGGATCCGCGTCATCATCGCAGGCGCAGGCGGAGCGGCTCACCTTCCAGGAATGGCTGCATCGTACACTGAACTCCCAGTCATCGGCGTTCCAGTCGCTCTGGGCCCGATGCAAGGCCAAGACGCGCTCTACTCCATCGTTCAGATGCCCAAGGGCATTCCCGTCGCAACAGTTGCCATTGGAAACGCCTGGAATGCAGGCGTTCTTGCCGCGCAAATGCTCGGAACTTCTAACCCAAAGATCTTAGATCGCATTCGCCAGTATAAAGACGAGATGCGCGCGACCGTTGTTCGCAACTCCAAGATTTAAGTTTTTTACGAAGGCGCGCCTGAGATCAGCCCGTCTGGATCAATAAATAGGATCCTCTGTCCAGCAGCAAGAAGCTTGCGCATCGGTACACCCGCAGCTTCAAAGAGATTCTTAATCAAATAAGCGGACACGATCTTGAAGTCTCGTCCAAAGTTCACAATGCGAGTGAAGAGCAAATGATCCCAAAACCCACGCTGCGCACTCTCAGGCAGAGAAGCATCTGAATGACGTTTGAGCGCTTCGCCTTTTTTAGCGCCAGTGACGATCTGAGCGATTCCACCAGCAATTTCGCGAGAAAAACTCTTCCAAGCTGAGCGCGACGGCACTTTAATGAGAAGGTGCAAATGATTACCAACGTTTGCAAACCGGTAAATCCGGACGCCCCAACGCTGAGCGGTCTTTTGCACATACTTCTCAACCGCGTTGCAATGCTTAGGATGAAGCATTGAGAGATTTCCGCGAGCTTTTGATGATCTCAAAACAACATGCAGAGCTTGCTTTGAGTCAATAGGACGAAGGGTTTTACGCTTTCCTCGCGAAAGTTCGCCGCCATGGCTTGCGCCTGAGCTCTTTTCAAAGCCTGGAAGGAATGAATCTTTTTTCGCTCTCACGCAGATGCTTATAGCACAGGGGCAATGGTATTTCGCGCGATTATGCTCAAAATTTCAAATGTGTGTGTAAGCTTGAAAACGGAATGAGATCTGAATTTCACTCAATTAATGCAGCAAATATCCCTAAAGATGGCTGAGTACGCGGCTCCACATCAAAAGTCCAAACTTCGGCCCAACTCACCCATTTCCGCCGCCCACTTGCGTAAAACTCGCACCAGACCAGGCCCAGCCCTTGCTTTAAGCCAGACCCGAAAATGAAAATGAGCGAACTCCCCGAAACTGAACGTCCTCGTGAGCGATGCCTGGAGAAAGGCGCGCGCTCACTGAGCTTTCGAGAATGCCTGGCTCTCATCTTAAACTCAGGACCCAAAGGCAAAGGCAGCATGGGACTTGCGCAAGATCTCTTAGAGCGTCCGGGATCAGGACTGGATGAATCCGAGCAATTGCGAGCTTTCTTTCTGGCGATGGAAGTCTCCAGTGATGCCTACCTGGAAGGACTTTCAGGATTGGGAGACGCAAGTCAGGCCAGGCTTCTTGCTGCCTTTGAGTTGGCTCGTCGTTATGCGCTCTTTCGAGAAACTCGAAATCGATATTCGCCAACCGCACAAACTCAATCGCTCATGGCGGTGGCTCAAACCGCTCTTTCTCGCATCCCCTTGGAGAGGAGAATTGAGGCCCAGGAATGGCTGGGCTTTATCCCCTGCTACAGGACAGGCGAAGTGGGCGAGCTTTGCATTGTCGAGCAAGGAGTTAGAACGCATGTGAACATTGAGCCTGTGGAGCTCTTTGCCCGCGTGCTGGCCCTCAGACCTCACGGTTTTATCCTGGTTCATAACCATCCGTCCGGGGATTTAAGCCCTTCCTTGCCTGATCAGGAAATCACGGAGCGAGTGTCCCAGCTCGCTCGCCCCTTTGGAATCAGGATGTTAGGCCACTGGATCGTGGCTGCCCGAGGCGAGAACTGGATTAAATAAACTATGAAAGAATAAAGGAGATCGTAGACCTCGGGTATGCTAGAGTCCCCCCATTCCTATGACTACTGACTTAAATTGCTCCCGCTGCGAGAAGGCTCAAGATCTTTGTGTTTGTGAAAGCATTCGGCCGCTTAAGACCCGATTGCATGTGCTGATTCTTCAGCACCCTCAAGAGCCAGATAAGGATCTGGGCTCGGCTCGCATCGCGCATCTTGCGCTTCCCAACTCCACGCTTAAAATCGGTCTTTCCTGGCCGAACTTGAAAGCTGCCTTGGGAAAAGAAGCAGTCCCTTCGCGCTGGGCTGTTCTCTACTTAGGAAGCGGCGTCAAACTCAATGGCCCGCCAGCAACCAAACCGCCGGTGCTTCAATTTGTAGATAAAAAGGGAATGCTCGTCGATCAGCCCATCACACAAAAAGATCTCGACGGCATTGTTGTACTCGATGGAACCTGGAGCCAGGCTAAAGCTCTTTGGTGGCGTAACGCCTGGTTGCTCAAACTCAAGCGCGTCGTTCTCAATTCTCCAAACAAGTCTCTTTATAAAGAGCTCAGAAAAGAGCCTCGTCGTGAGTGCCTCTCAACGATTGAGTCCATTGCGGAAACTCTCGAAGCACTGAAAGAGCCAGCTGAGACCGGGGCCGGACTGAAAAAGGTCTTCGGCAGTCTTCTCGATAAGAGAAGAGAGCTCACCAAAAAACAAAAGGAAGCTCGGCGAACTGCGCGAGCTTCCCAAAATCATTCTAAAGAATCGGCTCAAAAATCGGCTCAGAACGCGCCCGAAGAAAAGTCAGGCGAGTAACGCGAGAGTCAGCACTGAAGCGTGCTGAGTGCTCGGGCGTAAAGAAAGCTTATTTCTTTTGGGCCTTGCGGAGCATTTCCATGGCTTGCTTGAGCTGAGCGTCCATGTTTTGTCCGCCACGAGCTGGAGCGCCGCCAAAGCCTCCGCGCGGCATTCCGCCCATTCCACCCATGTTCGGCATACCGCCCATGCCGCCCATCATCTTTTGCATTTGAGCGACGGCGTCGCCCATGTTCTTGGCGTTCGGGAAAGCCATCTTCATCATCTGCTCGCTGGCGCTCTTGAGCTTCATGAAAATCACGACGTTGATTGCGGTCAGAATCAGAACAAAAACCCAGCTTAGAATAATCCACACGGACATTGGTTAGTTACCTCGCGGAGTGGACCTTAACCTATGGTTTCGAGTCATGCAACGTCTTGGCTGCGCCAATGGCAACGTCTTGGCTTCGCCAAGGGGCAACGCCTGGGTCTTAGTCTGCCGGCCAGAGAGGAACTGCAGGAACGCTTTCATGTACGTTCCTAGGGATCATGTTCTTTTCCCCAATGCACAGCTGACAAAGATGATCAGGAACCACACGGGCTTCCATTTGATTGCGCTGCGTATTCCAGAATGGGCCGAGAGCCCAGCTCAGGAGCAATAGCTGAACATCTGAGTTAGTCTTCAAAGCTCGGAGGGGCGGGATTTTTACCGTAAGCTCGGTTTTTTCGGGCATCAGGCGAAACCCTATTAAAGGAGAAGCCTCCGGCGTCAAACCCGCCGCAAAACATCCCAACTCCCCTTTTTGAGTGTCACGGATGCCTTGGAAATAAATTTCACGAGGTACCGGAATCTCCGCTAGCAACTCATCCACGCAAGCAGGACGGTGAGGCTTTCCCTTTTTCACCGGTTCTTCTTTTCGCAATTTGAGCGCAGGTTGAATCGATTTCTGCACGCTATACGTCAAAATGAAATCTTGATCACTTAGGTTTGGCCCACTCAAGCACGCACGAATGGCGTCGAGTTTGAGGCCCGCAAAAAGTTTTCCTGAAGGCTCGCAGTCGATGCGCGAATCAGGAAGAGGTTTGCTCTGATAATCCTCTCCTCCGGGCCCCGCATGAGGATCCGCCGAGGCGCCCTGAGGTCGTCGAAAATGCAGATTTACAAGCGCAATTCGATCAATCCAGGCGCGACGGTTTTCCTGTTCATTCTGATCCACGCTGGAGCATCCAAAGAGCATGACGCTGAACAGAAAACAAAGTCCAACAGGAGTGAGAGCTGAACCATCGCGCATCCCTCAAGTGTACCTGCGGCATATCAATTGCACAACAGCCGCGCCAGCTGCGAGGCGTTGAACGCATCTGCATAGATGCACCTATGCAATGTTCCTCAACTCGCGGCCGGTGAAACACCGGGATCTTGGTCTCACGCCATATGGAATGAGCCGGATCAAACGACATTTCAAACGCATCCCTTAAAGGAGGAGATACAAATGAAACGTACGCTTGCAATCATGGCCGTACTTGGAATGAGCACCGCAATTTCGGGCTGTTTTTTGAGCTCGGAAGATCAACCTGCCGCAGCACCTGCTCAGGCGCAGGCAAGCCCGCTCTGGAAGCTTTCGCTTCAGAGCAAATGCGCAGGTGACGCAGCTGATTGCGTCGCTGCTTACGGCTTTGCCATCACCGCTGACGGTAAGTACATGGTGGGCCCAACCCCAGCTGGTCAAACAGCAACGGGTTCTTTGAAGCCTGAAGAGCTCAAGTACTTGAACGAAAAAATTGAAGCCCTCACGGCTACCGCTCCAGCTTCTCATCCAAACGGTGACGAAGCCGCTCCAGCAGAAGGAACAGCAGAAGCTGCAACGGCAGCTCCTCAGGAAGCTTGCGAAGCTTTGGTCAATACCGACCAAGACCAGCTCATCCTCACTCAGCAAGGCAAGGAAAAGATCCTGGCCCAGACCCGCAATTCTCAGCTCTGCTTTCAAACTGCAAACAACGAAGCAGCTTCTGAATTGCATCAAGCAGTGAAGGAACTTGCTGCAGCTTATTACCCAACTCCGTTCCCAAACGCATGCGTTGATCAAGTCAGTGCGCTTCAGAGCCTCTATGCAACGGTTCAAAGCTGCTCTGCAGACACTGATTGCACCTTCGTTGACCAATCGTTTGCTGCTATCCCAGCATCGAGCGATCAATGGGTGACCACCAACGCAGGCACGCAAGTCATGCCATTGGCTGTGGCTTCGACTAGCGCCCTGGCATCTCATCGCGATGCCTTGAACCAGGCCTATAACTCGGCTCTGTCGGCTTGCCACCTGAACGCAAACGCAGGAAGCGCTGAAGGCTTCATGACGACCTCTGCAGCTCCACGTTGCCAACAGGGCGTCTGCCGCATCACTGCAGCAGCTGCCGCAGCTCCTGCTGCTGAAGCTAACCCAGCTCCAGCCGCATCTGCTGCACCAGCAGCCGCACCTGCTGCTCCGGAAGCTCCGGCTGCTCCAGCAGCTCCGGGCGCTGGCCAATAACGAGCTTAAACCTTATTCTTTGATTCAAAGATCAGGTTGACTCACTGAGGCTTGCAGGATTTCCTGCAAGCCTCTTTTTTTGCCCTTTTTGCCTGAAATTCCTGCCCTCAGCTCGATTTTACAATAGCAGCTCGCTGGCACCTCGGTTGCACTTCGCTCCCCTGCGAACTGACCCACCCCTCTTGGCAAGGCCGAAGGGAGTGATTACATAGAGGTGCTGCGGAAATGAACCCCATCGTATCTACTCGACGCGCAATCACCGTCGCTGTTCTGACAGGAGCAATTCTTACGGGATGCGGTAGCAGTTCAAAGAGTGACTTTACTGATGCTTCAGTGGGTCAGGTCTATGCCACCTCATGGTCAGAGATCAGCATCGAAGCCAACCTGGCCAAGACCAAAGTCACCTCCACAGGCCACTACGAGACCAATAAGAACGCCTGTAACCGCCCTGGAGACGGCGCCATGACGCTTCAGGAATGGAACGAGTTTGCGGCCAATATGAATGCGGCAGCCGCACAACTGAACGCCACAAATCCAAAGACGTGCTTTCCAATCGATTATCGCGCCTGCATGGATGGTACGGCTTCCATGGTTACCGACGATGGCAAGAAAGTCGCGCTCTTTGAGCCAGGCAGCGGCGGAGAGATCTGCACGCGTCTTCAAAACCGCGAGATGGCTGAGAAGCTTTACAAATCGATCAACGGCCTCACTTACGCCGCCGATCGAGCAGGTTGCACCCTCGAATATGAACGGTGCACGCGTTAGGGATGACGTGACCGCGAGGCCACGGACGGCCTCAATCTTTCCCTAAGTCTTTTTACGAGTGTGAACAAATAAAAAACCCGGATAACCTCTTCAGGTTATCCGGGTTAAGTTTTTTCAGGGACAAAAGAACTGATTACATCAAGCCTCTACCAAAGAGAGAGTCAAGCAGGCTTGGAGCCTTTTTCGCCTTCTCAAGGATTTCATCCACCCATTCAGTCTTGAGCTGCGGATTGTCGCTCTGACGAACCGTTTTCTCAGGAATGACGGTCACGAAGTCCGGATGATTGTCCAGGGAAGCTCCGGTCCATACGCCCGAGCGAACTTCAAAGCTTCCGTCAGCAGCTGTGATGCCGTAGAGGTCATAGAAGTACTCGTAGTTGACGGACCAAGTGCCGATGAAATCCGTATCGTCACGAGTGCCTGCCGTTCCAACCGTAGTGCGAACGTGCATGATGTTCGGATTACTTGGATCGCGCGCCATCACGACTTCAGCTTTGTACACTGGAACGTTCCACACTTGAATACCTGGATCGCGGTCCATGATAAACGGCTTGCCCTTTTCAAAGAGCTCAGCTTGCAGCACGCGATGGAACTGATCCGGCAAGATGTCGTTGAAATCGTCGGATCTTGCACCGTTAAAACGGTGGCCAAAGTTCTGGAAGCCAACCGTATTGTCGTAAGTTTTGATCAATAGCGCTTTGAGATCAAAAGCGCTGAACTTGACACCGTCCACATCGACGGCTTTGCGATTGGCGGGTTCTTTTTCCATGACGGAAGCCTTTGACCAAGCATTGCAGAGACCTGCCCAGGAATCAGACTCGCTGTTTTCCATGGTTGCTTTTTCGGTAGCAGCAGCAGTCGTATCCGTCTTCTTGGATTTCTTTGCCCACTGATCGTATTTTTGGAGAGGCGAAAGCTCTTTGCTTCCGTTCATCGGCTCATACAGCGATGGATCAGAATGAGGGAACCAGTACGAGGACCACGGCTTGATCTTGGCCTCGGCAAAGAAGTTCCCTTCACGCACATGAGCCAGACCGTAAGTATCGGTCACAATGCCCGAGCCGGAATAGTTCCATGGAAGCGTACCATCTTCACTCGAAGGGCCGTTATCGATGGCGCCACCACATGCTGTTAATCCAAAAATTCCAATCGCCATCACAGGCAAGATGGAAGTGAAATGTTTTCTCATGACTTTTCCCCCTCAAAAAAATGTCCTCAAAAAACAAGTGGCGGACGATCTTGAGCTCGCCCGCCACATATCCAAACAGAGTTGGTTACAGGCCAGGCTTAGTTCAAGCCTTTGCCTGAGCTGGTGACCGAGATGCCACCGCAGGTGTCGATCACGCGACCGGTTTCCTTGGTGTCAATCATCTTTGGATGTTGAGCCTTGGAGCTATCGAGAACCGATGCGCAATAGTCCTGAAGGTCACCCTTCATTGCGACGATTTCGTTGCAGCTGACGTTGCGAGCTTCGGTCAGAGTGCGTTCCACTTCTTTGAAGCGGAGGCAGCTGCCAGCTTTTTGTTGCACTGGAACTTCCTTAGCGTCGACGCCGCCGACGTGCCACTTGCTGGAGAAAACGCCTGCAGTGACATGACGGGTGCTGAGCATCTGGAAGTTGCCTGGAGCTTCTGGCACGAATTCGGTTTCAACGTTCGTGCAGGAAATGGAAATATTTTCTGGAGCGACTTGCTTGTCGTAGTCGCGTGGGTTCGTGCAACGACCCTTGAACTCTTCGAGGCTAATCGCTTGGGTTGGACCGGCTTTGCTGCCATCGTCCTTGTTACCAGCGAAAACGCTCGTCACGCTCATCGCGAAAGTCATTGCGCAAACACCTGCCCACATCGAGATTGGAAGCTTTTTCATCGTTTCCCCTTTTATCTAAAGTTTGATATTGCATCGCCCCGCCTGGGACGTACTGCAATGCCCCGCGAGGGGCGCGTCGGGCATGTGCAACCGAGATGCCAGCGGTCGGCTGGCCTGATGAAAACTCTTTTTGTCGCACCAGACCCAAGATCTGCGTGATTTCAGGGGGTTTTTTTGAAATACGAAATGACGCAGCTGCGGCGTCATCGTGTGCTTTTTTGCACGGCGTGCAGCAGAAAATTTGCGTTTCGCAGTTTGCCGAAACGCTCTGTTCAACTTCTTTTAATCTTCTTCGTGCTCACTAGCATCAGATGAGGACTGCACCGCACTGGCTTGATGAATCGCGTTAACCGGACAAACGCGCGCGCAGATCCCGCAATCATGACACGTCTCATTATCAATTGTGTATTGTCCAAGCCCGTAAAAAATACTCTCGGTTGGACATACCGCAACGCAATCGCGACACGAGGTGCAGGTGGGGAAAATCTTGTAACTCATTTGCTCCCCTTGCCTTTGAGTCGACTCAGCGCAGAGTTAAGCGCAGCCTCAGAGATGCCCACCTGATCGAGCTTGAGCAGATCTTCGGCGGTCAGACCTGCTTTTCCTGACTTTGCCAAAGTCATCGCGGTCGACACAAGCAGAGCCAGCTCGTAGGATTCACGATCCACTGTCTTTAGAAGCTCAGGCTCAAGATAGTAACGAATAGCGCTTTCCGCAGGAGCAAGCTGTGGGAACGCTAAGGAGCAAAGAGATGCGGCATCCGAGTGCGTCCAGGGAAACTTCTGATGCTCCAGAACTCGGTACGCCAAACGTGCGTTCGGGCCATGGCTCTCGCAATGCTTGACGAAATCTTTCCAAATTTTTGCATGCGACGCTGCCATGAGAACTCTTCCCAGGTAGACGAGCAGGACAGATGGGAAAACATATCGGCTCAGGGCCATTTTCTGCGGAATATGAGCCAGTTCATAAGCAATACGAGCCGTTTTTACGGCTTCAGGCCATTGCTCCTCCAGGTACTTTTTCTCGGCTTTGACCGCTCCGCCCTTCTTTTCTAAAAGCGCAGTCACCCAGTCAAAACAAAGGCCGCCCAGATAAGCGACATCGGCGTTTGCGATCTTCTGGTCGTCGCAATAATCAGATATGGCCAGGGCATAGCGGAGATGAACCCGCGGCAGGATCAGGAAAGGAACACCTTCCTTTTTGGGCAGCCCAAGACCTGCATGACGGTTCAGCCAGATCGCGAGAATCGCGTTGCGAATCGCGGCCGGACCCAAAAGCACGACGATAAAGCGGGTGAGCCGCTCGGTTCCCCGCTCAGTCCCAAGATCCTCCGGAAAATCCTCACGCCATTGAACGACCTTCTCCTGGAGGATGTCGAGCTTTTGTAAATAACTTGAGTAGAGCGGATTGCTCTCAATGATCTCGGCAAGTCGGGGTGCCTGGACCTCGGGGTCAAAGCTTGCTTCCAATAGGTCGCGGATCATCGGCCCAGGTGTCATGGGCATGAGATAATCGCGATAAAGAGCGGATATGGCCTCGGAGCCCATTCTTCAAGCGTAAGTCAATTCCCGAGGAAGTCAATCATTGCAGCCGCAGACGGGTTCCCTTATCCTTTAATTATTGAGAGAGTGAAGCGAACGCTTTTGAGAGGTTTCAAAGAGATTCTATGAACACAATGGCCCGGGATATCATGTCGACCGAGATCATCACCGTCAAAAAAGGCACCTTGATGGAAGATGCCCTGAAGCTCCTGGTGAACTCCAAGATCACGGGGATCCCTGTCACGGATGATGAAGGAAAGATGGTCGGCGTTTTCTCCGACTATGACGTCATTGCTCAAATCAGCGCGACTAACGATCCCAAGCCAGAGATCTTCAAGAAACCGATCCAGTACACCAGCACCGTCAAATCCATTCATGAAACGACTCCATTGAACGAGATCCTGGATCTGATCATCAATGGCCGCTATCGCCGCCTCCCCGTCCTGAATCGCGATGGCAAACTCGTGGGAATCATCACTCGCCGGGATTTGATGAGACTTTTCTACTACCGGATGACTTTAACGTAAAACGTGACCAGGGCGGGCGAAGCCGGCCCGAGATTATTATGACCAGGGCGGGCGAAGCCGGCCCGAGATTATTATGAAACTCAAGCTGCGCGCCGAAAACGACATTCAAATCCTGACGATTGCGGAGCTCGACAGCTCGCAAAACGTCGATGTTTTGCGCGCAGGAATCACCCAGATCTTCAAGAACGGCAAGAACCGGATCATTCTGGAGCTGGCTGAGCCCAAGCTGATTTCGGCCGAGCTTCTTCGCGAGCTGGGACGCCTGAAGCTTCTTGCAAACGAGCTTGCCGGCGACATCGTTCTTTCGGGCCTGGATCCTGATACCAAGCAAAAGGTGGATAATTTCTCAAAGCCTCCTTTTGCGATCAGCTTTTTAACAACGCCTCAGGCGGTTAATTACTTCAAAGAGCTTCACGCTAAGGCTCCAGCATCAGCAGCAATGCCAACTGCCCCTGCCGCTGCTATTGTTTGATCTGATGTTGGTCGTGTTGGTTTATATTTT
>JBJMMA010000225.1:0-2005 GCA_045805065.1 Bdellovibrionia bacterium | reverse complement strand
TTCATCTTGAAAATATAGGCTTTGAATTCGGGATCATCCGGCATGACGATGGTGTCCGCAAGTACCCCATTCTTGCGCGCGTAAGCCTCAACTCTTGCGTCCACCACACGCTGGCTCACTACGATATAGTCAGCGCTTGCCAGGTATTGCTCATACTGTACGGACTCGGTGGAGACCGGTGAGAACTGCCTGAGCTTAAGATCCTCGCGATCCAGAAGGCCAAACGTCGGATCAGGAATCGATGCAATAAGAACCTGCTTGTTTTGAGGAAGGGCCTGATTGATTTTCTGCGCCCATTTCAAGTAAGCCGTGGGTTCGTGATGTGCTTCAAACATGTGAACACTTTCATGCACGCGATGAAGAAATCCTCGCAAACACCAGTATCCGCTTCCGATCCAGGCCAGGACAAAAAGGCTCATTGCGATTTTGCGCGGGAAATACTGAATGGATTCCAGCCTAGTCAGAACGCTGAGCCCGACCGCGGTCAGCGGAATCAAATATGCGGGATACCAAACCTCCCGGGTACTCAAGAGCATCACCAAGATGAAGGATTGCGCCCAAAATACGGCCCATGCGCCGCGTTTTTTCAATCCGCAGAGACGAATTCCCAAAAGTCCAAGAATCAGGAACAGAGCTCCTACGACCCAGCCTTTTGAACAAAACGCCTCCAAGTTGAACCGAAGGATCTCAAAAAGACTGTAGCTTGAAACCATCGCCGCTTTTCGGGCCATTTGGCTTCCAAATTGGCCCTTAAAATCCTCGGGACTCTGAAGAATATAGAAGCCCCACGGAATAACGCACGCAATGGCTGCAAGTGCTGCGATCATGAGAAGTTTCAGGCGCTCAGCGAGACTGACGTTTTTAGGTGAATGAAAGAGCAGCGCGACTCCTAAAGTCGCGCACCCCACGACTCCAAATGGATGAGTCATGGCGGCAAGTCCCGCAAAAAGCCCTGCCCATGCCAAGCGAAGCGCCCGCATCGGTGCATGCTCTGAATGATTGAGCTCGCGCACGACAAGCCAGAGCGAGCTGAAAAGAAAGAGCAGGACCAAGGATTCCATGCGACCCACAACCAGAGTTGACTCGAAAAGTTCATGAAGCGATAAAATACAAAACCCGAAAAGCGCACCCCAGACTCCAAGCCCAATCTCAACGGCAATCAACGCTGTCAGAGCCATCACGCCAAACGATACGGCAAGCGTCAGCCCTCTCATCGCCAGAATGCCCGGCCCGAAAATCTTGAAAACGCCGGAAAGCAGAACAAAGTAAACGGGAGGCATCCAGTAAGTGCGCTCTCCGATTCCCGGCAAGACTTCGGTCAAAAGTGGAGTGCCCATTTTTCCATGCCGGATCAGATCGATTGCTGGCGCCGCAAAGAGGCTTTCATCCGGCCAAATGGTGGGAGTTCGAAGGAAAAACTGCGTCAGATGCGAAAGCAGGAGTCCTGCACATAAGTACACAAAGAGAAGGGATGAGAACTTCCTCGCTGAAGGCTCCATTTCAGCGATCCTAGCCGAGAGATGCAGATGCCTCAATGAGTTTTCCGTCATCTCTTTCCGGACCCGAAAAGAAGAGCAAGCCAACCACGCCGACGAGCGCCACGACTGACGCGGCCACTGCAATCACCACTCGAACCGGGAACACTCGAAAGAGCGCAGGCGCGATCAATAGACAGATCAGAATGCCCGCACACTCCATGACCATACGAAAGCGAATGACCTGAGCCAGCTTATCCGATGAGTATTTGCGCTGAAACATATCCAGATGTGCCAGATCGTTCAGAGGCCCCCCAACCGCGGACACCGCGGCGGATAGCATCATCAGAGGCATGCTTTTGAAAATCGCCATGGCGACAAAGCCTGCTCCAATCAGAAAAAAGCCCTGACCGATTCTCCGCATGGGAGACGTCAATTGAATGTTTGTCAAAACAAGCGCACTGGCCAGATTTCCTATTCCATACGAGGCCATCAGAAAACCATAGGCGCGGACATCGCCGGGATAGTTC
>JBJMMA010000224.1:0-27274 GCA_045805065.1 Bdellovibrionia bacterium | reverse complement strand
TCCTTGCGAAAAAGAACGGAGGTGAGAAGCACACCCGCATTGCCAGAGATCATTCTTCCTGGCTCAAGCAGAATGCGTTTAGGATGCTTGAATTTTGCCTTCTTGCCAAAATACTGATGAACCAAGGCGCAGTACTTTGAGATCGGGAAAGGCTTTTCGTTCTTGTATGTAATGCCCATTCCTCCGCCCAGATCCAAGAAGCGAAGAGGCTCGGGCAGGATTTCCTCAAGCTCATCAACAAGCTCGCGGAGCTTGATGAAGGAAGCCTTCAGTGGAGTCAGAGAAAGGAGCTGGCTTCCAATGTGGATGCTGATGCCTTCGATCTTCAATCCTGAAAAATGCGCGGGATCATTGCGAAGCGCTCGTGCAACTTCGATGATCTCCTTGCGATTCATCCCGAACTTATTTTTCTTAAGTCCCGTGGAAATATAAGGATGGGTTTTGGCGTCGATGTCCGGATTAAAGCGCAGGGCGACTTTTGCAACGACACCGAGCTCATTGGCGACCGCATTGATCATTTCAAGTTCAGAAACCGACTCGACATTAAAAGAGAGGATTCCATTTTTGTCGTACTGAAGCGCTGCTACGATTTCGCCAGGAGTTTTGCCAACGCCTGAGAAAACAATTCGGTCACCCGGGACGCCTGCTGCCTGGGCACGGTAAAGCTCGCCTCCCGAGACAAGATCCATTCCGGCGCCTGCTTCGGCAAGAAGCTTCAAGATGGCGATGTTGGAGTTGGATTTCACTGCAAAGCAGATGAGATGATCCAATCCCGTGAGCCCCTTTTGAAGCTCGCGCAATGGAGTTTGGAACGCACTGGCTGAATAAACATAGACAGGCGTTCCGATCATGTCGGCCACTTCGGTCAGAGACACATCGTCTGCAGTCAGGCTTCCGGATTGATAAGTGAAAAAATCGAGCGGTTTGCTCATAAAATTTTTAGTCTCGCAGTTTATTGGCGGGGGGACGGGGATGGTGAAGGAGAGGGTCGCGTGGTGCGATCGGGACTCCAGCCCCCTTTATCAGCTTGCTGAGGAGTCGAAGCTTCCGGCGGAAGCGGTGGCGCTTTCACGCCACACGAAGACAAGCCAAGCAATGCAGTGAAAGGCACCAGCCAAAGGAGCATTAACCAAATAGGCGCTTGAATGAAGGTTCTCACGGATTAGAACCTTATCATGAGATTGGCTGCGATCATATCAAGACCCACATCAATTCGCGTGTACCATTGGGGTCCAACACGGAGCAGGGCTCCTGCTCCAATGGCTGGAATCACTCGGCCCAGGTTAACGACGCGCTCTTCGCTTGAGTTCTGTGAGCTCAAGACGATGTTTTTCATGAGTCCGCCGTACGCGAAGATGCCAAAGTCCTCGTTATAGTAATAGGTATATCGACCCGTCGCAGCGAGTGGCGTGATGGTGTATGTGTCCGTTCCCGCGGCGGTCGTCGCCGTACTATCGGATGCGCCCGAGTCCATTCCGCTGATCGAGTAATAGAACAGGCTTCCCTCAAGCGTAAACGTATCCAGACGATCATCGCGAGTCACAAAGATACGGCGCCCGACGTCATATCCGTAGCGAATGCCGCCCGCGGAATAGTATCTGCCGTTCATCTGATCGGCATCAGGTATGTTTCTGATCAGTCCCACAGCAGCCGAAATCCAGTGACGATGCCGCTCAAAAGGGACGGATTTCTCTTCGATGGATGCACCCAGGCGATCCACCTTGTTTCCTGAATCGTCATCTAAATTGTCAGGCATCGGGGATGAGCCAGTATCGAGATCAGGATCAAAGGCGAGAGGAGCGGGTTCAACTTCCGCCATGTCGGCCTTGTCTTGAGGAGTCGGTGGGGGAGGCACGACATCGGAGAGCTTTTCGAGAGCATAGTATTCCTGGCCGACGTCCAGTGCTTCGTGGTTTCCGTATTGTTTGATCTTTTTAGCAATGACCTGGCTTGTTCCTGTGATGTCTCGGAGAACACGCAGCGCCAGGATATTCTCTTCGCCGTCGCGGACCAAAAGGAGCTTTCGAACAGGGGGCTTTTCGCCACTTTCAGGTGCAGCTGCAGGGGCAGGCGTTGAAGTTTGCGAATCGGATTGAGCCTGCGGCGCAGGCCCGTTTGAAACATCAATCAGATAAACCCGGCGAGAGGTGCTTGATTTGAGGATTTTCAGAAGCCGAGTTGTTGCTTCAATGTCTGGGAGCGGTCCTTGGGACTCTTCAGAAGCAGGAGCTGGGGGTTCATCCTCGGCAAAAGCGCCGTGATCGAGTACACCCAGTCCCAGAGCAAGCAAAACGGCCCACGACAGGGCGCGTTTGACAGAGAGGCAGGCATTTTGTTTAATGCTCTTCTCGCAGGAGGTATTCTCGCATGGCTGTCGAGGGTTTGTTTTCCACATATACTGATGAAAAAATTCTATCGCGGTCGGCTATGCGTGTCGAGAAACCTCTCATGAAATCGATCATCTTCAGCGCGTTTTTGCTGATTTCCATTCCATTTTGTTCTTTGGGGTGGGCAGAAAATTCCGAGCCAGCCCCGATTCCACAGCTTCCGAGTCCCAATGGCCTTCCCTTGGACGAGTATGCCGAGGGCAAGCAACTTATGCATGATCGTAAATGGGTTGAGGCCGTGGTGCTTCTTCGTTCAGCGCTGAAGAAAAATCCGCGCTCGACGACGATTGAGACGGACTTGGCTCGGGCGCTTGCTTACTCGGGAAGACGCGAGGAAGCTCTGGCTGTTCTCAGTCAGATGATCAATCGCAAGAGGGGCGCAGGTCAAAAAGAGCTGTTGGGTCGTCAGGCGCTAGTGGCGCGTTACGCGCTAGTTCAGCGCGCTCGTGTCTTATCGCGCCTCTTTCTGACGAACACCACTTTTCAGGTCCATCAAGATGGCGTCAATCTCGTGTTGAGCGGAAAGTACCGGGCAGCCCGCGAGAAATTTGAGAAAGCGCTCGAAGTGGATCCGGCAAACGTTGAGACGCTGACGCGTCTAGGGCAGTGCCTGGTTCTGGATGGAGATGTCGACAGCGCGGCTGAAAGGCTCCGGATGGCAAGAAGGCTCAATCCGTATGAGCCTGAAATCCATCTTTGGCTCGGTCATGCGCTTCACGAAAGAGGTGAAATGCGCGAGGCCCTGCTGGAGCTCAAGTCCGCCTATCAAGAGCTCTCCTCGTCCGAGGCCGCTGCAGTCTGGTATGCGGATGCTTTGTACAGTTCAGGTCAAAAACAGGCCGCGGTTCAAGTTCTTGAGGATGATCTCAAACGACATCCCAATCACGTCGCAGGCCTCGTCACGATGAGCAGGTATCGACTGATGAGCGCCTCTGTTACTGATAGCGCGATTGCCTGGCAGGCACGCAAGGATCTGCAATTGGCTTTGAGCCGAATTCCGCTCTACTTGCCTCATCCTACGGATGGCTCAACAGTGGCTGCATCAAGCGTCAGCCCACCGCAAGCAATCGATCCTATGGGCGATCTTGCTCTTGAGCTTCGACGCCCGGAAGCAGATCTGAAGCGCGATATCGAAAAGCTCATGGAAGAAGCTGACAGCCGGATCGACGGCTCTACTCTGAGCAAATAAAAAAAACCCCGGTCTGCTTTCATGATCGTACTTCGAAAGCAGCCGGGGTTTGATTTTGTGGCAATCGCCAGAAGTGCTTAGCTGCGCTTTTCGATGGGTTCCCACTTGCGGTCGGTAGGACCGGTGTAGAACGCGCGCGGGCGATAAATGCGGTTGTTTGCGTATTGCTCAAGAACTTGCGCGGTCCAGCCAGTGATGCGGCTGACAGCGAAGATCGGCGTGAAGTCACGAGGACGGAGGCCGAGAGCGGTGTAAACAAGACCGCTGAAGAAGTCGACGTTTGGCATAAGTCCCTTCTTCTCTTCCATTTGTTCCTGAATGCGGACAAGCATGCGGTGATAGTCTTCGAGGCCTGCTTTTTTGCAGATCTGAACCGACATCTCTTTCAAGATGCGAGCGCGTGGGTCGCCGTTCTTGTAAACGCGGTGACCGATGCCCATGACTTTTTTCTTCGCATTGACTGCGTCGTCGATGAAAGCGTCAACCTTGTCGTATCCGCCGATGTCCTTGAGCATGAGCATGACTTGCTCATTGGCGCCGCCGTGAAGCGGGCCTTTGAGAGAAGCAATGCCTGCGACGATCGAGCTGTAATAATCAGAGTTCGTCGAAGCAATCGCGCGGCATGCGAACGTCGAAGCGTTGAGCTCGTGGTCAGCGTGAAGAACCAGCGCCGTGTCGAAGAGTTTTTCTTCTTCAGCAGTTGGCTCCTTGCCGCGGATCATGTTGAGGAAGTTCCAGGCAACAGACTTGCTTGGATTTGCTTCAACTGGCTTTTGGCCTTGTTCGACGCGGGAAATTGCCGCAACGATTGGACCAAGAGCGCCCGTGAGCTGAGTTGCTTTTTCGCGAACAGCATTGATGCTGATGTCTTCTGCCTTCGAATCAAGCAAGGCATAGTAAGAAACGACGGTGCGAAGCTTTGCCATCGAGTGCGCGTTCGTCTTTGCGACGGACTCAATGATTGGCAACACTGCGCTTGGAATCGTCAGATTCTTAATCAAAGTCTGTTTAAACGTATCGAGCTCCGAACGGTTCGGGAGCTTGCCGTTCCAGAGAAGATAAACGACTTCTTCGAAGCCGCAGTGTGCGGCGAGTTCTTCGATCGTGTAGCCACGATAGAGCAGAGTGGTGTCGTGAATGGTGCTGACTTCACTCGTGCAAGCGATAATGCCTTCGAGGCCTTTATTGGCGGTTTCTGGAATTTGGGACATACAAAATTTCCTTTCGAGTCGCTGAAAACATTGCAGATTTGTGCGGAAACGTCCATTCAATTTGGGGAAAATTCAATTGTGATGCATGTCGTCGGCAGTGTCACTTGAATTTCCCGGCTTGACTAACCTGATCGCTCAGACCTATGACGAACTAACGCGCACACGAAAAGTGAGCCTGTTTTTTTGGGGGCCAGTAGGGGGCCTGTTTTGGGGGGGTATTAGTATGGCAGGGGAAAAAATTTTCATCGCAGTTGCAGGCAATATCGGCACCGGAAAAACCACTCTGGCGCAGATGCTTTCCAAACGCTTTAATTGGAACGCTCATTTCGAATCTGTTTCTGATAATCCATATTTGGCTGACTTTTATGCCGATATGAGTCGCTGGTCATTCCCGCTGCAGATCTTCTTTCTTAACAATCGTTTCCGCGCGCACCAAAAAATTAGCCAAGGCACGCATAGCGCGATCCAAGATCGCAGCATTTATGAAGACGCCAACATCTTCGCCCGCAATCTTTATGAGACGGGTCATATGGAAGAGCGCGATTATAAAAACTATCTCGAGCTCTACGGCTCCATGTGTCAATTTTTGAATCCGCCTGATCTCATTATCTATTTGAGAAAATCCCTGCCGCGCCTCAAGGAGCAAATTGCTAAGCGCGGACGCGATTACGAAAAGAACATTCCAGAAGAGTACTTGTCCAACCTCAGTCGTTACTATGATGAGTGGATGGCGCAGTATGATCTTGGCAAAAAGCTCATTATTGAAAGCGATCATCTGGACTTCGTAGCTAACCCTGCGGATTTCGATGGAATTGCTCAATCGATTTTGGCGCAGCTCGATCAGCGCGACTTGTTTTTGGAATCTCGCGTCAAAACTCAGACGGCTGGAAGCCCGCTTTGGCCTGCTCGCGCTTAATCTGCGCCTGAGATAGTCTTCGTTAGAAGCGAATAAAATATTCAAGTTTTCTGCCTCCGTTCCGACACGGTTAGTGGATTGGGACCAATTGCTGGGTTCCGCCGGAGGCAAAAATGAAAAAAAATTATTCGATTCTATCCAGCTGTGTCCTTTTTCTTGCTCTCGCGCTGAGCCTTTCGAGCTGCTCTTCGTCGCAAACCGGTGATTCCGAGTTTGGCGAAGACATCCCAGCCGATGCAGGAACGGATGCAGTTCCAAGTGAACATGCTGAGAACACGGCTCCTGCCGATGGATCACAGCAAGACCAAACGCAAGCATCCAATCCTGATCAGCAGGCCCTGCCAGCTGATCAGCAACAACCACCGCAGCCACAAGATCAAGTGGCATCGGCTGACCCACAATCTCAGCCTCCGGTGACATCAGATTCAAGCTCTCTCACGCCGCCGCCATCGGAGCCTGCACCGGCTCCTGTTGCTCAAACGCAGCCTGAGGCAGTCGCTCCTGCTCCAATCACGGAGACGGCATCGACTTCGCCAAGCACGACGGAAAGCACTTCATTGGCTTCTTCCTCGTCGTCAAGCAATGGCAGCAGCGGTGGATCGGAAACCTATCATGTTCGCCGCGGCGACACTTTGATGAGAATCGCTTTCGAGAAATACGGCGATCTCTATAAGTGGAAGCAAATTTACGAAGCGAACAAAGACAAGATCAAGGATCCAAACGTGATCGTGGCAGGCACCGTCCTGACCCTCGATAACGTCAATAACGAACTTCCAGTCCGCACTGGCAAGAAGTACATGATCAAGCAAGGCGATACCCTGGCTCGTATCTCCAACAACGTGTACGGCACGCCATCCAAGTGGAAGAAGATCTGGCAACATAACAAGCCTTGGATCCCTAATCCTAACCGCATCTTCGCAGGCTTCTACCTCTACTACACCGGTGGAAAGAATCCTGAGGACATCGAGCAGCATGAAGAGGAAAATCCAGTGGCACCAGTCGCCCAAGACATGGGCAGCTCCCCTGAAGCTCCTCGTGAGCCAGCCTCACAAGTGCCAGCTCAGGCGAACTAAGTCAGCCAAAGTACTGACAGGATAGATCGAATAAAACAACGGGGCAGCAATCTTTGTAGACGTAGCGGCAGGGCCGCCTCGCTCAAAGGTTGCTGCCTTCGTTATTTTTCTCTAGATTGAAATTCATGCTCTTCGGGAAACGAAATCGACTGGCTGCGCTTTCAGCTTTGGCTTTAATTCAGCTTTTATCATCCTGCGCCAGTGCGCCCCCTCCCCGTAAGCCAACCGTCAACGAGCGAATTGAGTTTGATCGCGCCATTGGTTCCGAGCTCGCAGAGCAGATGACGCCTCAGCTTACCTTCAAAAAAGACGCGCAGGTTCAGGCCTATCTGAGCAAGGTCGCCCAAAGAATCGCAGATAAAAACCCGGAGCTTCACCTGCCTGAGGTAAAGGTTTTCCTGTTGAAGGATACCGATCGCCGCTACCGCTCTTACGCATTGCCGGGGGGCCGGGTGTACCTGTCTTCGTCAAGGCTCAAGACTCTTGAGTTTGAGAGTGAAGTGGCTGCGATGATCTCCATCGAGCTTGGGCATGTCTTGAACGAGCAAGTTCAGAACTTTCTCAGGAAGAATCCTGCGGGCCTTCAAATCCGCGATGCTGCCGCCCTGCCCAATGTCCTGCCGCTCAAGACACTTGAGGCCCCTGAGGATATCGACTTCTTCAGCAAAGACGGGATGTTTGCTTTCAGCGCCAAGGACAATGACGAGGCAATCGCCTCCGCGGTCAATCTTCTTTACGACGCTGGGTACGACCCGCGCGGGCTGGTGACCTTTCTTCAACGACTCAACGATAATCCGGCGCACTCACCTTGGGATGAGACGGAGCTTTCACGGATCATTGAGCAAGCTCGAAAGAGCGTCGCACTTTTGACGCCACTTCGGAATCCGATCGTACAAACGGACGACTTTGAGTTGATTCGCGGAAAGATCCAAAAGCTCTAAAATCGTTGACAATATTGGCAGTTCAGCAATCCTATTAGGGTGATAACCGCAAGCCCGCAGACCCGTAAGATGCTGGAGGAATTTAGCCAAATGTTTGAGAGCCAAACCGGACAAGCCGGTCACGATGAAGATTATTCGGAATGGGCCAGCAAGTCTGTTGCGGTCAGTTCAATCACCAAAATTCCTGGTGATGCAAGCACGCGACGTTATTACCGCGTGATGGCTCGTCCGGGCTCACCCGTTGAAAGTTTCATTCTGGCTCGTGTTGAGCCCTTTGCCGATCAGAAGGATAGCTATCCTTTCCTGGTCGTGCGCGAGCATCTTGAAAAATCAGGCGTCGACGTTCCTAAGGTTTTCGATGCCGACGCTGAGAAGGGTCTCGTTCTTCAGGAAGACTTGGGCGATGTGACGCTTCTTCGCAGACTCCAGGAAGTTTGCACTGTCGATGTCGAGCGCCACCTCTATCAAAAAGTTCTCGATAACCTGATCCAATTGCAGCTCAAGGCTTCGCCCGCGAAAGGCTCGCCGGATCTTCAGGCGTTTAAGCTCTTCTTCGATCACGAAAAGCTCATGTGGGAAGTGAACTTCACGATTGAGCACTTCTATCAAAAGCATCTGGGTCGCCAGATCCGTGATGAAGACATGAAGATCATGCGCGATGGCTTCAGCGAGATTTGTCACTTCCTGGCTGCGCAGCCTACGGTTCTCACGCATCGCGATTTCCATTCACGTAACGTGATGGTCATGCCAAACGGAAAATCCAGCGATGAGCGCCTGGTCATGATTGATTTCCAGGATGCCCGCATGGGTCCTGCTCAATACGATCTCGCCTCGCTCTTGCGTGACAGCTACTACCAGCTTGAAGAAACTCAGATCGCGACCCTTCTGGATTACTACATTGTTCGCTGGGAAGCACTTTCTGGCCAGCGCCTCAATCGCAAGGATTTCATCTACGCGTTTGACATGATGGCGCTTCAGCGCAACTTCAAGGCGATCGGAAGCTTTGCTTCGTTCCTCAATCGCCGCGGAAATCCGACTTATTTGAAATATATCGGAAACACGTTTGAGAACATCCGTCGCACGCTGCTGAAGTATCCAAAATACTCGGCGCTTCGCGAAGTGCTGTTCCATTACTACTACTTCTGATCTGAGAACAAATGTCAGTCACGCGCGCAATGCTCATGGCAGCAGGGCTTGGAACGCGGCTCAGGCCGTTCACTGACCTTGTGCCCAAGGCACTGATGCCGGTGATGGGAATTCCTGTCGCGCAGTTTGCGCTCGACTCCATTGCGCAGGCTGGAGTGACAAAGACCGTTGTGAACATTCATCATCATGCTGATCAGGCGCACTCAGGGTTTTTAGGTCTTGAGCGCGGCGACATGCAGCTTGTGATCAGTGACGAGAGCGGTGAGTTGCTTGGAAGTGCAGGGGGGCTTAGAAAAGCGCTGCCTCACTTTGATGGTGAGCCGTTCTTTTTGGTCAATGCCGACGTTCTTTGTGACATCGATCTAGGCGCGCTTGCTCGAAAGCATGAGGAGCTTAAGAAGCGTTGGAGCGTCGCACTGACGCTTGCTGTTTTCCCTGAGCCTCCGACCACTGGAAAGTATCGCGAGATTTATCTCGATCACGACAGCGGACTGGTTTCAGGCTTTAGTCCTGATCTTCGTACCGGAAGACCGTTCTTCATTGGTTCGGCCGTTCTTGAGCACGAAGCGTTTCGAGATGTTCCAATGTCCGGGCCTTCTGAGTTTGTGCCGACGATTCTTGAGCCGATGATCCGAGAGAAGCGCGTAGGGTTTCATCTCGTGCGCGGCGCTTGGAAAGATATTGGCTCGCCCGAGCTTTGGTTGGATGCGCATCTTTATTTGATTCGTGCGATGGAAACAGGTCGACTCACTGAGCGTTGGCGTCGGCGTATTGAAAGCACCAATCGTAGACTTGCAAGTGAGATCTGGGTGTCTCGCTCATCGCCTCGTGTGAGCGCTTCGAACTGGGCAGGGCCTTGTTACTTTTCGGGCGCTTTAGCGCCAAAGGATCTGGGACCCTCCGTGGCCTTGTATGGCATTGCCCCAACCGATGACGTTCTTTCTTACGGAATTGGACTTGGCGGGAAGTGGGCTTCAATCATTCGGAGCGCATCGCACATTCAGAACGCAGGTTTTTAATTCATCGATGCACTGCGAGGGCGCCAACTGAACGCCACGGGATGAACCGTCAGAGATACAGGCTTCATTAAATGCCTTAACAACTCCGAAATTAACCGGATTGGCCGCAAATCCTGCAGAATAGATTTGGCACAGTTGAGGCGAGTTCTTATTTGCCGGCTCATATTGGGGTTGATATTCTTTTGGCAAATTTCTGTAAGTTTTCTCGCAGACATTTTGAAATGCTGTCTCCGCCGCGGACGCCGTCGAAACCAAGTTTGCCAGAGCGATGGTTCCAATAACTAAGGTACGTAATAGAAAATGAGTCATGTGATCTTTCCTCTCTTATTCTCGAGGTCATCATTTCAATTCCAATGCCATGCGGGTCACGAGCTATAGCTCCAGCGACTCCCGGCATAATGACTTGAATTGACGAGTGTTTGCCAAAAATCAGTAAACAAGAACCTGAACATACACTGCTCAAGAAGTAGACACGTGAGAAGTGTTGCCATGTCAAAAATCCCAATGTGTCTTTACCGACACAGAGTCGCGCTCGTCAGCGCTTCAGCTAAGTCCTGATAACTTCGGCACTTTTGATTGGCCTCATCGCTGCAATCTTAAGGGGCATGACGATTAAGATTGGAACGATTCAAGAGATGACGGGAAATGGCTACGAAATCTTAGTGGATAGCGAAACCCGCAGCTACGTTCTCGCAAAATTTCTGGATGGACACCTTGTTGAATCCGCTAACTCAGAAGCCAACGCCTCTGCGAATGGACACACCATTGCTCACGAAAGAACTCTTGTTGCTCAGCCTATGTAAGTCGAAAGTGCAGCGACAACTTCAACCCAGTTTTCGCCCGGCGTGATCTGACCTGGAGGTCCAAAGCCTTGAGCACCCGTCCAGCTTCCACCGAGGGGTTGACCCAGAAGACTTAAAAATCCAAAGTAGGCAAACGCCTGCGCTTCAACGAGTTGCGGATCAAACCCCGCATCTTCCAAGGTTGATACCTGGATCGGAGCCAGATAGTTTTTCAAGCCATCCATGAGCGCCGGATTTTTGGCGCCGCCACCGGTGATGTAGATCGCTTTCAAAGGCAGACGCTTCTTCAGAATGAAATTCTCATAGGCGTGAGCAATCGATTCTGCAGTCACAGCGGTCGCCGTGGCGACAAGATCGGCACCTTTTGCCTTGGTTTTGGACTTGAAAAGCTCAAACGGAAAGTCATCGCGCCCTGTGGACTTGGGTGGCGCCTTTTTGAAGAACGCATTCTTCATGGTGGCATCAACGGCCGAAGCATCGACTGTGCCCTGACGAGCGAGCTTACCGCCACGATCAAATTTCAGTTTTCCTTTGGTCGCAAGCTCGGTGGCAGCATCCATCCAGCAATTTCCTGGACCTGTATCAAAGGCAATCACTTCAGGGCCAACGTAGGTGAGATTGCTGATGCCGCCGATGTTGTGAATCGCGATTCCAAGCTTTGTAGGGTCCAGAACCGACGCAAGCAGGAGATGAAATCCAGGAGCAAGCGGGGCGCCTTCTCCTCCTGCCGCCATATCGCCATTCCGAAATCCAGAGATCACTGTCAATCCCGTGGCGCGAGCGATGCGAGTCGGATCGCCGAGTTGCCAGGTCATGCCTTGGCGCTTCGAAGCGGGAAAGTGCGCAACCGTTTGGCCATGGTTTGCGATGACATCAGGACGCTGATCGGCCGGGCGTTTTTTAATGATTGTTGAAAGAGCGCTTGCGTACCATTCGCCCAGATCACGCTCCAGGGCAAGCCAATCGCGTGAAGTAAGCTTCGTTCCGGGCTTTTGAGCGTCAAGCACGCGCTTTCTCAGCGCAGCCGGGTAGGGAGCGGTTGCCGACCACATGGGTTCCCAACCATCCGGATCAATGGATATGCAAGCGGCGTCCAATCCGTCGCACGAAGTTCCAGTCATTACGCCCAAGATCCGAATCGAGGTGTTATCCATGATCTCCTCAGGGTAAGGGAAGCAGCCTTCAGGCGCAAGGAACCGCTCGCCATCTTTTGCAATTTGGCCCGGGGCGTGACAAAATTTAAAGATATGCAGATGGTTTTTGTGCCGAAGGGTCTGAAAAGGGCCATTCAGGCTCTCGCACTTTGCGTCCCTCTTGCCGCGTTCGAGGTGATCCTCGTCAAGCGCGCGCCTTGGTGGAGGCTTCCTTATCAGCAAATCGGATATGTCTGCGTGCCGGTTTTTGTCGTCAGCGTGATCATCTCGATTCTCCTTCTTAAAGGCCGAAGGATCGGATGGTACGCCCTGGCTGTATTGGCCAGTTTCTGGTTTTTGTCGAATGGATGGATGGCGCTTCGCCTTCATTACCCAAGCCTTGGAATTTACGGACTCGTTCTGGGCGGCCTTATGCTTGCCCATCTTTCCTGGCTCAAGCTTGAGCTGGGTCGATCTTTTATTGATCCAAAAATGCATTGGTACGAAGGGCTGCCTCAGCCAGTGCCTGGGCTAAACTGTGAGATCAACCTCCAGTCCGAGCGTAACGAGTACCGCGTGGCCCGCTTGGATCGCGAAGGGGTTTTCGTGTTTCGCGACAATTCGCGCGGCACGACGCCCACAGGTGAAAAGTTTGTGAAGCCCGAGAACGTCGAGCTTCTTTTATCGTTCAGAGAAAAACAGACCCGATGTGTTGGTGTACCCGTTTGTGTGTTTAATCGAATGGGTTCGGAGAGTGTCATCGGGTTCAAATTTCGAGATATGAGTGCCGATTCTCGAAAGCTTTTAGGCGACTTTGTCGAGGCACTTAAGGGAGAAGGGTATGTTTCGTAATTTCACATTGGCAATCGCGCTTGCACTGATCACTTCGGCTTGCTCACAAAACAGTGACGTACCCAATGATCCCAAGAAGGTATTGAACGCTTATATCTCGAAAAGTTTTGCGGTGAAGGGCGTGGCTGACCGAGCAGAGCTTGTCACGCTGCTGACTCGCGACGCTAAGGCGCGCTTGTCTGCGTGGAGCGATGAGCAGTTCCGGCAGGCCTTCATTGATAACAAACGCGAGTTCGTAAAACTGGTTTTTACTGAGTCCAAGAATACTTCTCCCTCAGAGACCAACATCACTTACGAGCTCACCTATGTTGACCAAGGCAAGGGAAGCGGCGCAAAAGTCACTCAAAAGAAAATGGCCCAGCTGATCCAGGACCAGGGCAAGTGGATGATCTCGGATGTCCAGAGCATCAAAGAGATGGTCGAATACAAGAACGAGATGGCGCTTCCGTAAGACGAGCTCTTACTGCGACTGAATCAGAGTCGCTACCGAGTAATCCGTGTTGTTCGAAAGCGAGCGAATCGTCACGGCGTTGAATGTGATCCCTGAGGCTGCGCCAAAGCCATAGTTCTTCGTTCCGGAAGAGATGGTCAAAGGAATAGAGGCAACCGTTTGCCCGTTGCCGGTAATGACCGCGCCAGCATTGCTAATGCTTGGCGCGCTGTAGCCCACAAGCCGAAGGATATAGCCTCCATTCTGGCTATAGATCTGAACGCTGCCACTGATCTGCCCGCTATTGAATGAACCTGAGGCCAGAAGCGTTCCACTGGGCGCCAGATCGTTGTTGCTCGTGCCCAGGTGCACATCTCCGCAACCCGCGAGCAGGACGCCGAAAACAACCAGAAATCTATAATGTGCGGGCCAAAAAGCGCTGTAAGTTCGCATTATTACACCAATCTTAGATAGGTTAAAGAAATGGTCTCACATCACCGAAAAGAACACCAGAGGCAGGTGACCAGGGTATCGGTCATGCCGGTCCGAGAGCCTGAGGAGGCAATAGCTTGTCGAACGAAGATAAGAAAAAAGACGACATTTCGCTCGAAATCGCGCTTGAACCACCTCCAGCGCCCGAGACCCCAGTCAGCCACTACGAGGCTTCAGGGCAGCTTTTTGCGCCCGATGATGAGAGCCTTGCGCAGCTCAACGCGCGTTTCACAATGGTCGATTCCTTCTTAAGGCTTCTGACACGCGACTTGAAGTTCAACGACTTTGTCCGCGAAATCCTTCTCGTCGTGATGAAAGTGGTGAAATCCGAAGCCGGCTCTATTTTTGAAGTCGATCATTCCAATAACACGCTTTTTTTCAGAGCAGTTGTTGGCCAGAGCTCGGACAATCTTACAAAATTCACTATCCCCATGGGACAAGGCATCGTCGGACACGTTGCCGAATCCCGCCAGCACCTGATCGTGGCAGACGTTGAGGCAAACAAGCTTCATCTTCGCTCGATTGCGAAAGCCGTGGGATTTGATACGCGCAATCTGATTGCGGTTCCTATCATGATTCGAGGTCGTGTTTACGGAGTCCTTGAGCTGCTCAATCGAGTGGGCGAGCCGAACTTCACCAACAGCGACATTGAGCTTTTGAATTACTTCTGCGAAATGGCCGCCAAGGCCATTGAAGTGCGCTTCATGTTGGCCTGGGGCCAGCAAGGACGCAAAACGGAGAGTTCAGATTCTTCTGGTTCGGGTCAAAAAGGAAATGCAGCTTGAGCAACACAGCACTGAAGATTCAGCCACAACCGGCTCAACCGCCGAAGTTTGCAGTCGATATGCGATACTTGGTGCGGGCACTGATCAAATACAATGCCTCGGACCTGCATCTTAAGTCCGGCAGACCGCCACTTTTTCGGATTAACGGAAAACTGGTCGCAGCCAAGATGCCCGATCTTGAGTCTGAGCAGGTGGAAAGAATTGTTTTGGACATTCTCTCAGCACGACAAAAGATCGAACTCGAAGAGGACCGCAACATCGACCTCTCTTTCGTCGTGAACGGACTGGGTCGCTTTCGCTGCCACATTTATTATCAGAGAAACTCGCTTGCGGCCGCAGTGCGCGCGATTCCACTCACGTTGCCGGCGCTGGATCAGCTGGGCGTTCCCCCAGTCATGAAGGAGCTTTGTCAGAGGCCTCGCGGGCTTTTGTTGGTCACAGGAGCAACCGGAAGCGGAAAATCAACCACACTTGCCGCTTTGATCAATTACATTAATGAGACAAGCGCTGTGCACATTCTCTGCATTGAGGATCCTATCGAATATTTGCATCGGGATCTCAAAGCAACCGTCACTCAACGCGAAGTTGGCGCGGACACGCATTCTTTGAGAGAAGCTCTCCACTCCGGTCTTAGGCAGGACCCGGACGTCATCGTGATTGGTGAGCTTCGTGATTATGAAATGATTCAGGCAGCCCTTTCTGCGGCCGAAACAGGTCACCTCGTACTTGCGACACTTCACACCAACGATGCTCGCGGAACGATCGATCGCATTATCGAAGTCTTTCCGCCTGAGGCAAAAAACCAGGCTCGTATTCAGCTTTCAGCATCTTTGGTGGGCGTTTTGTCCCAGCAGCTCCTGGAGCGCGCGGACGGAACAGGACGCGTGCCTGCCTGCGAGGTGATGGTCAAATCGCCGACCATCGAGAATTTCATTCTCAAGAATGAGCTTGAGAAGATCCCTGATGCCATTGCCAACTCAAATCTTTACTACAAGATGCAGACAATGAATCAGGCGCTTGAGCGGCTGGTAAAAGAAGGCAAGATCACAGCCGAGCAGGCCTTGAAGACATCGGGCAGCAATAATGATCTCAAGTTAAGTCTCTCCGGAATGGTCCGTCAAGAAGGCTACGATATGGCCGGTAAATTCCATGAAATGATGGATTCCGGACCCATCGAACTCGACCGAGACAATTCCGAAACTTAACGTTAGACTAAGGGAGTATGATTCTGAACTCCCTGCTATCGGTCGTCAGGCCTGAGTCTGCCATGGTTCATATCCTTCAGGCACGTCAGGAAAAGTCTCCCGGACTTGAGCTTGCGCTACAGTACGCATCTCGAAAGACCGGTAGTTCACGCTTGCCTGATATCCTGATCTATCCTGATACGCTTCCCGACGCCCGGGTGGCGGGAGGATTTTTCGGGGGCCGGACTTTGTTGGTCAGCCAAGGAGCCCTTTCCAGCTTTCGCGATGATGAAGTGGTTGCGGTCATAAGCCGAGGCCTTGAACTTTTGTCCCAACGAGGGATTGGAATCAAAACTCTTTGCTCAGCGTGGCACATGGAATTTGAAAAGAGCCTTCGTCAGCCCTGGACTCCGCTGCGGGCTGTCGTGCTCTGGACCCTGCTTCCTTTAAGGAACTTCTTTAAGCGCCAGGATCAGAAGCTCAATGTCTTTCGCGCCACACAACGGAAAGATGCGACCGAAGATCGCGTTTGGCGTGATGCGTTGCATAAGGTGTCTTGCTCCGAGCGCATCTTTTCTTGATCCCTATCGCATCCCTGTGAGATGAGATGCGAGAATGGTTATGGAAATCCACAAGATTGATCTGACCACTTTTTTTCTCTCGATCTCGTCCGCCGCATTTATCGGACTTGGACTTGTCAGTCCCGACGGCAAGAGTGAGCCGAAAGTGGATCTCGAATTAGCAAAACAGAACATCGATCTCTTGGAGTTGATGCAGGAGAAGACCAAAGGCAATCGCACGCCTGAGGAAGATCGCCTGATTGATCAGCTTCTGTTTGAGACTCGCATGCGATTTGTTGAAGTTCAAAAAAAGCTAGGTATCAGCAGATGAAAAAATTTGGAGCTTTGAAGTTCGGCGCACTGGTCCTCACACTTGCTGCTGCGGTCCCTGCGGCATATCACTTCGCTTATGGGCAAGCTTCGACGGGTGGCGCAAATGCATCGAGCGCAACCAACGCGACATCAACGCCCATCGCTGATCCAAATATTTTCGTAAAACTCGCTAAGCGCGCCGTACCTTCGGTCGTGAACATCTCCACACTCTCCACGGTGAAATCTCCTCAAGGATACGGAACTCCGGATGACATGTTCCGCCGTTTCTTTGAAGAGTTCTTCCGAAACCACAACGGCCGTGGCGGCGGAGGCGGAGGCGAGGGCGATGAGGATGATGATACGCCACCCCCAGCGCCCAAGCGCCCTGGTGGCCCTGGTAATCCGGGTGGACCGAATGGTCCTGCTGCCAAAGCTCCTAAAGCGATGTCACTTGGAAGCGGTTTCATCATTGATTCATCAGGCTTGATCCTGACCAATAATCACGTCGTCGCTGACGCGGATGAGATTAAGATCTACTTCACTGAAGAAGAAGATGAGAAGCCAACTGATGGAACCGTCGTTGGACGCGATCCAGAAATCGATGTCGCTCTGATTCGAGTCAAGACCAAGCGTGAGCTCACGCCGCTTGTTCTGGGGGATTCTGAATCAGTTGAAGTGGGTGAGTACGTCATGGCTGTAGGAAATCCTTTTGGCCAGGGGCACTCCGTCACGCACGGAATTATTTCCGCCAAGGGACGTCCGGCTCCTGATTTCCCTCTTGCACGCTATCTTCAGACAGATGCTCCGATCAATCCCGGCAACTCGGGCGGTCCTCTGATGAACCTGAAGGGCGAAGTGATCGGCATCAATAACGCGATTGAAGCCCGCGCTCAGGGAATTGGTTTTGCGATTCCTATCAGCCTGGTCAAAAGCGTCCTCACGCAGCTCAAGACCAAAGGTGTTGTAGCTCGTGGATTTATCGGAGTGCTGGTGGAGCCTCTGACTCCTGAGATTGCTTCGAAGCTTGGAGTTTCAAAAGACCTTCGCGCTCCATTCGTCAGCCAGGTCAATCCAGGAAGTCCCGCTGAAAAAGCAGGTCTTGAGAACTACGATGTGATCCTCGATTTCAACGGCAAGCAGATCCGCAATGGCGAAGATCTCGTGGCTGCTGTGACTGCCTCAACGGTGGGATCAACGGTACCTGTGAAGGTTTCCCGAAACGGTAAGGAACAAACTCTTCAAATCAAAATCGCTCAACGCCCTGGAGCTGAAGAGCTTGCGCGCAGCGAAGTCGGCAAGCCCAAGAAGAAGAAAGATCAAAAGGCGAAGCCGTCCGTTGATACTGGAATGGACCTTGAGACGGTCACTTCGGAGATCGCAAAAGAGCTGGGTCTTCCGGAAAATGTCAAAGGCGTCGTCGTAAGCAACGTGGCCTATGGAAGTGCTGCTGATAAAGCGGGCCTTGTTCGAGGCGATATCATCGTTGAAGTGGACCGTAAGCCGGTTAAAAACACGGACGACTTTTACTCGGTCGTTAAGGAAAAGAAGAGCTATCTGGTTCGTGTCCGTCGTAATGACACCCAAGGTAGAGAGCTCTACAACGTTGTAATCCTTGACTTAAAATGAGTATTTAGTCCGTCGACTTGACGGCGTAGGTTTTGCTCCCATCTTTATAAATAGGGACGGGAGAATAAAAATGGCCGCTAAGTTCACGAACAGTACTCAAGAAGCTCTTCAACAGGCTCAATCCGAGGCGATTCGCAGAGAGAATCAAGAGCTCCAGCCTGAGCACTTGCTCTATGCGTTTTTGGAGTCAGGCGACGTCGATTCTGCCGTCGTTCCTAATATGCTCCAAATCGCTGGAGTTAATCTAAGCGCCCTGAAGGCACGTGTCAGCTCTGAGCTTGCCAAGTTCCCGAAAGTCTCAGGAGGCTCTGGACAGGTTTACGCTTCTCCTGCGTTTAACCGCTTGATGGTTCTGGCAGAAGATGAGGCGAAAGCCCTGGGAGACGAATACGTCTCAGGCGAGCACTTTCTTCTCGCGCTTTTTCACGCGCAATTTAAGACTCATAACGCCGCAAAAATTCTCGCTGAGAGCGGTCTGACGAAGGCCAAGCTCAGTCAAGCGATCCAATCCGTTCGCGGCGGAAGCAAGATTCAAGACGCTGAGCCAGAAGGCAAATACCAGGCGCTGAAGAAATACTGCCGCGACCTCACTGAGCTCGCCAATAAGCAGAAGCTTGATCCCGTGATCGGCCGCGATGAGGAAATCCGTCGCGTCGTCCAGGTTCTGTCGCGCAGAACCAAAAATAACCCGGTTCTGATCGGTGAGCCTGGCGTGGGAAAAACGGCGATCGCAGAAGGCTTGGCTCAACGAATCGCTCATGGCGATGTGCCTGAGTCACTCAAGAACAAACGGATTCTCGTACTCGATCTCGGGGCTCTGATCGCGGGCGCGAAGTTCCGAGGCGAGTTCGAGGATCGTTTGAAATCCGTCCTGAAAGAAGTGAGCGCTGCCGAAGGGCAGGTTGTACTCTTCATCGATGAGCTTCATACGCTGGTTGGCGCAGGTGCCGCGGAAGGAGCTATGGATGCATCCAATATGCTCAAACCGGCGCTTGCTCGTGGCGAGCTTCGCTGCGTGGGCGCAACAACTTTGGACGAATACAGAAAGCATATTGAGAAGGATGCTGCTCTTGAGCGCAGGTTTCAGCCTGTGTTTGTGAAAGAGCCAACAGTCGAGGATACGATCAGTATTCTTCGCGGTCTTCGCGAGCGTTACGAGGTTCACCATGGTGTGGCGATCCGCGACTCTGCTCTTGTGTCCGCGGCTACGCTCTCGGATCGCTACATTTCGGATCGCTTTCTGCCGGATAAAGCCATTGACCTTGTCGATGAAGCGTGCGCGCGCATCCGTATGCAGATCGACTCGCGTCCTGAAGAGGTCGATCAACTCGAGCGTCGCATCGTGCGATTGGAAATTGAGCGCGAAGCTCTCAAGAAGGAAACCGATCGAGCATCTCAAGAGCGGTTGCAACAGCTGGATGAAGAGCTCTCTGGCCTCAAGGCAAGAAGCGGCGAGCTCAAGACGCAATGGGAACGTGAGAAAAAAGATCTCAACGTCGTCAAAGACCTTCGCGAGAAGATCGAAAAAGTTCGTCTTGATTCAGAAGCTGCTGAGCGCCGCGGTGATCTGGCCAAGGCTGCAGAGCTTCGTTACGGAAAGCTCCTGAGCCTGCAAAAGGAACTCGATGCTGCAAGCACGCGAGACCAGGCGCAGTCATCTCGCGGAAGCTCCTTGCTCAGACAAGAAGTGAACGAAGGCGATGTGGCAGAAGTCGTTGCACGTTGGACGGGGATTCCTGTCACGAAAATGCTCGAAGGTGAGCAAGAAAAGCTTCTGAAAATGGAAGAGCGTTTGGGCGCTCGCGTGGTTGGCCAGGAGAAAGCCATTGAGGCCGTTTCAAACGCCGTTCGCCGCGCACGTATCGGTCTTCAGGAGAAGTCGCGCCCCATGGGCTCGTTCCTTTTCCTTGGTCCGACAGGTGTTGGAAAAACCGAGACGGCAAAAGCATTGGCCGAGTTCCTGTTTGATAGTGAAACGGCTATGGTCCGCATCGACATGAGTGAATATATGGAGAAGCACTCCGTTGCTCGCTTGATTGGATCACCTCCAGGATATGTCGGATATGAAGAGGGCGGTGCTCTGACCGAGGCCGTTCGTCGCAGGCCTTATAGCGTGATTCTCCTGGATGAAATCGAGAAGGCTCATCCGGATGTCTTCAACGTATTCCTGCAGATTTTGGATGATGGTCGCGCAACCGATGGACAGGGTCGTACGGTGAACTTCAGCAATACGATCATCATCATGACTTCCAATTTAGGTAGTCATCTAATTCTTGAGGAGCGTGATGCGACACGCCGTGAGCAGGCTGTCATGGAGCTTGTGCGAAAGCACTTCCGACCTGAGTTCATTAATCGTATCGACGAGATGGTTATTTTCTCGCACCTTGAACAAAAGCAGCTCCGCGGAATTGTGAACAATTACACCGAGAAGCTCAATCAAGCGCTTAAGGAGCGTGGATTGAGTCTTAAACTCACGGACTCGGCGATCGAACTTCTATGTGAGCGTGGATATGATCGAGATTACGGTGCTCGTCCTATGAAGCGCGTCTTTCAACGAGATATCCAAAATCCGCTCGCCATGGAGATTTTGGCCGGAAAATACGAGCCGGGTTCCAGTATCTTAGTTGATGTGAGCGGCGGTCAGTTCCGCTTTCAAAACGCAGTCGCGATGACGCAGATGAACCAGACTGCCTAGTGAAAGCCCTTTGGAGCGCAGATTTCATCTAAATTAGTTGAAGTCTGCGCGAAATCAGGCCGTTTTTTGCAGATCTTTGCAATCTCTTAAAATTTAGCCCTTTAAGTCTTATTTCAGATACTAATAAAATGGGTTTGGGTGCGCGGACTAAAAATATTCGCGTCATGCTGGTTCATTAGCTAATCGTGGTCATATCATTTTGGTGTCATTTATTAGTATTAGATTAAATGTCGCCTTGAATGTGATGACGAAGGCCCCAAGTTTGGGTCCCGCTTGGCACGTATGGAATGGGTGGCACCGAGATTTGCATTTGAACAGCGAGAAGGGGCTTGGCTCTGTATGAACATCACCGAAGTTAAAGTTTTTCCAGTTGATGAAGACAAACTGAAAGCCTACATCACGGTGGTCTTGGATGACTGCTTTGTCGTACGTGATTTGAAAATCATCAGCGGTACGGCTGGACTCTTTGTCGCTATGCCGAGTAAGCGCCGCAAAGATGGCTCTTTCAAAGACATCGCCCATCCTTTGAATCAGGGCACGCGCGCTCAGATGGAAAAAACCATCTTGGAAGCCTATCTGGCTGAGATTAAAAATCAAAACGGCCGTACTCCGGTTACTGCTGAAGAAGCGGAACGCGCAGATACCTAAAATAGACAGTTGAGTTTGGATTGCTCACGGCAAAAAGCTGTGTTACGTGTCTAAGCCTCGGCTGGGGTATCGGCAAATGGCTAAGCTAGCGGATTTTGATTCCGCCATTTCTAGGTTCGAATCCTAGTACCCCAACCAATTTTTCAAAAAAGCCCAGTACCACTTAGCCAGGTACTGGGCTTTTTTGTTTTTATCGCAAGCAAACCAGAGAATTTATTCGACACCCGATTTCCCTTTGATACTTACATCGAATGACACGGTTCATTCTCCTGGTTCTGATGTTGGGCGGTTTCAACTCTTCTTTCGCTGCCGCTCCACCGGCTCACCACTATCTCGTGCCCGAGCAAAACCTTGCGTATCTTCCAGTGGCTTCAAGACCACCGGTCGTTGCTCGCGATCGAGGCCTTGCTCTTACAACGATGAGCTTGCAACAGGTCGATCAGCTCGTGCGCACGCTTCACGAAAAGAGATTCACTTGCGGTGGCTTGATGGACGTCGAGTCTCTGATCGCGCGCAATTCGAATCCGATTCGTTTTCTGCAAGCGATGCGCAATGTGCCCGTTGTCGGGAAAAATCGTCCGCCGCACCGGCTGCAGGCCTCTTATCCGAACCAAGTGAACCTCGCTCTCTCCAAGATGAGTGCACAGCGCTTTGAAGAAACGTGGCGGGCGCTTGCGGCGTTTCCAAATCGCTACTCGCGCGGACAGCAGGGCCTGGCCGCAACGATGTGGTTGAAAGACAATATGCTCAAATGGGCAGCGGAAGCCGGCCGAACCGATATTGGCGCTGCATTGGTTGCTACGGGTGGGCCAAATGATGGCTATCCGCAATCCTCAGTGGTTATCCGCGTTCCGGGAACTGATCCGAAACTTCCGGCCATTCTGCTGGGCGGACATTTTGATACTTTCAATGGCAAGATGCCGGGTGCTGATGATGATGCTTCAGGATCGGCAACTGTCATCGAGGTATTCAGAGCCATGCTGGATACCAAGATGCGTTTTCAGCGTGACGTCTATTTCGCTTTCTACGCTGCCGAAGAGCTCGGCCTTGTCGGATCCGGATACGTGACTCGTGAGTTCAGAAATCGCAATATCCCGCTCGCTGGAGTCATGCAGTTCGACATGGTCGCCTTCCGCCCTACGGGAAGAAATGACAAGATTTTCTTTATCTCCGATTATACGAACGAGCCTCTGACCGCATTCACTCGCGATCTCGCGATCAAATATCTGGGCATGCAGCCTGGCAATATTGGATCAACAGCTTGTGGCTATGCCTGCAGCGATCATGCTTCATGGCACAACATCGGGGTGCCGACTGTTTTCCCGTTCGAGTCGGATATCTCCAATTACAACCCGACCATCCACACTACAGATGACGATTTTACCAAAGTGGACTTTAAGCACGCTTTGCAATTCGTCCGCTTGGGTGTCGCTTTTGCGGTCGAGATGGCGCAGCCAGCTCAACGATAATTAGCGCTGCCGGGTATTTTTCGATTAAGCTAGTATCATGATCGAACGAATTATTGAGCCCAGGGTTGCCGCTCTTGTGGAAGGGATTTCCGTAAAACGCATCCTTCCTCGCGGGGGGCGAGGGGTTGGGCCGTTCATTTTCCTGGATCATATGGGCCCATGGGACTACCAGCCTGGAAAAAACTCCGTGGATGTTGCTCCTCATCCGCATATTGGTCTTTCCACGCTGACTTATCTTTTTGAAGGTGAGCTCTATCACCGCGATAGCCTTGGATCACGCCAGGTGGTTACGCCGGGAGATGTGAATTGGATGACCGCTGGAAACGGCATTGCACATTCGGAGCGTGTCTCTCCCGAGTTCAAGGACAAGCCTCAAACGATTCATGGTCTGCAGGCTTGGGTTTCGCTTCCAAACGAAGTCGAAGACATGGACCCGTCGTTTGCTCATCACGGCAAGGCGAGCCTTCCGCGTTTTTCGCTCGGTGGTGTCGACTTTACGCTGATTGCTGGATCAGCCTTTGGAAAGCGCTCTCCCGTAAAGACTCACTCGAGGCTTTTCTATTTAGAGACCAAGTTTCGGGCCGGTGCCGAGATTAAGTTTGATCCTGAGGGACAAGAGATCGCCTTCTATTTCATGGATGGACGAATCGAAGTCATGAATCAAATCATCGATGGACCCAAAATTCTGATTTTCAAACAAGGTGAGCAAATTTCATTTCGCGCCTTGGATGAAGTCCATGGCGTTCTCCTGGGCGGGGACTCGCTTGGACCAAAGAAAATCTGGTGGAATTTTGTGTCGTCTACTCAGGAAAAGATCGATGCCGCAAAATCCCGGTGGCTCGAGCAGAAGTTTCCCAAAGTTCCCGAGGAAGACGAGTTTATCCCGTTACCCAGCTGAGACTATCAGCTTAAACGTCGACAAAGCGACTATCGGACTCGTTAGGGATGGGTTCACCCCCAACAATCTTCCGACTCGAAACCGCGGGCTCGCTCTGAGGTGCAGATTGAGTCGCACGTTGAGGTGCAGCACTTTTCCGAGGTACGAACGCTACAACGTTTTTCGGGCTCGGGGCTTCAGGTCTCTTTTCAGCGGTACTGGATGATAGCTCCTTGGCTTCTCCCCAGGAAATCTCCATCAATCCGGCTACCAAAGCTTTAAGTTCTACAGCTTGCGTCGCAAGTTGTTCAGCGGTCTTTGAGGCTTGCTGAGCCGCAGTTGCATTCTGCTGAGTGGCTTCATCAAGCTGCCCCATGGCCTGGCCAATTTGAGTGACGCCATTGGATTGCTCATTGCTTGCAGTGGCAATGTCGCCCACCATGCGCGTGACTTCGGCTACGTTAGTGACGATCTCCTGCAAAATCTCACCGCATCGTTTTGCGGTCACTCCACCCTTTTCAACTTTTGCTTGTGCGCTTGAGGTCATCTCAACCACTTTAGACTTCGTGGAATGAACGATGCTCTCCACTTTGGTGATGCTTGAGTTCAACAGATCACCGATTTCTTTTGCGGCACGACCGCTCATTTGAGCCAGGTTTCCGACTTCTTCCGCAACAACCGCAAAGCCTTTTCCATGCTCACCGGCACGAGCGGCTTCCACAGAAGCATTGAAGGAAAGAAGCTTCGTCTGAAATACGATGTCATGGATGACTTTCGTTTTTCCTGCAATCTCGTTAATGACAGTGACGATTTCCGAGATCTCGTGATTGCTCTTCTCGATTTGAGCGAAGATGTCAGTATTGCTTTGATTGATTTCGTCCATCGATCCAATCATTTCTCGAACGGCGCTATGACCTTTCTCGGCGCTCTGTTGGCTGGAGAAAGCAAGAAGCTTGGATTTTTCAGAACTCTCCGTATTGCGCAGGATCATTGCACTCATCTCCTGGACAGCGGCAGCGGTTTCTTGCGTGGCAGAAGACTGCTGAGTCGTACTGGAGGAAAGCTCCGTGCTGGCGTGCGAGAGCTCAGTCGAGGCTGATGTAATTTGAACAGCGCCCTTGCTGAGCTCCTGGACAACGCGATCCAGTTTTTTGGTGATGCTCTGCGAGAGTCCAAGAGCAATACCCAAACCCGAAACGACTGCTACGGCGAGCAGTATACTAGAAAACCACTTAGCCGTACGTTCCGCCTGTTCTGCATTTCCAACCCAAGTCTTTGATTGATCCACCTGGAAACGAGTCAGGCGGTCCAAGGCTTCACTGTTTTCGGCGTCGTATTTGGTGTAGTCTCCTAGAATCAAGTCAGAAAGCTTGGATCGAGACGCGGGATCTGACTTCTTGGCCAGATCCACAATCTGAAGCGCGACTTCGCGCTGGTGCTTCCAGCTTTCATTCACGACTTTATAAAGAGCCTCTTCGCCTTCGACAAATTCCACATCATTATAGGCTTTATCGGCGGCCTGATACTTTTCAATGTCGTTTTGAACAGCCTTTGAATATTTTTCAATCTGCTCGGGAGAAAGATTTGGAAAGCCAAGCTGTCTCAGATCCGATGTGACCTGGGTTGACCAGAGATTCATGTCACCGAGTGAGATCGCGTTACCCAAGTTAATTTTCGCGACGTGGCTATAGTGGTGTGAAACTTTGTTCAGCGCCAGTGTTCCAACCAGGCCGACAGTGGCGGTAAAGACCAATGTGAGTCCAAATCCCGCAAGAAGCTTTCCTTTGAGTCCTAGTTTCATAGCAAACTAATCCTTATATGACGTGTTTAGGCCTTATAAGGCGTATCGGAACTTAACTGAGAAGCTGTAGGCTGAAATTAAGTCAAAATGCATTGACTCAAGGGGAGTCCGTCATTTCTTTGGCTGTTTTGACATGAAGAAATCCCACATCAAATCGTCAGCAGATACGGCTTTCGAAGGCAGCTCATCGCCACGGGGCTTTGTTCCGCCTGGCCAGGAGTGACCGCCAGTATCAGTTACGCAAAGTTTGACCTGCGTATTTGATCGGCATCTTGTGTAAAGATCGCAGTAAGCGCCTGGAACAGTAAGAACGCGGCTTGGCTGTGGGTTGCAGCCATTTCTTTTTACCCATTTCGCGATCGTTTCTGGGACTGACGTAAAATCAGTCACTATGGATTTATCGCGAAGACTTGTTCCTGCTCCACCATTGAACAGGACGTGATCATCATTTTTAGCGTGAATTTCGAGAACAGAGACCGGCGCTTGAGCATTGCAGCTCTTTGTGTTGTCCGTTCCGGCGACGGGCGCGATGGCACTAATGGTTCCCGCAAGTTCACACGCCAGGCGATGGCTCATCATTCCGCCATTGGACATCCCTGTGGCAAAGACCTTCTTTGAATCAATGTTCAGCTGATGGCTCAAGTTATCGATGATCTTTTTGATAAAGCCCACGTCATCGACATTCTCATCACGAGCGCCGCCGCAGCAGTTTCCCGCGTTCCAAGTTGCAAATTTTCCTGAAGGAAGACGGCTATAGCCATTGGGGAAGGCAACGACAAAGCCTTCCTTCTCCGACTTGGAGATCAAGCCATAGTATTTATCGTTGGCTTGATATTCCATATTTCCTCCGCCGCCATGAAGAGCGATCAGAAGGGGGGCCGGGCTTGTTGGCTGGTACTTTGTGGGTACGTGTACCAGATACTTGCGAGTGAGTCCCCCATGCTCGATGGAGAACGAATAATCTCCAGCACGAGTGATTTTGGCCAGTGGATCCGAGCTAGCGTTCGCCGGCGTATACTTTTGATGCTTTTCAATCCAGCTCCGCTTGAGCGCTTCTCTGAGTCTGCCGTTCTGGGCAAAGCTGGAATGTAATGGAAACGCCACGCCACCGATGAGGATCGCAGCAAGGATCCGCTTTCTGAAAGTCAGGCTCATTTTTGCTCGTTATTTTTCGGGCAATCAAAGAGGCGCTCCAACCGAGCACCGTAATACGTGCCTGCCTTATCTAAATCCCAAGGCGGATAAGGAAAGAACTTAGCTGTTGCGCATTGCTTGGGCTGAGCCACGGCCCATTGACGATCTTCACTGCTCGCCGTGTGGATCTCGCCCTTTTCGTCACGGATCGCGACCGCAAAAGAGAACATTTGCGTAGGGGTGGTGCCCCTTCCCGCAATGATCATGTCGTTCTGATTGACCCGCTCGACTTTGATGATTTCGCCAGTCACCTTTTTAGCAAAAACGTAGCTGTAATAGCGAATCGAGACGTAACCTCCAACAACTACAACCAAGAGTACGAGCAGTAGGGCAATGTACTTTTTCATCACCTTATTTGTAACCTAATCCATCCCGCTTGTACATCTGGTGCGCATAATGGAGGCGTCTGAAGGCGCTGCAACATGGAAAAAGTTTCACAACACGCGAGTACGGCGCGACCCATCAAGTGATTTTTACTCCGCAAACCAGACATTGCCAGGACCCAGCAATGAATCAAGACCAGAGTTCGTG
>JBJMMA010000223.1:0-4630 GCA_045805065.1 Bdellovibrionia bacterium | reverse complement strand
GTTGAGACTTCAGAAGACAGATCGGCAGAAGACAAACCAGTTATCGCCACCCAGGCTTCAAAGGCTGAAGAGAAGACCGGAAAGTCTCGTCGTCCATCTCGTCGTGATCGTGATCAAAAGCGCCGTGAGCAGCGCGATGGGCATCATGAGTGGGAAAAAGATACGCGCAGGTTTGCGTTCCCTGTTGATGATGTTCCTCCGGGCGTGAAGGCCAACGGCCCAGTGACGGCATTGTCGGTCATCTCACTGGATGGAAATGACAGTGACGAGCTCGATGAGTCTGAAGGCGAAATGAGCGCCTCAGAGACCTCATCCGAGCGTACCTCGGCTCGTTCAGATGAAGGTGCCGGAGGCGATCGCAATAAACGCCGTCGCAAGCGTCGCCGTCGTGGCGGACGCAAGCCAAGTTCACCGGCACAAGAAGGCCGGGGCGATCAGGGAAATCCTCCGACTACTTGAGTTTGTTTACTTAAGCTCAAACGTAACGTTGACCGTTGCGCTGATTTCCTGTTTGCCGCCTTCAACCGAGGTCGGAGCCTCGGCACCGCCCGCAGCTTTCATGAAAGTTTGTCTTTCCATCATCGGAACAATCCGAGGAGGGGTTGAGACGTTGCTTTCGTTGATGGCAGTGACAGAGCCCAGGCGCGCACTCAGTGAGCTTGCAAGGTTTTCTGCCTTGGCTTTTGCGTGATCAGCAGCGTCTTTAAGACAGAGGTCCTGCTCTTTTTTGATCTTCTCGGTCGAGAGAAATGAAACGAGAGCGCCCACATCACGGATCTCCTCGCGTGCGGCGATCTCCATGACTTCGCTCAGGCGCTGAATGTCAGATGTGGAGACGCTGAATCCGATTCTGGCGCGATAGCCTTTGAAAACCAGCTTGTTTTTCTCCCACTCGCGGACTTCGCCCACGTTGTATTCGACAGTCTGCAGGTCGGCATTCTCAAGTTTGAGCTTTTTGACAGAATCCAGGGCCCGGTCATACTGACGCGATGCCTTTTTGATCGCATTCTTCAAGTTATCATCGCGAACATCGGCGGTAACGGTAATCGAGCCACGGTCCGTTGTGACCTGACGCGAGCAGGATCCTGTGACCGTGACTTGCCGCTCCATTGCTGAAGCGCCGCAAGCAGCGAGGGCTGCCAGAGTCGTCAAGAATATTTGAAGGGAAGTGAGGGCGAAAATATTTTTTGATGGGCTCATATTTATGAGGGTCGAACGAAGCAGGGACCTTGTCAAGTCGTTCGATTTCCCTTAACTGAATTGTATGTCCCTCAACTTGGATCGACTCAACGCTAATCAACGAGAAGCGGTTTTGCACGGCAATGGACCTCTTTTGGTTCTCGCGGGTGCAGGAAGCGGTAAAACGAGCACCATGGCGTACCGGATCGCGCATCTGGTGACGGAAAGACATATTTCTCCAACCAATGTCTTAGGGCTCTCGTTTACAAACAAAGCTGCTGCTGAGCTCAAGGAGCGCGTCAAAGGGTTGATTACCCGAGTGGCGGGTCCAAAGAGCGCAAAGGGACTGACGATTACTACTTTTCACAGTCTCTGCGTGCGGATGCTTCGAAACCACGGCACGCATCTGGGTTTTCAGAATACGTTTACGATCATCGATCGAAACGATCAGAAAGATATTCTGAAGCAGGTTTTAAGAAATATTAAGATCGATGACCGCAAGTTTGATATCGATGTTCTTTTGTTCGAGTTTGGCCAGGCAAAGAGTCGATTCTTGAAGGGTGAAGAGGCTCAGAGTTTCTTTCTTGAGAACAAGAAACTTGGAACGGATTACGGGATCGCTGCAGCCTCCGCTTATCCAAAATACCAGGAGCAGCTCAAAGTTTTGAACGCAATGGATTTCGACGATCTGCTCTTTCACGGAGTCGGGCTCCTGGATCAGCATGCCGAGGTTCGGAGTCACTACAATGCGCTCTTCCGTCATGTTCTTGTGGATGAGTATCAGGACACGAATCCAACTCAATTCAAGCTTCTGAGGCTTCTCACGGAACGTCAGCAGAATATCTGTGTCGTGGGAGATGACGATCAGTCCATCTACTCATGGCGCGGAGCGGACTCCACTCACATCCTCGAGTTCAGTCATCAGTTTCCTGGCGCACGCACCATCACGCTGGATCAGAATTATCGAAGCACGAACACTATTCTGGAAGCAGCAAACAGTGTCATCCAGAATAATTCCAAGCGACATCCCAAGACGCTTTGGTCGGAGCGTGGATCAGGCTCTGCGCTGATTGAAGTCGTTCTTGAGGAAGACCGGGCCGAAGGGGAGTTTGTTGCGTCCGAGATTTTCAAGATTGCTCAGGAGCAAAAGCGGCCCTGGAAAGATTTTGCCGTTCTTTATCGCTCGAACGCTCAAGCCCGAATCTTTGAAGAGGCGCTCAGGCGCTATGGAGTCCCTTACAAGATCGTGGGGGGCTTTTCTTTCATGGATTTGAAGGAAGTGAAAGACGTTTTGTCTTACTGGAAACTGGTCTCCAATCTGAAGGACGATGCATCACTTCGACGCGTGATCAACTGGCCTGCTCGCGGGGTGGGTAAGTCGACCATTGAAGGCTTGAGCGATCATGCGTTCAAGAATGAGATGTCCATGTTTGAGGCGATCAATCAGGGCCAGTTCGTGGCATCTGTCAAATCGCCTAAGAGTGTTGCGGGCGTTGAAGCATTCCGCGGCCTCCTGCAGCAGTTGAGATCCGAGCTCGAAGCCACTGAGCCTCATACTCTTGCCATGGTCGCCTGGGCCAAGCGCTCGCTCGAGCTGATTGGGGCACGTAAAGCGATGGAAGAAGAAGTTGATGATGCTGTCCAGGCCGTGCGAAAGTGGGAGAACGTGGAAGAGCTTCTCCATTCTTTGGGTCAGTTCGTGCCAGAAGAAGAGAATGTCGCCTCAGCACCGGTCTTCCTGCAGCAGTTTCTCAATCGAATGACACTCGATGCTCAGGCTGAAGAAGAAGATAAAGAAGACGCTAAAAAAGATTCGCGTGCGGATCAGGCAACGCTTCTGACTCTTCATGGTGCCAAAGGGCTTGAGTACCCCGTCGTCTTCCTGGTCGGGATGGAAGAGGGGCTCTTGCCTCACAAAAAGACTGTTGAAGAGGCTTATGACTACAGCGAAGAGAGACGCCTTTGCTATGTGGGCATCACTCGTGCCCGCGATCAGCTTTATCTGACTCGCGCTCGCAGTCGCATTAAGTACGGCAAGCCAGTGCCTAGGCTGAGAAGTCGTTTCATGAATGAGATTCCACCTGGAACCCTTGTTCTCAGGGATCAGTCTCATGGCCCCGATAAAACTGATTCGGCTGAAGCAAGACAAGCGCACGAGGTTCAGGTTAAGGACTACCTTTCCAATATCCGTGCAATGCTTGAGAAGAATAAGACACTCTGAGCTTGAACCTTCTCGCGGCTACGCTTTTTAATTAAGCGGCATCCGCCCGACGCGTGCGATTTAAAAGCAGAGCGGGTGCCAGCGGGGAGAACTCGAGGTTCTCCAAGAGATCCAGCGGATGATCAAAGTAGGCAAGGGCTCCAGGAAGCTCTTCATCCGCCCAGCCTCCACAGCGAAACGCGACAGTCTGAACCCCTGCTTTGAGTGCAGCCTCGATATCATATGGCGTGTCTCCCAGCATGATGGTTTGGCCCGGGTAAGTCTGGATTTTCTCGAGCGCGATGTCGATGACATTGGATGAGGGCTTTGACTTTCCTGCCTCAGATTTTGAAGTCTTTTCAGGAATCAGCTCGTTAGCCTGGCAGATCTTAAGCAAGGCCTCGACTTCTTCATCGCTGGCGGAAGTGGCAACTGCAAGCCGGACTCCCAGATCTCGAAGTTTTCGGATAAGATCATGAGCTCCGGGTGTGGGCTGCAGATGAGGCAAGTGGTCTTGAAAGAAGAGTTCCTTCTTTCGGTGAGAGATTCTCTTTCCTTCTTCACTCTCAGCCGAAATACCCAGAAGCTGAGGGAGAAGGTGATCGCCACCCATTCCAATCAGGGGACAGACCTCGTCCAAAGAGCAATTGCGCTTATTTTCGCGCAAGGCTTGAACCCATGACAGAGCGTGCGCCTCATTGCTTTCAACCAAGGTGCCGTCAATATCGAATAAAACTCCGGTCAGGATGCGATGCGTGCTCCCCATATAGGCTTCCTTATAATGGGCTCATGACGAGCAAGTTTCGCACCCAAACCTGATTTAGACGGTCGGAGTCAGCGTTTCTGCTTTTGCGAGCAACTCAGGGGTTGCTTTCCATTTATGTTGCGATTATGAAAGTAAACCAAGCCACAATTGGCTGATTTGGTTGGGGGTATAGCTCAGTTGGTAGAGCGTTTCCATGGCATGGAAAAGGTCCTCGGTTCGAACCCGTGTACCTCCACCATTTTATAAAGAAGTCGAACTCGACTTAAATCGCCCGATCTCTTTTGAGATCGGGCTTTTTTGTTTATTCGGGCTTTTTGTTTATAAAGAAAACCTATGAAGCTGATTCGCGCGATTCTAAGTTTTCTCATTCTGACCTGGGACCGGCTTTTCGAGCCGAAAGGACCGAATCGCGCATCGGACGCACAGCAGGCAATCGATGCACAGACCGTTAAACTCAAGCTCTACCAATTTGAAGGTTGTCCATT
>JBJMMA010000222.1:0-7732 GCA_045805065.1 Bdellovibrionia bacterium | reverse complement strand
GCTCGTGAAGGAATCGACTTTACCCGCTCGGGAAGTTTTCTCGTCTTTCAAAACAAGAACGCGCTTAAAGTCGTTCCAGAGAGCCTCAAGCTCACACCCGTTGAATACTTTGCATTCCTCGCTCACGGTGAGCAAATCGATCTCTCGGATCGAGCGATTTTTGAAAAGCTTCGTCGTAAAATGACAGCTGCCCGTGGCGCTCTCACCGATGATGATTACCGTCAGCTCAGGTCTTTTGTCGAAGAATCAATCAATAACAGCGAGATCAATGAAGCGCTCATTCAAGAATGGGTCTCTCTTCCAAAAAGCGCGCAATGGAGCGAAGGTCTTTTTGATCCACTCATCAAGTCCGAGCTTTACGATGTGCAGCTATCCGATCTGGTTTTCTCAAAACCAGGATTCACTCAGCTCAAATCCGCTCGTGCAGTAAATGAATCTGCAGAGCAGCTGCGAAAGGACTTTAAAGCCATTCATCCACCCACTCGCAGAGACGCGATGCTTCACCTGATTGGCAGCGACAAGAAAAAGGCCATCAAAATGGCTTCCATTTTCTTGGATAACGCGGACGCGGGTACGATCTATGTGGTTTCCGACAAGCTCCTTCCGAGTGTTCACAATGAAGCGTTTGCGATCAAAACCATTCAGACGATTGAACGAATCACATCTTACAGCGACGGAGGAAATCGAGCTGAGGCTTTCAACAACATCATCCAGTCCGTTTTTAGCCTACCCCATGCCAAAAATTGGAAAAACGCACAGGCTGCGCTCATTGATCGAGCTACCCATGCAAGCGTTCTACTCAATATGGTCAATAAGATCCTGGCTCGGCCAGAATCTTCAAGCGAATCCATCGCCACCAAAACCATGCAAAGGCTGTCGGCAATCACCTCCCACAGCGGACCAGATGCAAGATCACCCACACAAAAAGACATCATTCAAAATGTTTTGAGCCAGCCTTTTGCGCAGAAATGGAACAAGGCGCGCTCTGAGTTTCTGCAGCAAAGCCTCGACCTGGAGACAATGAATCTCTACTTCGAGAAAATCTTGAAAAGACCGGACCTTGGCGATGAGCCGCTGCTGATTGAGTACATTCAAAAGCTGACATCCATGCGGAGCAGTTACCACGCGCTCAACATCGGGCCGACCCTCAACAACATCGTCAAAGATATCCTCAGTCAGCCTGCCGCCAAGAACTGGAAGAACGCGCGCCGCAAAGTCATTGGACTGGATATGAACATGGATCTGCTTGAACTGATCGTTCGCCATACTTTGCAGGATCCAGACTCACTGGATGTCCGGACAGCCGATGAGCTTCTGGACAAGTTTAACTCGCTCCGCAACTATTCTGATGCGGACAAATCGCAAGCCTTTTTCGAGAAAACTGCTGCCCTCGTTCAAAACAAACCAATAAGTGAAGAATGGGATCGCGTCAGGCTCAAGCTTCTTGCGTCTCACCCGGATCATAGTGCATCTCATTCACTGATCAGCTCGCTTGAAAAAGCGCATGCCCATGACTCTTTCATCGCCAAGCTCGTTGCAGAAGAGAATCCTCAAACCGACTCTGCTCTCAGAGCGCTGCTCTCCAGGTCTTCCGTCCTCAGAAATGATTCCCGCTGGCTTGAAGAATATTTAAAACGAAAAGAGCTCGACGAACCTCTTTTCGGAGCTGTTCTCGATCATCCACGCTTTGCACAAGACGTGAACGCAATGGAAACCTTGATTAAAAGAGTTCCAAAGCATTCTCAAGATCCGAGATCTGGCATAGTTCTCACTACTCAGACTGAAATAACACTGACGAAGAAACTATTCAGCGATTCTTTTTGGAGGAAGTCTCCTTCAACCATCGAACTGATGGCTAAGTTTTATCCCCATAGCAGTCACATCCTGGAATCCATTCTTGCTCATCCTGACCTTAACCAGCACCCAGAATGGCTTGAACCTATCCTCAAATCCGGCTCACGCAGGACAGACGTACAACTGATGCAAGAACTCAGCAAGCCTGAGCGGCAACTTCATACAAAATGGCTCAAAATTCTGATCCAGCACGGCTCATTGAGAGATGAGGACGCAAAGAAACTTCTCGCGCTTCCCCACTGGAAAAACCATCCTGAGCTGATCCAGTTTTGCGGAGGCTACGCTCCAACTCTCAAATGCTTGCAGAAGGGTGCGCCTGCGCCTTCCATCTCAGCGTGCGTATTGGGCTCTATTAAGAGGATTTTCGGAAAATGAAACTCCTCTCCTTTTATAGAATTTCAATTGGGTTGATCAGTGTCTTAACGCTGGCTCATGCCCCGTTCCCTGCCCCCTTCTCGAATCAAACGCTTTTTACCGCTTACGCTCAAGGCTCGCCTCAAAATCAAGAGACTTTAGCTCTAGAAATCGGCCAAAGAATCACCCGGGTTCCTGAGTTTCAGTTCATTCGGGAAGAAGCAAAACGCATGGGCGTCCGAGCCTACCTCTTTGGCGGAACCGCTGCAGGTTTCGCGCATTATGTAAATTGGGACTTGAAACGCGAGGGCGGGGATGCGCGTTTTCAGCCCAATCGTTTTCATTACGACTACACCGACATTTTTCGATCCACGCAGGATCTGGACATTGTCCTCGATGGCCCCCCAGAGAAAGCGCAAGAGCTTCAGGACAAGCTTGCCAAGAATTTCCCTCATCTGCAGGGCAATAAGACGGCCTGGGAAGTGCGATTGCTTCGCCAGGACATGGGCGATAAACAAGCCCTCCTCAATAATCCTGAGTTTCTCAATCAGCACACGGACTCCAACTCCACTGGCATGATCGAGATCACGGAGCCACAGGGCGGCGAGCCTGTCGTGCGGGATCTCAGGGACTGGAACTCAAAAGATCCCTACTTTCTTCGCGATGTGCGCGAGGGAAAGCTTCATTATTACTTCTCCCCGAAGCACGCTCAAACGAAGTTTGCCAAAGAAGGACGAAATCCCCCGATCATTTCGGTGATTCGTTATCTCACTAAGGCGTTTCAGTACGAGCTTGAGATCCGGCCCGAGGATCTCGCACAGATCCAAAAGATCATTGATGAGTTTGATCCCAAAGGCCGGGAGATGAAAAATGATTATGTGCGCAACTGGCTACTCAAGAAAGACAACGGACGAAAGCTCATTCAGAATGCCGTTAACATTGAGTACGCCTGGGACACTCTCGAAAAACTGGGTCTTCGCAAAAAGCTCATCGCAGTTGAAAACAACGCAGATAGTGCAAATTCGCTCGCCTGGTGGATGAGCAAAGAACCACTTCGTTCGCATCCATTAGGAAAAGGGCCGCGGGTGAGCCGCGCCAGCGGGGCACAAACCATTCGTGAGCTGATCGCCCAAGGCGCGCTGCCCGCGGACTTAACTGTCGCGCACGAGACTAATAACTTTCTGGCCTATGAATCCATCACCCGCGCCCACACAGGCGATCCAAACGTTCTCATCTCTCGAAACGGCAAAGCCGGCGAAGCTGCAGCCTACGGAGATGGTTTTTATACCCAGATCGGCCGTGAAGGCGCTCGTGGCACGGGGATCACGATTCGCTTTCACGTGCATCCGGATGCCAAAGAGGGTGTGGATTTCACTCGCGAGAATTCCTTCCTGATTTTTCATAACAAGAACGCACTCCGAGTCATCCCGGAGAGTCTCAATCTCACCCCACATCAGTATTTCGAGTTCCTCGCCAATGGCGACAAAATCGACCCTTCGGAACGCGCCATCTTTGAAAAGCTCAAACGAAAGGTTACCGCAGGACGAGGTGCCTTGAGTGACGAAGAATACGGCAAAATTCGAGCTGTGGTGGCCGCATCAATTCAAAAAGGCGAGTTCAATGAGCCTCTGCTGAAAGAATGGGCGGCACTTCCCAGGAGCGCACACTGGAGTCATGACCTTTTTGATCCGCTCTTGAAACTCAAAGTCTATGACGTCCCGCTCTCTGAGATGATTTTCACGCAGCCTCAGTTTGCCGAGGTTCCGAAATTCTCCGAGATCCATGCGAATTCTCAAAAACTTCGGCAAAAAATCCAATCCGCCTGGAATGGCTCTTACGGATCCTTGCTAAGCGAGGCGATCCAGAACCATCCAGACGACGCCTTGAGGCTTGCCTACCCGCTTTCGGGGAACCTCGATGCCACGTCCCTTTCTCTCATCACTCAAAAACTTCTGCCAAAAATCCAGAGCGAGGACTTCGTGATTAAAGTGATCAACGACGTTTCTCGATCGGCAGCCAATGACTCCGATAGACGCAAAACCGAGATCAAAAACATCATCGGCCTCGCTTTGGCCCAACCGCACGCAACCCCGTGGAAAAGAACAAGGCTTGCTCTCATCGATCAAATCTTCACACCAGAAGAGCTCGACGAGCTTTATCAAAAAGTCCTCTCCCGCCCTGATCTTTCAGACGAGGAGACCACCATTGCTGCAATCAAACGGCTCAAACTTATTACAGGTCATCAAAGCGGCGAACTATCCGGTCCCCATTATCAAAACCTAGCGGATCAGGTCCTCAGAAAGCCCTTTGCAAGAAATTGGACGCGCGCGCAATCTGAGTTCATTCAAAGCGTTTCTTTCAGTGAGGTTCTCCTTTCTTTCGTGAACGATTTCCTGAAACCCCCTTATTCCAAAGAGTCCGGAAGCGAGGATCTGGCTCTGCAGGCCATCAAACAAATCCGCACGATCGCATACGATTACTCAAGGGGTTACAAGAACTTTTTTGAAACTTTGAGCTCTGAGGTGGCGAACGATCCCAACGCGAAAAACTGGACCCGTGTGCGAATGCAACTGATCAAGCACGCACCGATCGAGCTGGCCCAATCTCTTTCAGAAGAGATCCTCCATCGTCCCGACCACGCCGAGTTTGTCTCAAAACTTGTCCGGGAGAATTCCCCCGAAATCGATGAGGGAGTGGCTCGATTACAGGGTTTCTTTCCAGTTCTGAAGAAAGATCCAGCCTGGTTGAAAGAATACCTCAAGCGCTCGACTTACGATGGCGCGCTCTTTGAATCCGCAATCCATCACCCTGCCCTTGCACGGGATGACTCGAGCCTCATTCGATTGATTTCCAACGGGCCCGCCCCCTGGACGATCAGTTCGGAATCAGCCACAGCGATTACTCGTACGGCGTTTGGTAGTTCTCACTTCAATCAAAACCCCGAGGTGATCGAGGCTGTCTCGAAAAGGTACCCGAACAACGTCTTCGTCGCTCGCAATCTCATCGCGCACCCGGATGTTACCCGGCATCCCGAATGGGTTGAGCCCCTGGTTCAATTCTCCATCAGTTCTGCCGTGGATGAAGAACTTGCCAATCTCTTGAAAGACCCTGCCTGGAAGGATCGCACCGATTGGCTCCAGATCCTGATCAAGCGACACAAGATCGACCAAAAACAGGTGAAAGAGCTTCTTTCCAAGCCTCACTGGAAAAATCATCCTGAGCTTCGTCAGATGTGCGGCGGAAAAAAACCGGATTTTTATTGCCTCTCCTCAGGAGAGCCTAATCCGTCCATCGCAGCATGCGTCGTTGGTGCGATTAAATGGCTGATTACGAGTGGGCGCTGACTCAAGAGCCTGCGCCCGACTCTCGATGACCGCTCTTACTCGACGCGCCCGAGATCGGGATTCATGCCACGATTAAGCGCAACGGCCAATGAAAGCCATTGAAGCTCAACAAGTGCTGGCATCCAGGACATGGGGCTTCCACCACGGACATCCACGCGGTAGTCAGAACGAATATCTTTGTTACGAACATCCTTAGCCAAGCTCACGTGCCAGATCGACTCGTTTTCTTGAACGCTCATCTTAGGACCATGGAAGAACTCTTCTGAGCTGAAGGCGCGCACAGGAAGTGACGCCATTTCCATGAGCTTCAATGCGCCTTCACGCGCAAGCCACTCGCCTTCCCACTCACCGAGCAGAATGGATGGGCCATCGCCTACGCGACTACGAAGAAGCTCGAGATGCGGATCGCCAATGGAGCGCAGAGCATCCCACTCTTCCACTGCGCGGAGTCCCAACATCAACGTTGTGACTGCGCAGATGGCGGAACTGACAGAAACCGTGTGCGGCTCGCACTTTTCAGGAGGGCACGTTGGAAGATAATACTTCACATAAGGCAGAGACTCGACGTGACTGAGCCCTTGTGCGCCCACTAAAAGGGTGAAAGCTCCTGCCTTATCAGCAAGCTCCAAACCTTTCAGAGTCGCAGGAGTCTTTCCACGATGAGAAAGTCCAAAAGCCCAGTCGCCTTTTTGTGGAGCAATCTCTGATCCAACGGCCAGGCTTGAACTTGAGATCACAGGAATACGAAGCTGATCGCGAGCGCGCATCAGCGAATATCCTGTGAGCTTTGCCGCAAAGTGGCTGCTTCCGATTCCAAAGACTAAAACGCGCTTCGGAGGCTCTGGCGGAAACTCGCGGCTGGAGATTCCAACGACGCGTTCAGAAACTTCTTTCCAGATATCGCGCTGCGAGCGCAGTGCATTTTCGACTTCACTCATGAGTTCTTCACCTTTTGCGTAACTACTTCTTCAAAGAGATAAATCTGTCCCAGCATGGCTTTCTCAAGATCACTCACCAGCAGACTTTCGTTCTCGCCGTGAGCATCCGTGTAAGGATCTTCCACGCCGATCAAAAGCGCGGGAGCGCCCCCCAATGCATCTGCAAAGGGTTTCACAAACGGGATACTGCCGCCACATCCGATTTTAAACGGAGGCTTTCCGTAACCTTTTTCCAAAGCGACTTCTGCGGCTTTGAAAGCTGGGCCGGTTGCATCCGTTGCCCAAGCCCCACCGCCTGCCTCACCTTTTTTGAAAGAGACTTCCAGGCCCCATGGGCAGCGGGATTTGAGGAAATCTTCAAGCTGCTGTTTCACCTTCTTTGGGTCCATATCCGCAACCACGCGGATCGTGACCTTTGCCCAGGCTGCATCATTGATGATGTTACCGGCCTGCTTACGGGAAGAAGCCTGGATTGCGTTCACCGTGAGACTTGGCAGTCTCCAGACCTGGACAATGGGAGGCGCATCGGGATGTGAAAGGAGCTCAGAGCCATCCACCATTCCTGCTTGCTTCCTGAAATCGGCCTCCTGGTAAGGAAGCTTTGCAAACTCGCCTTTTTCACGCTCACTGATCGGGCGAACTTGATCCATGACTCCTGGAACGACAATGCGGCCCTTCTCATCGGTCAATCCCGAGAGCATCTTTGTAAGCGCCATGGCGGGATCAGGAACCGGTCCACCCCACATGCCGGAGTGAATGGTTTTGGAGAGAGCGCGGACTTCGACTTCACACTCCACCAGTCCACGAAGCGCAACCGTCAGAGCCGGAACGCCGCAATCAAAATTGGTCGTATCCGTCAGCACCAGCACATCGGCATCGAGCTTGGAGCGATAGGTTTGAAGGAACTTGGAAAGATGCGTGCTGCCGATCTCTTCTTCGCCCTCGATGACGATCTTCACGTTCACCGGAAGCTCGCCCACGGTTTTGAGATAAGAATCGATTGCCGACGTATGAATGACCACGCCTGCCTTGTCATCGGCCGATCCGCGAGCATAAAGTCGATCGCCGCCTGGTCCTTTTTTCAGTGTGGGCTCAAAGGGAGGCGTTTTCCACAGCTCTTCGCGCCCTGGAGGCTGCACATCGTGGTGTGCATAAAGAAGAAGCGTGGGCTTGCCAGGGGCTTTGAGGCGCTCACCGTAAACGTAAGGATGCGCACCTTCGATCTCAAGAATCTGAACGTTT
>JBJMMA010000221.1:0-25459 GCA_045805065.1 Bdellovibrionia bacterium | reverse complement strand
ATCTTCTCGTTGAACGCGCGGAACCTGGCATCTGCATCGTTAAGATCAATCGTCCCAAGGCTTTGAACGCACTCAACACCGAGACTCTTCAAGAGCTTAAAGCCGTCTTGACCGAAGAATCCAAGAACTCGAAAACTCGCGTTCTTATTCTCACGGGCGAAGGAGAAAAGGCTTTCATCGCAGGTGCAGATATCGCTGAGATGAAGGATAAAACCCAAAGCCAGGGCGTTCTCTTTGCCCAGGTCGGCCATGAAGTGACCAAACTTCTTGAGCTCATGCCAAAACCAACGATTGCGGCTGTGAACGGCTTTGCTTTGGGCGGCGGCACCGAGATGGCCATTTCTTGTGATTTTATTCTCGCAAGTGATCGCGCCGTATTTGGCCAACCAGAAGTGGGCCTGGGAATCATCCCAGGATTCGGCGCAACGATTCGCCTGTCCAAGTTCGTTGGAATCCCTATGGCAAAAGAGCTTATTTTCTCTGGTCGCAGGATCAAAGCAGACGAAGCTCAAGCTTTGGGACTAGTAAACCACGTTTATCCAGCAGCTGAATTCATGGATAAGGTACTGGAAATGGCGCGCTCCATCAGCCAGCATTCCTACTCCGCTGTTTCGCGCTCCAAGCAGCTCATCAACGAGTTCTCGGAGTCTACGGGCCTGAACATGAAGCTCGATGCGGAAGCCCAGGCTTTCGGTCAGCTTTTCGGCACTCCGGATCAAAGAGAAGGAATGGGTGCGTTTGTCGAGAAACGCAAACCAGCGTTTCAAGGCCTGCAGAGCTAACGACACGCTGCCTCCGGTTTGCTCCGACCGAAATACGTGCTATCAGTTAATTTTACCTGAAGTGATTCCATAAGAGGTTCTATGATTTACAACTGGCCTGAGACTGACGACTCCAAAAAGATGCTGATCGAATCCGTTCGCTCCTTTGCCCAAGGCGAAATCGCCCCAAAGGCAAAAGAACTGGATGAAACCGGTCACTTCCCTACCGAGATTGTAAAGCAGCTCGGCGAGATGGGTCTTATGGGCATGATGGTCCCTGAGCAATGGGGCGGCGCTGGAATGGACACCGTTTCTTACGCCATGGCGTTGGAAGAAGTCGCAGCAGCATGCGCTTCAACCGCTGTGATCATGTCGGTAAATAACTCTCTTGTGTGTGCTCCTATCAATTATTGGGGCAATGATGAGCAGAAAGAAAAATACCTCAAGCCTCTCGCTCGCGGCGAAAAGCTTGGGTGCTTTGCTCTCTCTGAACCAGGAGCAGGCTCCGATCCTGCTGGAATGACCTGCGTCGCAAAGAAAGTTGAAGGCGGCTATCGCATTCACGGAACCAAGAACTGGATCACCAATGGTCGCGAAGCAGATATCTGCCTTCTGTTCGCAACAATGGATCCAAAAGCTGGCCACAAGGCCATCGCTGCGTTCATCGTCGATACGAAGTCCGAAGGCTTTAAGGTCTCGAAGCTTGAAGACAAGCTTGGAATCACGGCTTCTTCCACCGCACAGCTTTTCTTTGACGATGTTTTTGTTCCAGAAAGCTGCCTCTTAGGAAAAGAAGGCCAAGGACTTAAGATCGCGCTCCACACCTTGGATGGCGGCCGCATCGGCATCGCCTCTCAAGCACTTGGAATCGCACGTTGCGCCCTGGATGCTTCCAAGAAATTCGCACAAGAGCGCGAACAGTTCGGCGCTCCGATCGCAAAGCTTCAAGCGATTCAGTTCCACATTGCCGACATGGCGACCCGTCTTCAAGGCGCACGCCTTCTGACCTGGTCTGCAGCAAAGAACAAAGACATCGGCGTGAAATATACCCGCGAAGCTGCGATGGCAAAACTTGCGGCATCTGAAGCTGCAATGTGGATTTCTACCAAGGCAATCCAAGTTCATGGCGGCTACGGATATACCAAGGAATACGTTGTCGAACGTAACTTCCGCGACGCAAAGATCACCGAAATCTACGAAGGCACCTCTGAAATTCAACGCATCGTGATTGCAGCTCAGGAGTTCGCAGGTCATGTCTGATAAGAAAAACAATCTCGACGAGATCAAAAAAGCACAGGCGGAATGGGAACAAAAGCTGAAGGCTTCCGAAGCTAAAGTTCCTCCTCGCCCAGCTCGCTTCACCACATGGAGCGATATGGATGTCCCACTAATGGGAACTCCAGCGGATCTTGAGCGTGAAGGTTTCGATTATCTGAATGATCTGGGTTTCCCAGGCGAGTATCCTTACACCCGCGGTGTTCAACGCAATATGTACCGCGGAAAACTCTGGACCATGCGCCAGTTCGCGGGCTTTGCGAGCGCTGAAGACACAAACAAGCGCTTTAAGCTTCTTCTTGAGCACGGTCAAACCGGTCTCTCAACCGCGTTCGATATGCCAACACTCATGGGCTACGATGCGGATAGCCCCAAGGGTAAAGGCGAAGTCGGAAAATGCGGCGTGGCTGTTTCCTCGCTTGAGGACATGGAAACGCTTTTCAGCGGAATCCCACTGGGCGAAGTCACGACATCCATGACGATCAATGGCCCAGCCATTGTGATTCTCGCGATGTACATGGCTGTTGCCGAGAAGCAAGGCGTGCCAAAAGAGAAGGTTCGCGGCACTCTTCAAAACGATATCCTCAAAGAATACATCGCTCAAAAAGAGTGGCTCTTTCCTGTCGTCCCAGCTGTTGAGCTTGTGACTGACACGATTGAGTACTGCACCAAGCATTATCCAAACTGGAACACGGTCAGCATCAGCGGATATCATATTCGTGAAGCTGGAGCGACTGCCGTGCAAGAGCTTGCATTCACCCTCTCCGATGGACTGGGCTACGTTGACTCTTGCCTCAAGCGTGGAATGAAGATCGATGACTTTGCTCCTCGCCTCTCCTTCTTCTTTGACGTCCATAACGACTTCTTTGAAGAGATCGCCAAGTTCCGCGCAGCACGTCGCATCTGGGCGCGCCTCATGCGTGATCGTTACGGCGCCAAGGATCCAAAATCCTGGATGCTCAGAACGCACGCTCAAACCGCAGGCGTCTCTTTGACCGCTCAACAGCCTTACAATAACATTGTTCGTGTGGCTGTTCAGGCTCTGGCTGCGATCATGGGTGGAACGAACTCGCTTCACACTAACAGCATGGATGAGACATTGGCTCTCCCTACGGACGAAGCTGTCATGATCGCTCTTCGCACCCAGCAGATCATTGCTGAAGAGACGGGCGTCGCCAACGTTGTGGATCCATTTGGTGGATCATACTTCATGGAAACGCTCACCAATCGTGTTGAGCGCGAAACCATGGAATACATCCGCAAGATCGACGAGATGGGCGGTATTGTCCAAGCCGTCGAGAACGGATTCCCTCAAGCTGAGATTGCAAACAGCGCTTATCACTTCCAACAGCTTCTCGAGAAAAAAGAGAAGGTCATGGTGGGCGTCAACAAGTACCAGATGAAAGAGCCGAAGCGCGCGCTGGAAACTCTTTACATTGACCGCTCTGTTGAAGAGCGCCAAATCAAGAAATTGGCCGAGCTTAAGCGCAAAAGAAACGCTCGTGAGCACCAAGAGGCTCTACGCCGCGTGAAGGAAGCCGCGCAAGCAGGTCAAAACCTGATGGAACCGATTATTGGCGCCGTAAAAGCGTACGCGACTCTTCAAGAAGTCTGTGATACGTTGCGTGGTGTTTTCGGAGAATACCGGGAAGCAGGGAGTTTCTAAAGTATGATGGCAACAGGATCACCAAACGAAAAAGTTCGCGTTCTCGTCGCAAAACCAGGCCTCGATGGCCATGATCGCGGAGCAAAAGTCATTGCCCGCGCTCTCCGCGATGCAGGATTTGAAGTGATCTACACTGGCCTTCATCAGACTCCTGAGATGGTCATCAACGCCGCGATTCAAGAAGACGTTCACGTCGTTGGCCTGAGCATTCTTTCTGGCGCTCACAATGCGTTGGTTCCAGAAATCGTTTCTGGCATCAAGACGGCTGGCCTTGAAGACGCTCTCTTTGTTGTCGGCGGCATCATTCCGGACGAAGATATCCCGCTTCTCAAGGGCTGCGGCGTTCACATGGTCTTCACGCCGGGCGCTGGACTTCAAGAAGTCGTCGACTATATTCGCACGAACGCTCCTTCGCGCACTTAAGCCAAAAACCAGTCCGCGAATTTATCCGGCTCGGCACGAAGCGTTCAGATCTTCAATGAGCTGATGTAACGCTTCGTTTTTACGGGCGCACCCTTCCACATCGTGCGCTGGCCTTGAACGCGTGTCGCGGATGTGCACGCCAAACTTACACTCCGTAGACTTGGTTTCTTCGCCCAAAGCCTTCCAGTCGAGATGAGCAAGAGGATTTCCTTTGGCTTTATAAAACGGATTGGATTCTGTCTGGCAGATCCATTCTTTTCCGCGCTGATAGACTTTGTACCATTCTGGTTTTCCGTGGCGCGACTTAATCTCAAGGAAGAAGTGTTGGTCTGGAACTTTGATGTTTCCAGCCAAAGCACTCATGCAAAATGTAAAGGCTGCTAATAAGTTGCTCAGAAATACTACAGATCGCATTTTGCTCTCGATTTCTCTATCTCTTTATCGGGCTCACACCCTACAAGCAGTGTAACCTCGGGCGAAAACGCCGACAATATTCTAGAACGGTTTGAAGAATGTTCGTCTTCAACTTCAACCCAATCTGGAGATGCACAGAAGCCAGCTACGCTTACAAACAATGATTCGCGGCGCGCGGCTAAAGACGAATTCCGTTTGATAAAGGCAATCGTTAACTTGTTTGCTACCCAGTCTGCCGTTTCTTCAAACGTTACGCGGGAAAGCTTTTCCTTCGTAAGATCCCTGCAGTCTCGCCCACAAAAGGAGTACTTCAGCTCATTCAACGCAGTCCCAATCGACTCAACCTTTTTCAAAGCTTCTTTGAAAGTCACTTTGCAACTCAGCTCTTGAGCGATGAGCTCGTTGTAAATCGATGTGTCCCCATCACAATACTTCTGAAAAAAGACATATCCTTCACTCACAGCTCTCAAACGATCAGGGCGCAAACGCAGCTGAAACTCATTTTTCGAAGTAATCGACTTCATACTATTGAATGCCTCTTGCCGGGCTACCTTTCGAATAGCCTTATACTCAAAAGGATTAAGGCCCGACTCTGATACAAGACAGCTTGTGAGCTTTCGTATAGGTGAGGTGGGCTCTGAAACCGTGTGAGGCTCCACTAAGACGCTTTTCTTCAGATGACTCCACTCGGCACAAGAATAAACCGGTCCCTGGGCGTTGCAAAACCGATCCACCACTCTTCCTGCCGGCGTTTCCATAAACAGATCCGATGCTATTGCATCAGAATCAATGGAATGCCCAAGTTCATGCGCGAGAGTCGCATACACTGTGGCGTCGGTTAATTCAGAATTAAATTCCCCTGCGCACATGGTGAGATGACGATGCCGATCAGAGTAAAATGCGTTGTTCTCCGTCGTCGCGCAGTTCATCAGATCAGGATCATTATCGGCAACTCTAGGATCTGCAGAGGGCAATTTAAGAGAGATTTTATCGACCTTTGCTATCAGTTTTTTCTTGAGCTCAGAGGGCAGATTCCATTTAGATATTTCATCTAATAAATCTTTCTTAGCTTGCTTGAACATCTGCACCACACGAAGCCAATTTGGATGCCTCTCATACTTGGCTGCGGTGATCTCGTTTTTGATATCCCAAAATGATGTGACAAAAGCGGCGCGCTGCTCAATCGTAAGTTTCGACACTTCAGTGTGATCTAATTTTGGATACCTTTTGATTACACGTTGCTTTGAAACCTCTTTAGCCTGAGCCCAAAACTCATTCTCAGCCTCATTGACCGCGTTGTACCAACTCTCGGCGTCCTGCTCTTGACCCATCAAAGTCTTAAGTTTCAAAAGAGATGGGGTGACCTTGGAGCGAAGATCTTCGGGAAGCCGCAGCAGGGAATCAGCCAAAGCATCAAGATCCGCTTTTCTAGCTTGGCTCAGATCACTCTTTTCAGATTTACCGTACCGAATGCGGCCAGACGGAACATCGATATTGCCCTTATTCTTGGACGACCAAAGCTGCCCACAAAACTGATCTGCCATCTGAGAGCAACTGGGTTTGGGCATAGCGCTTGAGTCACAAGACCAGCAAGGTGTTGTATCCGGACCGACCTTTGCCCCATTTTCGGACCCAATCTTTAAGCCGCTTGAAACTTGTTCAAACTCCCAAGGGTACAGATTGGGTTCGCCCCTGTACTTATCCTGCGCAAGAGAACTTAAGGACAGTGATCCTAACAGGATCAGAAGGCTGAAATAGAAGTGTTTGAAGCCAACGCGAGGACTCATTCCAAAATAACTTATCGGAATACTCCACTATAAATTTGAGCGTAATAGCGTCTAGAATTTGACCAAATAAATTAAGAATCAATTTTTTGTGGATAACTATGTGGATAACTATGTGGATAACTTGTGGATAACTTTTTCATCCCCATTCTATCCACAGGGTTGTCCACGTAATTATCCACAGGAACTCAGACCTATTTTCCTTTAATTGCAGGTATTTATAGAGTTATCCAGTTATCCACACGTTTCTACAGTGTTACTATAAAAACAAATACCTGCGTCCAGAGTCGGTCTTTGTGGATAACTTTGAAAACTGATCTCAAAAGAATGACTTTTGGCGTCAATAACTGAGTGAGCCATTCAGGATAAGAAAACAATCCACAAACTTCTGTGGATAACCTGTTGATAACCCTGTTTAGCCGTCTGATAGGAAGTTATCCCCAAAGTTATCCAGTTATCCACACCGATTATCCCCACCTTTATCAACACGAATTCTTTTTTCGTTTCAAAGAGATAGATGAGTTATCCACTTATCCACACGCTCTACTACGACTACTAGTATTTATATATATAAGTATCTTCTTAAGAGACCCCTCTTTCATTACAAACATATGGGCAAACATCTGATATCCCCTCTGGACTTCAGACCTCAGGGCTTATAAGGGATAGAGAAGACGTCAGAGGGGGCTAGTCATTATGAATTTTACAATCCAACGCGAACCACTTTTGGATGCACTCCAACAGGTTCAATCCGTTGTCGAAAAAAAGAATACTGTTCAGATCCTTGGCAACATCCTCTGCGTTGTTCAGAAGAATGAGCTTTCACTTTGTGCAACCGACCTTGAAGTCGGAATCAAAGTCACTCTTCCAGTAGAGGCAGCCCAAGAAGGCAAGATCACTCTCTCTGCAAAACATTTTCTCGATATCGTGAAAGAGCTTCCTGAGAAGCCGCTTCACATCACTCGCAAAGACAACAACTGGGTTGAGATCGTTTGCGGTAAATCAAAGTTCAACATCGTGAGCCTTTCTGCTGACGAGTATCCTTCTCTTCCAACGTTTGAAGACAAGGCTTACTTTGATGTCAGAACAGAAGCTCTCACTGACATGATCACTCGCACTGAGTTCGCAGTCTCTACCGATGCAACTCGCTATCACCTCAATGGTGTCTTCTTTGAACATCTTGAGAACGGCGTGATGCGTATGACTGCAACCGATGGTCATCGTCTGTCGTTTGTTGATTCAGAAGTTTTCCTCAAGATGCCGGAACTCAAGCGCGGCATCATTGTTCCTAAGAAGGGACTCACTGAAATCAAGAAGCTCATGAGCCAAGGTGAATCCACCATTGGTCTCGCATTTGAGCGTGGATATATTTTCCTTCGCTTGAACGGCTCTTATCTTTTTGTTCGCCTCATCGATGGTGAATATCCTGATTACCGCCTGGTGATTCCAAAGGCTACCGATCGCGTTGTGAAGATGGATCGTGAAACCTTCACTCATGCATTGAAACGCGTCAGCCTTCTTGCGCATGAAAAGAGCCGCGGCGTGAAGCTCGCTCTTCAAAAAGGCTCCCTGGTGATCTCTTCAAGCAATCCAGACATGGGTGAAGCTCGTGAAGAGCTCGATGTGGATTACTCAGGCGATGCGATGGATATTGGATTCAATTCCAAATACCTTCTTGATTGCTTGAACGTGATGAACTCTGAAGGCTTGGAACTTCACATCAAGGATCGTTTGAGCCCAGGTATCCTTCGTGGAAGCGGAAGCTTGAATCACACTTACGTGATCATGCCGATGCGCATTTAGTTGAGATATCCACAAAGTTATCCACACTATCCACAAAGTGCCCTCTAAAAAGTGAAAATGTGAAAGTCAAAACGCTTAGACTTCGGAATTTCCGGAACATTGTCGAAAGCGAACTGGATCCTGATCCGAGTTTAAACTTTCTCTTAGGGAAAAACGGCCAAGGAAAAACCAGCTTTCTGGAAGCCTTAGGATACTTATCCACATTACGATCCTTTCGAGGCTCAAAAACCCCTGAAGTCATTCAATGGGGAGCCACTCAAGCTGAGATTTCTTGCAAGCTTGAGAACGTCGTCAATGTGGACAGTGTGGATAACTTTGTGGATAACTGGTCCACAGAGCTCAAAGTTGCGTTCGCTTTCACCGATCCACAACATCAACGCGCAAGCAAAGTCGCTTTCATCAACGGAAAGCCGTACAAAAGCTCAACTTCCTACCTCAGCCAGCGTTTTGGAAACTTTGAGCTTGGGTTTCACTGTGTGGTCTTTAACCCGGCTGATCATGATCTGGTCCGAACGGATCCCGCGACGAGACGCTCTTATCTTGATCGTGTGATCGCTGCAGAGGACGTTGAGTACCTCAAAGGCCTCCAAAAGTATCAGCGCGTCCTGGAGCAAAGGAACGCGCTTTTGAAAGAAAGCGATCGTCCTTCACCTGAACTTCTCAAAGGCTTCACCGAACCCATGAGCCGCTACGCTGCTTATCTCACGTATAAACGACTTGAGTGGGTTAATCGCCTGGCTGAGCGCCTAAATGAAACAGTGCATCAGATAGCTCCTCGCCAGCCATTTCTGAGACTCGTTTACGTCTCAAATTGGGTCCCAAAAATAGAAAATTTATCTATAGATTCCGATAGCTTATCACGAGTACATTTCACTGGACATGGGCCTCTGCCTTCATTAGAACTTTTAGAACAAGCTTTCTGGAAAAAGCAGGCCTCACTTGAGGCAGCAGAATGGAAATCCCGGCACTCGCTGGTAGGTCCACACCGCGACGATTGGACATTTTTCCTGGGAGAGCAAATCCTGAAAGGGCATGGCTCCCAAGGTGAAGTTCGATCGGCGCTTCTGGCACTTAAACTGTCAGAAGTAGAGCTTTTCCGGAATGCAACGGGGCATCGCCCGATCTTTTTGTTGGATGATTTTTCATCCGAGCTGGATCGGGAAAGACGAAATTTCCTGTTGGGCTTCCTGGCTGAGAAAGATCTGCAAGTCTTCGTCACGACGACGGACGATTCGTTTCTCATCGGCAAGCATTACTGGGTCGTAAACGGAAGATTGGAAAATCATGGTAGCTGACAATAATCACGAAAACGGATCATCGAACGAAGTCGAAGTGATGGAATCGACGACGGTTACGTCGGACTATTCTGCAGATAAGATCAAAGTTCTTGAAGGTCTTGAGGCTGTTCGCAAGCGCCCCGGCATGTACATTGGTGACACTGCCGTTCGTGGACTTCACCATTGTGTTTACGAAATTGTGGATAACTCCATTGACGAAGCTCTTGCGGGTTATTGCAAAAACATTCATGTGACGATCCATGTGGATAACAGCGTCACCGTCGAAGACGATGGTCGCGGTATCCCTGTCGGCATGCACAGCACCGGTATTTCAGCTGTTGAGCTCGTTATGACGAAGCTCCACGCGGGCGGTAAGTTCAACGAAGAAGGCGGCGCCTATAAAGTTTCCGGCGGATTGCACGGCGTCGGTGCCGCAGTTGTGAACGCGCTTTCTGAAAGCCTTCACACCGAAGTCCGCCAAGGCGGCAAGGTCTACAAGATCAGCTTCAAGCGCGGTACCGCTCAAGGCCCTCTCAAAGAAGTGGGTGTGACCGATAAGCGTGGAACGGTTCAAACGTTTAAGCCTGATCCTGAAATTTTCAGCGTTCTTGAATTCAATATCGATACGCTCGCAAACCGCATGCGCGAGCTTGCGTTCTTGAACAGCGGCATTCGCATTACTCTGACTGACGAGCGCCAAGAGCCATCGAAGATGCAGGACTTTTTCTTCGAAGGCGGCATCAAGCACTTTGTCGAGTACATCAACAAGTCCAAGAACAAGATTCACGAACAAATCATCTACATCGCAAGCAGCAAAGACCACGCGATGATTGAAATCGCGATGCAGTGGAACGACTCCTACTCGGAGACGATTTCATCTTACGTCAACAACATCAACACGATCGAAGGCGGGACTCACGTTTCTGGTTTCAGAAATGCACTCACCCGCGTTGTGAATAAGTATGCTGCGGATTCCGGTCTCGCAAAGAACATGAAAGAGACGCTGACCGGCGATGATATCCGCGAAGGCTTGGCCTGCGTAATCAGCGCCAAGGTTCCTGAGCCACAGTTTGAAGGTCAAACCAAGACCAAGCTGGGTAACAGCGAAATCGAAGGTTTTGTGAACGGTGTCGTTTACGAAAAGCTCACTGCTTACTTTGAGCAAAACCCTTCGATTGCAAAGAAAGTCATTCAAAAGGGCATCGACTCAGCGCTTGCTCGTATCGCAGCTCGTAAGGCCCGCGACCTCACTCGCCGTAAGACGGCTCTCGACTTGGGTGGCCTGCCAGGGAAAATGGCAGACTGCCAGGAGAAGGATCCAGCCCTTTCTGAAATTTATCTCGTCGAAGGTGATTCGGCAGGTGGTTCTGCAAAGCAAGGTCGCGATCGTCGCACGCAAGCTATCTTGCCTTTGAAGGGCAAGATCTTGAACGTCGAGAAGGCGCGCTTTGATAAGATGCTTTCCTCTGAAGAAGTTAAAGTTTTGATCACCGCGCTTGGCGCCGGGATCGGAAAAGAAGACTTCGACATCAACAAGATTCGCTATCACAAGATTGTGATCATGACCGACGCAGACGTCGACGGATCTCACATTCGCACGCTTCTTTTGACGTTCTTTTATCGTCAGATGCGTGAAGTGATCGAAAGAGGCTATCTCTACATTGCTCAACCGCCACTTTATCGCGCCAAGAAGGGCGCTAAAGAGCGCTATCTGAAAAACGAAGCTGAACTCTCTGAGTATTTGCTCACCGCGGGTCTTGATGGAATTACGATCAAGTCCGATGGAAAAGCGATTCCTCAAAGCCAGGTGCTCTCGGGTCTTAAATCCGCTTCTCGCTTTACTAAAGCAATCGAGCGCGTGGCAAAGAAGCTTCACCCTGATGTCCTTCGCGCCCTCATCATGAACGGTGTGACGGCAGCAACGCTTGAGAACGAAACTAAGTTCACTGAACTTCTGGCCAAGATCTCAAAAGAAGTCAGAGCAAACGACGTCGAGTTCGAATACACGATTGAAAAGGATCCGGAGCACAATGCCTGGTTCGCAAAAGTTCAAAACGTGGTTCATGGCTCGCGCAGATTTGCGCCGATCAACGTCGCAACGCTTGACTCGCCTGAGTACGAAGAGCTGATCAAGTTCTATCAGAGCATGCTCTCGCTCGGTGCAGGTCCATTTGTCATCGCAACGGATAAGACAGAAACCCCTGTTGCAAATGGTGAAGAACTGGCTGCACGAATCGTTGAGATCGCAAAGAACGGCATGAACGTGCAGCGATACAAAGGTCTCGGTGAAATGAATCCAGAGCAACTCTGGGAAACCACCATGGACCCGGTTCGCCGTACGCTTCTTCAAGTTACTGTTGATGATGCTGTCGAAGCAGACGGAATCTTCTCGGTTCTCATGGGAGACGCCGTTGAGCCTCGCCGCCAATTCATCGAAGAGAACGCCTTGCGTGTGAGGAACCTCGACGTATGATTTCTGGCTCACGCATTTTGGGTGTGGGCTCATACGTTCCAGGTAACGTATGGACCAACGATGATCTTTCAAAGTTGATGGATACCTCGGACGAGTGGATCCGTCAGCGCACGGGGATCGAGCAGCGGTATTGGGTTGATCAAGACTCAAATACCGGCGCATCGGACCTTGCTTTGGAAGCGTCTTTGAAAGCACTTGAGGCAGCTAAGGTTAAAAAAGAAGAGATCGATCTGATCATCTTTGCCACTCTGAGCCCAGATCATGATTTTCCAGGCTCGGCTTGCTTTCTTCAGGCAAAGCTTGGTCTTCCAGGAATTGCCGCTCTCGATATTCGTCAGCAGTGCTCTGGCTTTATTTACGGCATGTCGATCGCTGATGCGTTCATCAAGTCAGGCATGTACAAAAAAATCCTGCTTGTGGGCGCTGAGGTTCATTCCAAGGCGTTGGATAAAACGACTCGCGGTCGTGAAGTTTCCGTCCTCTTTGGCGACGGCGCAGGCGCAGCAGTGATTGGTGCTGCGGAAGAAGGATCAAAGTCAAAGATTCTCTCCACTCACCTCTATGCGGATGGAAAATACGCACAAGAGCTTTGGATCAAGGCACCTGGAACGGGTTATGGCGGCGATCGCACGACTCACGAAATTGTCGACCGCGGAGATCATTTTCCAAAGATGAACGGCAAAACCGTTTTCGTCCACGCCTCCAAGCGCATGCCTGAGGCTGTGATGACGGCGCTCAACGCCAACGGATATAAGCCGGAAGACGTGGATCTTTTCATTTTTCACCAAGCCAATTTGCGCATCAATGAAATGGTCGCAAAGCAGCTTGGCGTGTCTGAGGACAAGGTATTCAATACGATTCAGAAGTTTGGCAACACCACAGCTGCAACAATTCCAATTGGTCTTGATGAAGCTGTGAAGGCAGGACGCTTGAAGCCAGGAATGCTAGTCGCATCGGCCGCATTCGGCGCGGGCTTTACTTGGGCCTCGGCGCTTTACCGCTGGTAGGATTTGCGAAGGATAAGTGAAAATTTATGAGTGAAATTCAAACACCTGAAAGAAGTAATGTCGTCTCGGTAAATATCGAAGACGAAATGCGTGGAGCGTACCTCGACTACGCGATGAGCGTCATCGTCGGTCGTGCGCTGCCTGATGTTCGTGACGGACTCAAGCCAGTTCATCGTCGCGCGCTTTATGCGATGTATGACCTGGGTAACACGCACAACAAGCCTTACAAAAAGTCGGCCCGTGTGGTCGGGGACGTTATCGGTAAATACCATCCACACGGTGACGTTGCGGTCTACGACACGATTGTTCGTATGGCCCAGGACTTCTCCCTTCGCTACCCTCTTGTAGATGGCCAAGGAAACTTCGGATCGGTGGACGGCGATTCGCCGGCAGCTATGCGTTACACCGAAATCCGCATGGAAAAGATGACGGACGAGCTCCTGGCCGATCTCGATAAAGAGACGGTCGATTTCGGTCCGAACTATGACGACAGCTTAACTGAGCCACGCGTCCTTCCAGCCAAGTTTCCAAATCTTCTGGTGAACGGCGGAACCGGGATCGCCGTCGGTATGGCGACCAATATTCCTCCGCACAATCTTACCGAAGTGATCAACGCAACGGTTGCTCTGATTGACAATCCAGCGCTCGACACGAATGCAATGCTTGAGTATGTGAAGGGCCCGGATTTTCCGACGGCTGCGACGATGTTCGGTGGCAACGCAATTCGCGAAGCTTATCGCACGGGCCGCGGCTCGGTGACGATTCGTGGCCGCGCTGAAATTGAAACCTTCAAGGGTGATCGTGAACGCATCGTCATCACCGAAATCCCTTACATGGTCAATAAGGCAAAGCTCATTGAGAAAGTCGCTGAGCTTGTCCGCGATAAGCGCGTTGAAGGCATCTCTGACCTCAGAGACGAGTCCGACCGCACTGGCATGCGCATTGTGATTGAGATCAAGAAGGGCGAAAACTCAAACGTCATTCTCAATCAGCTTTATAAGATGACGCAGCTTCAGGAAAACTTTGGCATCAACATGCTCGCGATTCATCACGGGCAACCAAAGACCTTCAACCTGCGCGACATGATCTGGGCGTTCGTTGAGCATCGTAAGGAAGTTGTCATTCGCCGTACGGTGTTTGAGCTTAAGAAAGCCGAAGCCCGCGCTCATATCTTGGAAGGCTTGAAGCGCGCGGTTGAGAATATCGATGAAGTCATCGCTCTCATCAAGGCAGCAAAGTCTCCGGATGAAGCAAAGATCGGCTTGATGGATCGCTTTAGTTTCAGTGCTCTTCAAGCTCAAGCGATCTTGGATATGCGTCTCCAACGTCTCACCGGCCTTGAGCGCGACAAGATCATCGACGAGTATCGTCAGATCCTGGCTCTCATTGAAGAACTGAAGAAGATTCTCGGAAGCGAGTCTCTTGTTTTCAAGATCATCAAAGACGAGCTTACTGAAATCAAAGAAAAGTATGGTGATGAGCGCCGCACGGAAATCATCGTCGGCGGTTCGACTGATTTCGAAATCGAAGATCTGATTGCTGACGAAGAAACGCTCGTTTCGATCACCCATACGGGCTACGTCAAACGCTCGGATCCAGCCCAGTTCAAGAGTCAGCATCGTGGTGGCCGCGGTATTCGCGGAGTAACCACGGGTGACGAAGACTTTGTCACGGCGATTTACCGAACCAACACTCTGAATCACCTCCTCTGCTTCTCGGATAAGGGCCGCCTCTACTGGCTCAAGGTCTATAAGATTCCAGAAGCATCCCGTGGTGCTAAGGGTAAGGCGATCGTCAATCTCATCTCGCTTGCAGCGGGCGAGAAGATCAAGGCGATTCTCCCGGTTCGTGAGTTCACTGATAATGAATTCGTCATCATGGTCACCAAAAAGGGCGTGATCAAGAAGACGGCTCTGAGTGAGTTCAGCAACGTCCGTAACGCTGGCATCAACGCCATCTCCATCGATGATGAAGACGAATTGGTCGGCGCCAAGGTCACCAACGGCAAGAACGAGATCTTTCTCTGTTCCTCACACGGCATGAGCATCCGCTTCCCTGAAGAAGATGTACGTGCGATGGGTCGCGCGGCTCGCGGCGTGATCGGCATGAGCTTGGATGAGGGCGATCGCGTGATGGCAATGGAAGTCTTGAGCACCGAAGTCGATGCTGAAGGCAAGCCAGTGAAGCCGTTTGAAATTCTCACCGTCACCGATGGTGGTTACGGAAAGCGCACGCCGGTATCTGAGTACCGCTGCCAAAGCCGCGGCGGTAAAGGCATCATCACGATGAAGTGCGTGAACGAGGCTCGTGGCAATGTCATGGGAGCTCGTCAGGTTCTTCCAAAAGATGACATCATGCTTGTTTCAGACAAGGGTCAGATGATCCGCATCCATGTGGGTGAGATCTCAGAACAAGGCCGTACCGCTCAAGGCGTGCGCCTGATGAACATGGCCCAAGGCGAGAAGGTCGTTTCGTTCGAATACATGGCTGAAGCAGCTGTGGTGGTCGAGAACGCTGATAGTGAGGATGGCTCTGCTACACCTCCAGCAAACGCTTAAACTCGTCGTAGTTTCCGTTATGATGGCCGCAGGACTGAGTGCCTGCGGCCTCAATAGCGCTAAAAAGCAGTACGTTTTAGCTGAAACGCTTTGGACCGAAGGAAATTACGCTGCCTCGGTCAATGAATTTGAAAAAGTCCACACTCGCGATCCCCGGGGCAAACTAGGTCTTCAAGCTCTGTTTAGAGCGGCCACCACCCAAGCCTTCTTCCTCAATCAGCCTACAGAGGCGATCAAGAAATACCGGCTCTACGCTGAAGTCTCAGGCGATCCTGAAACTTCGTGGGAGGCCCAGCTTCAAATCGGAGAAATCCTTTTCATGAAGCTTGAACAATATGACCAGGCGATCCAGCAGTACCAGGCACTACTTAAGATCAAGCCGCAAGATAAAGATGCTCCCCTGTTTTTGTTTCGAATCGGGAAGTCTCAGTTCTTCTTGAAGCAGTTCAAGGAAGCTGTTGAGACCTGGAAGCAGCTTGGGGAAAAATTCCCTGCTTCCTCGTATGCCGAGCAGGCTTCCTATGAAATGGGAGTCGCTTATTATACGCGTGGCGAGCAGTCCACGGATGGCAAAAACGCGGCGAATTCGAATCAGTCTTATCACGAGGCAATTCGGATGTTTGAGGGCTTCATAAAAAAGTATCCCTCCAGCAAGCTCGCGCCCCAGGCTAAGTTCGGGATCGCTTCTTGCTTGGAAGAATTAGATGATTTAGACGGCGCTTACCGTGCATACGAGGCGCTAAAATCGAGCTACCCTTCTCCGAATGTGATCACTGTAAAACTCGTTCGCATCCGAGAACGTAAAGCTCAAAGAAACCGCTGAATCCGGTTGAATCCAATGACTGAACCTCAAGACACGAATAACTCTGAAGACAGAAAGAACTGGATCCGAAGTCTGGGGCTTTTCAGCTACATCATTACGGATCTTCTAGTCTGCACGGGCCTGGGAATTGGTTCCGGATATTGGGCGTGGAAGCACTGGGGAGCCCCGTTTTTGATCATTATTTTGACCAGTATGATCGGATTATGCCTCGCGTTTTACCGCTTGTATCGTGCCTCCCAGTTGGGCGATGACAATCGCAAAGGCTAACAATTCATGGAAGTACCATCTGAGATCCCGCAGCTGGATCGCAAAAACCTATTGCCCTTCATCGCTTGCGCGGTAATTTGGGTCATTTTCAGCGCCATTTTATGCTTTTGGCTCTCACCCAATCCTGACGAGGCCCAGCGCGCCTTGATCTGGATGCTGCGTCTGACGTTCATTTCTTTGCTCGATTTGCTCGCGATCGCCAAACTTTTCTACTACGTCTTTGAACTTCAAAGGGATCAAGACCCAGGAAAACGCATTTTTTCAGTAATTCGTACTTCCTATTGGGGAGCTCTTAAGATAGCTTGCATCCTAATTTGTGGAACTATTTTGGTGAAAGGTAGCCACCTTCCCGCAGGAATTCCAGTAGTTGGCCTGATTACAGGCATCTCAACTCTGGTCGTTGTTCCTCTGGCAGGAGGGGTGGTTTGGTACCTCACGCAAAAAACAAGTTTAGGTTAAGTCCATTATGCATGGGTCACATCACTTTTCTTGGTTAGGTCTCTTTGGAGTTAATGAGGAACTTAATCACGTCGTCATGTCCGCCATTATCGGCGTGCTTTTGATCCTCACGACCTTTGTCGCTGCGGCTCAAATGAAACGCGTGGTAGCGAAAGACGGCGGACTGATTCCTGATGCGAAGATGACTTATAAAAACTTCTTCGAAATCTTGGCTGAAAAGCTCTACGGCCTTACCGAGAGCGTAATCGGCAGCCATGACGCTCCATTGTACTTCCCAGTCATTGGATCACTTTTCGTATTCATCTTCACCTGCAACATTATTGGGTTGATCCCAGGCCTTCTGCCTCCAACCGACAACATGAACACGACGACCGCATTGGGCGTTTTTGTGTTTCTTTATTACAACTACGTCGGTCTTCGCGCGAACGGCATCGGTTACCTGAAACACTTCCTGGGCCCAATGCTTTGGCTCGCACCACTGATGCTGATCATCGAATTGGCATCTCATATCTTCCGCCCACTTTCCTTGGCGCTTCGTTTGCGCGGAAACATCATGGGCGACCACGTGGTTCTTAGCGTTTTTAGCGGTTTGGTTCCTTACCTCCTCCCTGTAATTTTCTACGGGATTGGAGTGTTTGTAGCCTTTATTCAAGCCTTCGTCTTCGTTTTGATGACGATGGTATATATTTCCCTGTCCACAGCTCACGATCACTGAAAGGAAATTTTTTCATGAAAAAGATGATGACGATTCTGTCCCTAGCTATGGTTTTCTTCGGCGCTACCGCAGCTTTCGCTCAGGAAGGCGCAGCAGCTGCCGGCGGCAATCAGTTCGGCGGCCTCGCTGCCGCTATCGCCATCAGCGTTGCAGCATTCGGCGGAGCTCTTGCTCAAGGCCGCACCGCTGCAGCAGCTCTCGAAGGCATCGCACGTAACCCTGCCGCTCAAGGCAAAATCTTCGTGCCAATGATTATCGGTCTCGCTCTGATCGAATCCCTCGTTCTTTACGCATTCGTTATCGCATTCGTTAAGATCACGGTCTAATTCGATCGAGCTGTAAACGGATACAGGGAAGAGCCGCTCTCGGGAAACTGGGGGCGGCTCTTTTTTTATTTTATAACTCGACGTGAGACCCTTACTATCGAGCCAGGTTCAAACTAAGGAGACCAATATGAAATCGATTCAGATTTTTGCAGTGTTGGTTGGAGTTCTGCTGGCTCAAGCCGGACATGTTGCTTTGGCAGATGACCAAGCCTTAACGAATGAAAAGAAAGAGCCTCTCGATACGAGCCTCATTAAGCGTGAGGACATGAACCAAGTAAAAGCTTCTGAGAGCCAGAACAAGAAAGCTAAGAAGCATCATAAACCTAAGGTCAAAAAGCATGAGGCATCAGTTGGTGGACCTTCAAGCGAAGGGACAGGCGAATGAAAAACTTCCTTACTCTTTCAGCGCTTCTTGCAGCGTCGAGCTCAATCGCGGCACCCCTTTATAACTGCGAATTGAAGGTCGATGATAAGACCTACGCATCTAACTTGGCTCTGCCTTTTGATAAGGAAGATTACGGCATTTATCGACTGCCAGCCGATAAATTCGATGGAGCCTACATCGCAGCAGGCTGGAGCCGTCGTAGCAACTTCCTGTCACTCAGAGTTCTTGATGTAGCGGAAGAGCCTATTGCTGCCGCAAGCGTTCTTGTTCCGGTGGAACTGAAGAACCTTCCTCCTTTCATGGAAGTGAAGACCATGGCTTTGAGCGAAAAGGGAAATGCAGCCTCTGTTGCGCTCTCATGTCATCTTATCAAGTAATATAATTAAATAGATTTTGTTAGAGCCGCTCCGAGTTTGTTCAGGGCGGCTCTTTTTGTTGCTGCCCCGCAGCAAGCGGCATGTTAAAATAGGTTCAAATGCTCCGCTTTTCGTCCAACCTATTACTCATGAGTGCTGTGCTCTTGAGTCAGTCTTCAATGGCTTCTGTCAGCAAGAAGTCCAAGACGATTGATTTGGGGTTGGTTCGGAAAACAGCATCTTCGGATGATGAGTTTAAGGTCGAGTTCAAGCCCGAGACTAATCCCAATAAACGCGGCATCGAGAAAGAGCGATACTCGGCCCTAGACCGACTTGAGTGGCAGAATTCGGATGCCCTGAGTGCTCAAAAAGCCGTTAACGAATCACATTCCCAGATTCCAACTCAGCAGCTTTTGAATCAACCTCTTCAAAGCCTGCCCAAATTCTCAATTCAAAATCTGCCAGTCTTTAAAGCCAGCTTAAACTGACACAACCGCGCTGAAGCTTTTAGCTAAGTGAAAATCAGGCTGTGGACCAGCGTGATGAATTGCCCAGTAAGAGATCTCGCCTGATGTCTCTTCAATGACTGAAGTCAGACCGATTTCAAGTTGGGTTGCTTTTGACCAAGCAGGAACCCAGAGACTACAGCTTAGGCGCCAATGATCACCGTCTTTGGTGAAAGTCGGATGAAGCGCGTGGATTGCTTCTTCTCTCTTCATCCCTTCCCTATAGTTCGTAAAATGATAAACGTTCCAATCCCCTGCTGGAGAGAGATTGATTTCCCAATACTCTTTTTTGAAGCCTGCGCCTACGGGCTTGATGAATGCTTCAAAGCAGGTGTGCTTCCAAAGCTCATCGCGCCTTTGCGGATGGCTTGAGAGGCTTGCTGGCCAGAGAATATGATTGAGCGCTCCGCCGGCGGAGTAAGTAAGAACCAGTTTTTTCTGACCCTGAGAATCCTCTAGCCTGACGTCAGCCTCAAGTTTGAGTCCCGCGGGACCTTGTGCATGAGCCGGATCGCCAGGCTTCAAAGGATATGGAATGAGCTTTGTCATTCCTCTATTTTAGATAGGGCTTTAAGAATTCGCCAGTGTGAGAGCCGCTCTTTTTTGCGACTTCTTCTGGAGTGCCGGCAATGACAAGTTGTCCACCGCCTGAACCGCCTTCTGGTCCCATATCAATCAGATGATCGGCAACTTTGATGATGTCGAGATTGTGCTCAATCACGATGACCGAGTTGCCTTGATCAACAAGGGATTGAAGGATGTTCACAAGCTTTTTGACGTCGTCAAAGTGAAGACCTGTCGATGGCTCATCCAGGATGTAAATCGTCTTGCCGGTGCCGCGGCGAGAAAGCTCCTTGGAGAGCTTGATCCGTTGAGCTTCACCTCCCGAGAGCGTCGTTGCGCTCTGACCCAAGTGGATGTAACCCAAGCCTACATCGTTCAAAACTTTGAGTTTGTCTTTGAGCTTTGGGATCGCATCAAAGAACTCGTAAGCTTCCGCTGCAGTCATGTCGAGAACATCAGCGATGTTCTTTCCCTTGTAGCGAATCTCAAGCGTCTCGCGATTGTAACGGCGCCCCTTACAAACGTCACATTGAACAAAAACGTCCGGAAGAAAGTGCATTTCAATTTTTGTAACGCCATCCCCTTCACAAGCTTCGCAACGACCACCCTTGACGTTAAACGAGTAACGTCCTGGGCTGTAGCCGCGAACCTGGCTGTCGGGCAGGCTTGCAAACAGATCGCGAATCAGGCTGAAAAGGCCCGTGTAAGTCGCGGGATTTGAGCGAGGAGTCTTTCCGATCGGGCTTTGATCGATATCAATAACCTTATCGATATGCTCAAGGCCTTTGATCTTGGAGAACTTCAAATCGCCGCTATCGACTTTATAGAGGTGCTTAACGAGCGCGCGATAAAGAGTATCGATGACAAGCGTACTCTTGCCGCTACCCGATACACCCGTCACGCAAGTGAACACGCCGAGCGGGAAATCACAGCTCACGTCTCTCAGATTGTTCTGCTTTGCGCCCTCAATTCGAATCGAGCGATCTTTGGACCACTTTCTACGATTCTTAGGGACTTCAATCTCAAACTCGCCGCGCAAGTACTTGCCGGTGAGACTCTCCTTGGACTTGAGAATGTCCTGAAGAGTTCCCTCAGAAACAATGTGGCCGCCTTGCGTGCCGGCTCCAGGACCAAGATCAATGACCCAATCGGCTGCTTCAATCGTGTCGCGATCATGCTCGACGACCAGAACCGTGTTTCCAAGATCGCGAAGGCGTTTGAGCGTCGAAATAAGCTTATTGTTATCGCGTTGGTGAAGACCAATCGATGGCTCATCGAGAACGTAAATAACGCCGACCAAGGAGCTACCAATTTGCGTGGCCAGGCGAATACGCTGTGCCTCACCGCCAGAGAGCGTTTGCGCCGGACGCGACATATTGAGATAGCCCACACCCACTTCACTTAAGAAGCGAGTGCGCTCATGGATCTCCTTCAAGATGCGATCAGCAATGAGCTTCTCGCGGTCTGAGATCTTAAGATCCTTAAAGAAGGCATGAAGATCAATGACGGAGAACTTTCCGATCTCAGCAATGTTTTTTTCTGCGATCTTAAAATGAAGGCTTTCTTTTCTCAGACGATCGCCATGACACTCAGGGCAGGGAGAGTTGTCAGGTGTGATCTCTCGAGCCACGATCTCAACTTCGCTTTCAGCTTCCTCAAGCTCTTCTTCGGCCTCAGCTTCAGGATCAATCCCTAAGCCGTCGCAGGTCGGGCATGCGCCCATCGGGCTATTGAACGAAAACGTTCTTGGCTCAGGAGCTGGATAGCTGATCTGGCAATCCGTACAGGCAAACTTCTCGGACATGAGAATTTCCTGGGTCTCGTTGCCTTTTTGAACCTCAAGAATAAGAAGCCCTTCAGCAAGCTTGAGAGCAAGCTCAACGGAGTCGCTCACGCGTGTACCGAGCGTTCCGCGATCGCCTTTAATGATCAGGCGATCCACATAAACGGCAATGTCGTGTTTCTTTTGCTTATCGAGTGAGATGTCAGATGAAAGATCCAAGATCTCGCCATCGATCCGCACGCGAACAAAGCCGCGCTGGCGAAGCTGCAGAAGTTCCTTCTGGTACTCCCCTTTTCTTCCACGAACGATGGGAGCAAGAACCGAAAGCTTTGTGCCTTCATCAGACGATAAAATGTAATCCACAATCTGCTGAGGCGATTGAGACTTGATGGGCTTTCCGCAGTTGTAGCAATAAGGTTTTGCGATCCGCGAGTAAAGAAGGCGCAGGTAATCGTAGATCTCAGTCACCGTGCCTACGGTGGATCTTGGGTTGTAGCTTGTTGTTCTTTGCTCAATCGAGATCGTTGGGCTTAAACCCGAAATCGCTTCAACATCAGGCTTTCCAAGTTGCTCCAAGAACTGGCGAGCGTACGCTGAAAGACTTTCAACGTAACGACGCTGGCCTTCAGCATAAATCGTATCGAACGCAAGCGAGCTCTTTCCTGATCCAGAGGGACCGGTAAGAACCGTAAGCTTATCGCGAGGAATGACGGTGCTCACATTCTTGAGATTGTGAACGCGAGCGTTACGAATAACGATCGCTTCATCATTAGCCATATCGGATGACGCGTTCTGGGCCAACATTTGGCGTGCAGCGCGACTTTGCTGAGCTACAGGATCTTCTGAGTCTTTTGCCACTGATCGGGATCTTAAAGCGGAGCGCTTCACGGGTCCAGTTGATCGAGTGGTATTTTTTGAGTTTTTCTTAGGACGTGCAACATCAGTGGTGGAACTGCTCATTGAAAGGCAATTCTACCATCTTTGAAGGACTTTTCCTATGCCGTGGGGACTAAAAGCCTTAGTGGCCCGCTCCACTTCCCGAAGTATCGATTGGCGAGTGGCCAATCGTCTCGGCTGCTTCTTTCAAAGCACGCTCGACGATACTACGGACTTCATTCAGGCGAGAGGAGTTTGGAGCTTCAAAGCGAAGGACCAAGACAGGCTGCGTGTTGGATGCACGAACCAATCCCCAGGCATCACCAAAATCCACGCGAATGCCGTCGATATCAGTCGACTTATAGCCAGAAAGGCGGCGTTTGGTTTCTTCAACCAGCTTGAACTTCTTTTCTTCTTCGCAATCAACGCGAATCTCTGGGGTCGAAACCGTGTGTGGAAGGTCAGCAAGCAACGAAGACATCGGGCCGGAGGCTTTGGATGCGATTTCGTAAACGCGCATCGCTGCGTAGATCGCGTCATCATAGCCAAAGTAGCGATCAGCAAAGAAGATGTGACCGGACATTTCGCCAGCCAAAGCGGCTTTGGTTTCCTTCATCTTGGATTTGATGAGGGAGTGGCCGGTCTTCCACATGATTGGATTTCCGCCCTTTTCAGCAATGTCATTGTAGAGCTTGTGACTGGATTTGACTTCAGAAATGATCGTTGCGCCTTTGATGTCGCGCAAGATGTCGCGAGAAAAGAGAACCATGATCTCATCGCCAAAGAGGATCTTTCCTTTCTCGTCGACTAAGCCGATACGATCGGAGTCACCATCAAATGCGACACCAAAGTCGGCCTTTTCTTTTTTAACGGCTGCAACCAGGTCATTGAGGTTTGCAGGAACCGTTGGATCTGGGTGATGGTTTGGGAAACGGCCGTCGAGCTCGCAATAAAGCTCAGTGACTTGAGCGCCAAGCTTACGGAACAAGTTAGGCGCAACCGTTGCCGCTGTTCCGTTTCCTGCATCAATAACGATCTTCTTTGGCTTAAGACCCTTGGCGTTTTTAACCAGGTAATCGGTGTAAGCAGGAATGACCTCAAAGCTGGATAAAGAGCCTTCTTGTGCAGCAGGCTTGAATCCTTCTTTTGCGATCTTTTCCATCAGAACGCGGAATTCCTGGATCTGGTGGCCGTGGATCGTGTCTTTGCCAACGCAAGTCTTGAAACCATTGTAATCGGACGGATTGTGAGAACCCGTCACCATGATCCCGCCATCCAGGTCGAGATTAAAGATGCTGAAATAAGTCAGTGGCGTTGGGCAGACGCCAAGATCAATGACATCAAGTCCGCCTTTGCGAAGTCCGCGAATCAAAGCATCTGCGTAGCTGTCGCTCGTGAGGCGGCAATCGCGTCCCACAGAGACGGTCAGGTTCTTTCGTCCTGCAACAGGTTTCCGTCCAGCGATGAACATGGAGTATGCTTGGCCAAGGCACTCAGCGAACTCCGGCGTCAAGTCGCGACCAGCGATTCCACGGATGTCATATTCTCTGAAAATGGATGGACGGATTTGAAGAGTCATTTTCTTTTCCTGACTTGAGGTTGGTTTCTAACGATATCTACCGCCAGTTCAATCGCGGATTCAAGACTGGATGGATCAGCGACGTTCTTACCGGCTATATCAAAAGCTACGCCATGATCGACCGACGTTCGAACAATGGGCAGGCCCAAAGTTACATTGACGGTGCGCGGGAAATCAAGCAGCTTCACAGGAATTAAACCCTGGTCGTGGTACATACAAACCACAGCGTCAAAGCGGTTTTCTGGGCGATTTTGTGAACGCGCCATGACGTGGTTTGCAAAAAGCGTATCGGCAGGAAGCGGTCCGACAAGAGTGTATCCTCTGCGCTTTGCGTCTTTTTGAAGAGACTGAATCTCAGGCGAAATCACCCGAATTTCTTCGTCACCAAATAAGCCATCCTCACCCGCATGTGGGTTCAGAGCCGCTACCGCGACGCGCGGCTTTGAGATTCCCCACCAGTTTTTCAGCGAGTCCACGGTGTGAAGCACGGCGCGTCTGAGTTTTTCACGCGTCAAAGCCTTGGGAACATCCTTAAGACCAATGTGCACTGTGGCAAGCGAGATTCTCAGCTGCTCATTGGCAAGCATCATGGTGACTTCATCAACACCGCAAAGATCCGCCAAGAAATCAGTATGGCCTGTGTATTTAAAACCACCGCGCTGAAGTCTCTCTTTGCTGATCGGACCTGTGACCAGAGCGCTTGCCATGCCTGCTTGAATCAGCCGCGTGGCTCTCTCAATGGCCCAACCGGATTGATAACCCTCAAGTAGGATCGATTTCTTGGGAGATATGCTTGGCGCCGAGAGAAGCGGGATATGATCTCCAAAGTCACCGAAATCCTGGGCTAGAACGTTTTCATCAAAAGGCAGGATCTTTGTGCCAAGCTTTTCAAAAGGAGCGCGAGCGCCTACGCAAGCAAAGCGCATGTCTGGGTAGCGGGACCGAAGTGATTTACGGCCGCGTACGCGAAATATTTTGGCCGCGATTTCAGGCCCAATTCCTGCTGGATCCCCTGGTGTAATGAGAATCAGGCGACGCGAGCGCATGGATCAGGACTCAATCAGCCCGGCGAATATAAGCGGTCTGACGCTGGCGTTGAAGCCAGAGCTGGATCTGATGCTGATACTCGGATGCCGTGAGTTGACCACGAATCTCATCACGAACTTTTTGCAAGCGATCGCTCTCGCCTGTTTTCACATCCATGAGCTTGACGATGTAATAGCCGCGCTTAGCGTCGCCAAAAATCGAGGTGACGTCGCCGATTTTAAGATTCTTGATGTGATCGCGGATCAATGGGGACATCTGATCTTCTTTGAGCGTCCCCATGTCGCCGCCAGCAGTTGCTGACGCATCATCGCTGACACGCTTTGCGACTTCTT
>JBJMMA010000220.1:0-3272 GCA_045805065.1 Bdellovibrionia bacterium | reverse complement strand
TCGTTTGGAATGCCGACTTTTCCTGCGACAACTCCAATCACTTTCACAGCGCCCGAGACGTCCTTGCTGGCCACCGTGTTGACCCATTCAATATTCAAGGCGTCCGCAGGAGTCTTTGGCAGGAAAACGAAACTTCCTTTATCGAGATCCAAAGCCAATCTGGCCGCAGGCTGCGCGGGATAGAGATTCGCTTGCTGTCCCAGGGCTATTCCCGGCGACAGCGCAGACAGCGAAACAAGTACCCATTTTAAAGCTTTTGAGTTCATTTTCGGTCCTCTCATTCAACCTGTTTGATCTTTGCGCGAGCCAAGTTGCCTGTTTACGAGGGGCCTATTGTGCAACGCATATGCCGTTTGGAAAGGGGGTCACTGCTCTATAAACAGTGTTTAAAACCGGTTTAAACGGCATCTGGCGGGATAATGATGGGTATATGAAGTCGCCAGTCTGACGACTGTCTAATTTTATAGCTATTAATCAGTCCAATTAAGCTCAATTCAGACAAGCCCGGATTTCAGCAGCAGGCTGAGATTGGCCAAAAACCGCTCAGTAAACTCCGCGGCTTCGGTTTCATGGTCAATCATTTCCAGTTTCAAAACGGTATTCATCAGATGATCATGAATCAAGATCGAATAGGCATCGAGTTTCCGATCATCCGCTTTTCGCTGAGTTTCAGCAAAGTGCTGCTTCAAATACTCTCGACATCTTTGCACCGCACGCTGAATGAGCGTCGTATTCATTTGCCGCAAATTGGCTCGAATCGAGCAAAAATAATAGAAAAGCAAAAAGCACTTCAAATACCGAGGATGAGCGGAAAAGAAATCGAGATTTGCTCGGCACATGTGGATGATCTTGTCGTGCCCGCTGCCCGAATCCGGCGGAGATTCGATGGATTTGTAAGCTTCCTGCGCGATCTCTTGAATAACCTCATCAAAGATACGATCAATCTCCGGGAAATAATGCGACACAAGCCCGTTTGCCACCTTGGCTTTTTTGGCGATCTCGCGAGTCGTTGCGCGCTCAATACCCTTGGTTGAAATAATATCAATGGCAGCGTGGATGATCCGCTTTTTCGTGCGCTCGCTCTTGCTCAATGCAGGCTCTTTTTTACCCTTCATCCCCATAAGTCCTTATTTCTTATCGGAACTATACATTTTCACTTGAGCATCTGCTCAATTTTTCTTGAGCAAACGCTCAATTTATATTGACGCATTGCGTTCACTCAATTAAAAAGCCGCCTGTCCCCAATTGATTTAAACCCCAACTGATCTAAAAAGGAGTCTTAATATGAAGTCTTTCAATGTTCTTGTTCTGTCCCTCATTGCGTCTCTTTCCGCCGCGTCCGTAGCTTCCGCAGCACCCGCTGCGAACCTTCAGCCTTTCTTTGGCAAATATCGCGCAATTGAAGGTGATTGCGTCCAGTTCTCTGGCCCCTTCCGCGCCTACGTTGGAATGGACTTAAACCACATTGATCTTCTCATCCGTGAGTTCCCATCTAACGACGCGTCACAGACGACGATCTACATGCGCAGTGGAAAAATGCCGGCTCCAGGAATGAGCCCAGGCGAATTCGCAAAAGGAACCTTCGTTCAAGTCACAACCGCAGTGAACGGAGCGGCCCTTCGCAGCCAGACCGTTTTTGTAAAACTCGGCAGACCGACTGGACAAACAGTGACCACTCTTGATGCAAGCCAGCCAGGCTACTTGATCCGAACAGAAACCAGTAGCTTCGTGCGGCATCCAATGTACTGCAAGTATCAACGCGTGCAGTAACCTTTTAGCAATCCCACTTAGCAATCCAATGGAGCCGCGTAAAACGAGCTTTTATGCGGCTCTATCTTATTCAATTCCCAAAGCGGATCTCTCGAAAAACAGCCGTAGCGATTTCCGCAGCGCTCGCACCACTCTTCTCCGACTGAAGCCAAAGCTTTGCGACACGAGCGATTCCCTCATTGCCAAACTGGCGAACAATCCGGCTATCCATATTCATGATCGCCTCAAGATGAAGAACCTTGTCTTCAAGAGGAGCAGCGGTTGCCCGGATTTCAACAAACTCCCTATGCATCAGTAGAAACGGGTTGGTTGGAAAGTAACGCTCCAAAAGATCATACCAACGCTTGGATAATAAGAACCCCCGAAGCGCTTCGACCGGATCTCCATTTTCTTCAAACGTCTGGATGAGGACTTTTGCGAACTGATCTGCGTCTTTGGCTTTGAGATGACCTTGAAAAGCTTCGCTTGCGTAGAGGCCTTTCCGCATTTGAACCAGTTTTAGCCCGGGCGCAGCCTTTGAGAGCGCAATATCCTGAAGTCTTGTCAGAAGCGCGCTGGCATTACTCCCCCCAAGCGCAACGACTGGACTTTTTCGATCCCCCGGAACCAGGTGATTTTCCAAATCGGAGTAAAAAACCGCTTCTTCAGCCGGAGCAAGACGTGGCAACGGGGCTTGAGGCGGCAAATCATCCATCAGCCGCTCTGCGAGTCTTTTAAAGAAGACATCCGGAGTGACTTCCATGATGTACTCCATCTTTCCCTCGTAGTTTTTCTGCGAATGGATCGGAGTAAATCCCAATCGCTCAAAGAGACGCGCCCGTGCCGAATCCGCCTCAATAATGATTCGATCAATCTTTCGAGTGCTGAGAATCGCGCTCGCTGCAAGTCCGAGCAATCTTGGGCTGGTTTCAACCTCCGCGTCTTTTCCAACAAAGAAACGCCCAACTTCAGCTAAGGTTTCGCCGGGCTTTCGACTGACTCTGAATCCTGTCAGTGCCTCAAGAGGTAAAAGCTCCTCTTCCGACTTTGAAGTCACAACCAATGCCCCACCCTCGATTGCAAACTTCTCAGGAAGCGTGCGCCCGAGCGGATAAGCCGCAGGCCCCCAAGCGGTCTCCACTTTTTTAGGATCCTGATAAAAGAGAATCTCATTCTCTTCGTCACGCCATTTGGCGTAGCCCTCGCGTGTCTTTACAATCAAGAGAGATCGATCCTGCGCGTCTTCGCTGATCTTTCTGAGCTTTTGACGTGTGGCTGCATCCATATGAAGGCGCTCGGAATATCCTTTGAGCACATACTCCCGATAATCCTTAGGCAGGCGTTTCAAAGTTTCCGAGAGCTCCGCTTGAGCGGAAGGATTCTTCAGTCTTCCCTGGTCGATGATTTGAAAGACTTGGGTCGAATCTGGAGGCGAGTCAAAGTGAATGGCAATTCCTGCTTTGGACTCTGGAACATTCTTGAAGCCCTCTTGTCTTAAGAAATCCATCATGACCAAAAACTGC
>JBJMMA010000219.1:0-6444 GCA_045805065.1 Bdellovibrionia bacterium | reverse complement strand
TTAAGTCATTCAGCTGCTGGCCCGAAGGCGCATCATTTGCTTCATCCGATGCATATGACATCAGATCTATGGCCTGAGCTGCCCTATGACACTTGGACGAGTACACGTGAATCACTTCATCTTTGGCTTCAAATGATTGGAAAGGTACGACTCTCCAAAAGCCGGTGGATCAATCATTCCTGGCATTCGACTTTGTATGTGACATCGCGCGGGCTAACGACATCAGTGATTCATGATATCGATTTATCATTTTCGATTGACCTCGATTTCATTGAGCATAGCCTGATCATTCAGTCGAGCGATGGTGGGCTGACCGCTATTCCGTTGATTGAAGAATCGGTCGCCTCTTTCCACGAGCGTTTCTTTCATGCCCTTAACTCGCTGGGTATTTCAGCCGAAATTTCTGAAAAACCGAATGAGGTTCCCGACGCTATTCCCTTTCCAAGGGACACGATTCATTGCGCATATGATGCGGAGTGCGCAAATCGGTTCTGGCGAATTCTTCTGCAAGTCGATCGGTTGATGAAACGGTTCAGATCCGATTTTATCGGCAAGGTCAGCCCGGTTCACTTCTTTTGGGGGAGTAATGACCTTGCGGTTACCCGCTTTTCAGGAAGAAGAGCCCCTGAGCATCCAGGAGGAGTGATGAACCTGCCGGACCTTGTGGCAAAAGAGGCTTACTCCCACGAGGTCAGCAGCTGTGGTTTCTGGCCAGGAAGCCAGGTGCTTCCTTATCCTGCGTTTTACAGCTATGCGTATCCAGCGCCTTCAGGATTTGAGAAAGCTCCGATTGCGCCGCGTGACGCATTCTATCACGAGCAGCTGCGTGAGTTCATTCTTCCTTACGAGAGCGTTCGCCAATCGAGTAACCCTGATCAAATGGTGCTCGAGTTTTTCCAAAGTACTTATGAGGCGGCCGCAAATCTCGGCAAATGGGATCGTGAGGCCTTAGAAGGAAGTCCGTTCATGAAAGCCCTTCAAGAGCAGGCGCATCATAAGAGAACTGGCAGACCTGACGAGAAGCAAAAAGCCGCTTAGCTTTGACGTGCGTCAGAGGGGTTGGGGTCGCACAGAGTCGCCGCATTTAGTCATCATTAGTTATGTAAGAAATTCTTGATGGCTGGGAGCTTCCAGAAGTATGGTGCGCTCGTGGACAACTTAGAGCTTCAGACACAAATCAATTCTCTCATGAAAACGGCCCTAGGAAATGACACGGAGGCGCTTCACGCCCGCGAAAAAGCGCGAGTCCTTCTAGGGTTAGACGAGCTCAATTGGAGCTACTTCTTTTATCTCTATCAGGGCCGGCAGGGTGGCCGAAAGACCAAGCCTCTTCAGATGTACGAAGAAGGAAAATCGACAGCAGGAAAGCTTACCGCTTATCCGGTATCGATCGCTCCGGCTGAGCTTGTGCAACACCTCAAGATGGTGGAATACGCACAGCTCAGGCGCTCGGCCGAGCGATATGATGAGACCGCCAAGGGGGCTGCACTTTGGGTGAAGAAGATGCAGGCCGGTAGCGGATCATCCATGACGAGAAAATCTTATCTCAGCCATCGACTGGGAATCTCTGAGGACCAAGTGAAGATCGGAGCCAAAGGCACCGACCTCTTTGTTGATGTCAAGGATCCAAGACGCGATTCAGGCACGATCAGTATTCCAATTGCCGAGGCTCAAATCCTTCAGAGCATCAAAGATCATGAGCGAGGAGAAATCGGTGAAGTCATATTTCACGATATCGTCAGCTCTGAAACCGACGAAGCGATCCTGAAGCTTTGGGAAAAAAGATCTCTTTATAATCCGAACGAGACTTACGATGAGATCATGCACCAGACGCCGGGGCTTAGCCGCTCAGGCGTGACGTACCAATCTTTTGTTCCGACTCTGGATGAGAAGGGTGAAATTTCCTTCAACCGAAAAGCTCCAGCTGGTCACGCGCTTTTTGCCGTCGATGCTCTTCGGGCGGCGTACCGCCCAGAGCTCAGACCAAAGACCCAAAAACCTCTGGTTGCGGCGATCAGTAACGGCGAGGACCTGAGCAGTGCTCCTGATCGGTTCATGGTGGGTTACGTGGTTAAAAGCAAAGTGCCCATTGCCTTGATCACCACCGAACGTACTCCGGTCGACCTCAAAGGCGGCATCATTTCGCTTCTACAGGATGATGACGGAGTTGTCTCCTTAACCGTGCTTGAGACAGCACAGGCAAAAGAGGCAGGCCAGGAGAAGCTCTTTGCAAGCATCCAAGGCATCGTCAGTACGAATCTGACTTTATTTAATTATGATGTTCTGGTTCCGATGCTCACGAAAGAAGTCGAGGAAATCGGCGAGGATGAGTTCCTGAAAATCATCTCGCCTGATCTGATTTCCAATGTGAAAGAGCAGAAAGACAGCGATGGAGTGACTCGTAAGTACCTTCAGCTTGAGGGAGCTATGGGATCCACCATCATGAACCTGGACAGATATTGGAGAAGAAAATACGGCATGCCGCTTGTGCATATCATTAACGTGGATCGCAGAAGTCGGTCCGATTTCTTCTCTCCGATCAAGTCCGCGTTTGATTACTTCATGCAATTTCACTCGGACCGCTTCTCCTTTGATTCCGGGACCATGCGCTTGAAGAATCTTCGCCGCGGCGAGCTTCCTGAAGTCACGCTTAAAGATCCCGCGAGCAAAGACAAGTTCTACCAGGACGTGGAGAACGTGCTTGGGGCATTTGGTGGCGCGAGCATCAAGGAGCTCGATCAATTGAGTGTCGATGGCCAGGTTAAAATGACTGGCGCGGAGCTTCGCGGAAGCGTTCAGGTCGTGAATCACTCAGGCTCTCAGATTGACCTGAATGAACTCCTGCCTAAGTCAGGCGGAAGAATCATTCTGGAAAACACTGTCGTACGGATCGGCACTGATGGACGGCTCGAGAGAAAGAGCGCTTAAGCAGCCTTTTGCTCTGCAAGCTGGGTCGATAGAGTGATTTTCGCGTTCAACAATTTTGAGATCGGACAGTTTGCTTTGGCATTCTCTGCGATCTCACTGAACCGCTGTGTGTCGATGCCGGGCACTCGCGCGTTCACGCTCAGGTGAATGTCTGTCACGACCCAGCCCTGCTGATTTGGGTTCTGGATGTTGACTGTCGCGCTTGTTTCAATCTGATCAGCCTTGAATCCTGCTCCTTCAAGCATGAACGCCAAAGCCATGCTGAAGCAGCCAGCGTGGGCCGCGGCGATCAATTCTTCCGGGTTGGTTCCTTTCTCGTTCTCAAATCGCGTCAAAAACGAATACGGCGCATGATCCAGAGCCATGCTATCCGTTGATAGCGAGCCTTTTCCCGATTTTCCGCCGTTCTTCCAGACTGCTTGTGCTGAGCGTTTCATGCCGATGGGTTTCCTTTTACATCCATCGGTGCAAATGTTTTTCCAGTCAGGAAAAACGACCAGCCTGATAGTCCAAGATGGCTTGTTGAATCTCCTGGCGCGTGTTCATGACAAAGGGTCCATAAGAGACCACTGGCTCATCAAAAGGTCTGGCGTGGCAGAGTAGAATATAAGCATCCGACTCGGCGTGAATTGAGATTTCATCGCCTTCGTTACTGAAGTCCGCCAGATGAAACTTCTCAATTCGTGAGCCATTCACGCTTACGCCGCCGCGTACCACATAGAAGAAGATATTCTCCTCACTTGGGATCGAGAGTGAGAATTCGGCACTCTTCTTCAAGTCCACCGTCATGATGGCCATTTCGGTCAGTGGAAGAATGGGTCCATGATGACCATTCCATTTTCCGGAGATCAGCTGAAGCTTTCCCAGGCCGTGCGAAATCTCATGTATGGGAATCTGATTGGCCTGAAGCCCGATATAGCTAGGCTCTGTCATTTTGAGGCGAGCCGGCAAGTTGACCCAAAGTTGAAGAATCTCTAAAGGCCCGCCATCTTCCATGAAATTATGCGAGGAGATTTCCTCATGAACAAGGCCGCGACCTGCAACCATCCACTGGATTCCTCCCTCATTGATCACGCTTTCGTGGCCACCACTATCTCGGTGGGCGATGTCGCCTTCCAGAATGAAGGTCACGGTTTGAAAGCCGCGGTGAGGGTGTGGACCGAATGGCAAGCCATTGTTATTTCTTGGGTAGATTTGAGGACCGTGGTGATTCAAAAATAAGAACGGATCCACCTGATCAATGTGTTGGGTGGGGAGCGCGCGTTGAGTGCGCAAGTCAGCAATGTCTTCTCTTACCGCAGGAAAGACGCTTTTGATTTTTCTAAGTGCCATAGCCAAGTGCCATTTACACTAAACCCGTATATTGAGCAATGACCTGCAAAAGCGCCGTTCCTGCGGCTCGAGAGACAAGTGAAGGATACGATGAAAGCTACTAGGCAGCGCGATCAGCCCGATCCACGCGCGTAGTAGAAGTAATGGTTGGTTCCACACGACGCATCCTTGGCAGATAGAAGAGCTCAAAGATTGCCGATAGGCCTACCAAACAATAGACAACCCGGCTAAAGACTGATGCCGGACCGCCAAAGATGGCAGCAACCAGGTCAAATTGGAAAAGGCCAACCAGACCCCAGTTAATTCCGCCGATGATGAGGAGTGCTGTTGCTAGACGGACCATATATCAATTCCTCCTACATGGTTTTTGCGTTTGAGATTGATGCAAGACTGAGGCGCAGTGAGGCGGCAGAATCGGCATAAGTGGGCATATATGATGTATGAAGACATCGCAGGTCATTTTTAGTGGCACAGCAGGCGCCTTAGCACTCAACGGCATTCATGAAGCGGCTCGAAATCTGATCCCAAATGCTCCTCACGTCGATATCCTTGGAATGCGAGCGATGGGAAAAACGCTTCAAAAAATACGTAAAGAGCCTTCAAAGGTTTCAAGTCTGAGAAAACTCACGTTCGTAGCGGATGTGATTTCAAACTCTCTTTACTACGGAGTCACGATCGCAGCTCTTGGCAAGCGGAGGCGCGGCGACCTCTGGAAACGAGCATGGATTTCCGGAGGCGTAGCAGGAATCATTGTTGCCACTTTGCCGCCTCTGTTCGGTCTGGGGTATCAAGGCACTCGGAAACCCGCGATCACAGCAGTGTTGACTGCAACCTGGTACCTCTCAGGCGCACTCGTCACTGCTGCGATCGCAAGCGCATTAAGTGGTAAATCTGCTGCTCAAGACTAAGCAGCTTTTTTTCCGCCAGCGGCAGTTTTTCCAGTGCCAGGTTTTGACATAAACCGGTGAGCCTGGGCCGATACTTTGTGAGGCAAGAGTTTTGCCGCTACAGCCATTACTTTATATTTCATGGAGCCTGCGACGACATGATCTTTACCTGCCATCAAAGCCTCATAGCCTTGCTTTGCCACGAGTGCGGGATCATCTTTCTTGCTTGAGCCAATGCGAGTGTCTTCCATGCTTGCGCGATGGAAAAATTCCGTATCCGTAGCTCCAGGCATAAGGGAAGTAATCACGATATTTGTGTCTTTGAGCTCGTTTCTGATGCCTTGAGCGAAAGATTGAACAAAGGCCTTGGAGGCCGAGTACACCGCTTCATACGAGCCTGCCATGGTGGCCGCAATGGATGAGGTGAAGAGAATCTTGCCTTGGCCTTGCGCGAGCATGTCTTTGACCACTCGCTTGGTCAGGTGAACCGTTGAGATCACATTGAGGTTGATCAACTGGATCTCGTCCTCGAGCTTGGTCTGTCGTGCAAAATCGCCGCCCATACCGACACCTGCGTTAAGAACCGCAACGTCAAGCGGACGTCCCATGGATTGAATTCTGCTGTAAAGCATTTCGACGCCGTCATAAGTCGCCAGGTTGGCTTGGAATGGCTCAATCTGCACCGAGTACTGATTGCTCATTTCACGAGCCACATGATTAATCCGATCGTGCTCAGCCACGATCAAAAGATCGTAGCCATGCTCGGCAAATTGCTTTGCGAGCTCATATCCAATGCCGCTGGAGGCGCCGGTCACAACCGCAAGCGGCCTGTTTGATGTTGTCGTGTTTTCGGGCATAAAAATCTCCTTATTGCGTCAAAATGCATAGGCTTTGCCAATGCCGACGAAGCAGGAGTTTCATTCCAGGAATGCGATCATTTTAGAAAACGCTGTGCCGATTAAAGAGAGGGCACATCCAATGAGTGTCGCCTTGAGTCTGACAAAAGCGGTGTGGATGTCTCCGTGGTGAGTCGCGGCAAGCTCAATGAGCAAAACAACCATGACCGTTACGAAAAAAGTCACAATCCAGTAATTGCGCTTAAACGCCCAAGGCACCAAAAAAGCACAGGCGACAATGAGCGGAATGATGACTGCGCTTGCATGAACGACTTGAATCAAAGCATCGACAAACAGGACGCCCATCGTTGTTCCGATCAAACGCTGGAGCGTGACATAGAAAGACTGTTTGCGATTGGGCTTCATGACCAGAAACACAGTGACGGTCACCCAGTACCCAC
>JBJMMA010000218.1:0-15119 GCA_045805065.1 Bdellovibrionia bacterium | reverse complement strand
TTCGAGAGTGCCTGTCAAAAAGTTAGACACTCGGATTCCGCGACGTCTCTTTAATTCGAGCGCAGTGGCGGATAATACGTGGCATCGATTCTGCTTAATTCCAGACGAGCGGTTTTTTGAATGCAGAAGAAAAGAGAGAAATATGAAAGCGGTGCCATGCTTTTAGGAAAGGGAACGTTTTTCTGGTCTCTCTTGTCGCTGAGTATACTCAGCCTCTTTGTGGGCCATTTTCCCCAGGCGCGAGGCGATGAGTCTTTTCCAGTGGAAAAAGTATTTGAATCGATCGCGCTCCCGGAAGTCTCCGCTCTGGGCCTTACATTTGAGATCGAGCATGATGCCGACAATCCGGAATACTTTGGCGGCTGTTCCCTGAATCGTCCCCATTACTCGATCACGATCGGAGCTGATCTGGTCAAAAAACCGGGTTTCACCCAGGATGCTTACGCTTCCATACTTTGTCATGAGCTTGGCCATCTCCTGGGAGGCGCGCCGAGAAAAGATTCGTCCGAAAATTCATGGTCATCAACAGAGGGGCAGGCCGATTACTACGCGGCCTCCGTTTGCATGAAGAAGATGATGAGCGCTACCCCGATCGTGGCTTCGGATCTCGAAAAACTTTCGCGCGCCGATCGCGACCTGGCTCATGCACTTTGCGCGGGGAAATATCCCGACGCCCCTTCTCGCGACATCTGCGTCCGGACCATTGATGCTGGAGTCGTTCTTTTACGGGATATCTATGAATGGATAAAATATCCCGGTCTTCCTCAGCCTTCGCTCGATCAACATGCAAAGCCTCTCGCGCCGGGAGAGAAGATCAATTATCCATCGCTTCAATGCCGGCTTGATACGATCGTTGCCGGAGCGCTAGGGAAGCCGCGGCCGGCGTGCTGGTTTTCTGGGTTATGAACGAGTTTCCACTCCGCCGGCGGAGTAATGGCTGCCAAAGGACGCCAGCCTTCTTCCGTTCTGCGCCTTTGGATTTACCGGTCGTCCCGGACTCGCTGTCACTGATGTTGTGAGGTTAGATACGCTCTCCGGCTCCAGCAGTTTGCCTTCGTCATTTTCCAGACTGGGGGTTTTACCCAGTGGAAAATCCCCACAAGCAATCTATGAAGGAGCGTGATCAACTACGTTAGGAACGAGCTCTTTCTTTTAAGAACAAGCTCTTTCTTTGATGACCCAGTACTTGCGTCTGATACATTGGGACCATGAGTGAAATTGAATTCACAGACCTGTGCGCAGATGATTTCGACGGAGTTCATTCTCTTTGGTCTGACGAGGAAGCTACCTTATTTACGAATTTTCCTTATCTCCCCACCAAAGATGAATGCCGGCAACGACTTGGAAAGATGCTGGCATACTATGGTCAGAATCCAAATCACTTTGGCCCTTACGTGATTCGTTCAAAAGTAGGCGAATTCCTGGGTCTCACTGGCGGTGACGAAGACACCTCCTCACCTGGCACTTATGAGATTTGGTACTTTGTACAAAGAGACCACTGGGGAAAGAAAGTTGCGACGACGGCCGTTCGGCATCTATTGGAACTCATGCATCGATCCGGCCGTGTAAAACGGTATAAGGCTGAAGCTGTAGTGGAAAATGAACCGAGCTGGCGGTTTCTTGAGAAGCTAGGTTTTCATCGAGTAAGTATGGTGCCAGCTGGCCACAAGAAGGGCGACCGAACATGGGATCGGTACGTCTACTCTAAAGAGATCTCTTCAGGGCCCGCACGCTAAGTCATATCCGTACGAGACTCATTACTCACGCGTCCGAGTGAGCGCCCCCTGGACTTGGAGCAAAAGGACATCTGGTGCACTGACTCGATTTCCTTTTTGGAACCATTGCTCAACATAATCCAACGAACCCGCATGAGAAGTCAGCATCAGGTGAAAAACCGTTCCGTCCTCTGCATCTGGGATATTCAGAATCACTTTTTGATTGGAGATCGTGCCGATCGCCTGGCCCTTATAAATGAGCGCTCCGCCTCGGACATCAAAATCGGCTGATCCGTAGTTCGCATCCAGATCTTCACAAAGGTAGTGACCCGAAATCAGATGAAACTGCGCAGCGTCTTGAACAAACTGAAAAGTGATTTCAGAACACTTTCTCGTTTTTTCCTGAGGTGTACCAGGCTTCATAATAGCCTGGCCTTTGCCTTTCCATGATCCCGTAAATGGCCCTGCACAAAAACCTGATGCCGTTTGTACCGCCAGGACCCCAAAAAGAGTTAGCTTTGCGAGCTTTTTCATCTTTTTCGAAATACGTGAGAATACTGAGATTAGCAAGGGAGGCCGGCACGGACCGCAAAAAGGCTCAGTTTGAAGGTCATCGGGTCCTTCAAATGAGTCCACTCTTTTCCACAGTCAGCCCGCTGTAGATAACCTTGGAAACTTCAGAGTGACCCTATCCTTATCTTGTTCGACCTGAACTCGTTTCCCATCAACATACGAGGGGACGGGAAACGATCTATGAAAACTGGAACTGAAGTAGGTCCCAGTTCCGTTTTCTTCCGACTTGTTTTCTACCTGGCCTGAAATACTGATCTGACGATCGACGATCTTGAAATTAAGATTCTTCTTATCAATGCCTTTGATGCCAATGTCATAGTAAACAAAATCTTTATCCTCCCGCCTTTTGATTTCGCCGACATCTCCGCTCCCAAGATTGGCCTCATGAAAATCTTCCGTTAGTCGATTTCGCATTTGCCTCATCTGCTCAAAAGGATCATCAGCTCGGTTAAAGAAATCATCGTTATAGAATTCGTCAAATACCGAATCCATATTGACGAGTGCGCCGTTTTTAAATTGAAGCTTTCCCTTGGAAAACTTCAAATCTTTGTGTCGTTCAGTAGCAAATCTCTGCGCAGTTAAAACTGCCGCTGCTCCAACAAGAAAGCATACCAATCCGACAAACGCTTTCGACGTCAGGATTTTCACAAGTCTCTCCTCATTGCGGATACCGAACTAAAAAGAAGCCCCCGATCTCAGCAGAGAAACAGGGGCTTCAATCAATCATGAAGCGACTTTTTCTTTTCGGTGGTCGCTCGGTGGATACAGCTCCCCAAAGAAACCCGTGCTACCACTGCCGATCTTAATCTGGCGTGGTTTGGAGCTTTCAGCTTTCGGGACCATGATCCGCAAAATGCCGTCTTCGTAGCTGGCCTCAACTCGGCTCGCATCAATCCCAGCAGGCAGGACAAAGCGCCGTTGAAACTTTCCAAACTTCCGCTCGGAGTACCGGCGTCCTTCTCCCTTCTGTCTGCTTTCCTGGTGGCGCTCACCGGAAATCATCAGCTGGCCGTCGTTAATTTCGAGTTTTATATCGTCCTTCTTCATTCCAGCCATCTCTAGAATCAGAAGAAAATGGTTTTCATCTTCTTCCACATCGCAGGCCGGAACAAAGGCGTAATCCGTTCTTAATCCACGTGGGGTTGAGGTTGTCCAGTCGTCAAAAAGACGATCAAACTCACGACGAAGATCCGAAATCGGACTCCATGTGTTTTTCCAGTTTTCTGGCCAGTTTTCTGCCCATACCGTTAATCCGTTGTTCGTATTCATAGTGGTTTCTCCTTTCTTTTTGTTAACTGCCTTGGGTTCAAAAATGGTTTCAGATTTCATTCTGTCAAGATGTCACAACGGCCGGGTGCCCTGTGACGATACTTGGCGGAACAGGACCGTCCCTACGATGAGACTTCCACCACGAAATCTGCCTTCTAATTTTTTCCTCCAGGCAATGCAGTGCACTTTCTGGATCCGCCCCAACTGCACTGGCCATGAATGGCCCTTGCTTGGAATAGATGTCGAGCGCGCAGCAATAGTCATTCTCGTCACGCTTCTCTAATAGCCCTATGGCCACTGCTCCGTACGGAGCAATGTCGAGGGTTCGATTTAGAACCACATTGGCCTGGAGGCGGAGTTGAAAATCCGGTTCAAAGTTTTTGAAGTGGAATTGATTATTCATGATTTCCCCCTTTCATTCTTTGCAGGATCTCTCTTCGAGAAAGCTCAGGTGTCAGGTAGAACAGGCGGTACGAATTTATGCAGTGCTCCGGTCGAAGCGGTCTGATCGAATCCGTTGACCTGTCCCGCTGAATTCCAAGCGAGTAAGAGTGAGAAGAAAATAACGAGTGGATAAGCGATCTGGATAAAACGGTTATCAGTCAGCATACTAGTCCTCCCTTCTGTGGCCTTGCCAACACCTCAAGGGGCAAGGGTGAATAAGAGTAGGTTTCGTGTTTTTATAGGCCCCATTGCCTATATAAAAATAACTGGGTTTGGACTTTAAATTGTCAATTCCAGCCCGCGTTATTCTTAACCCCATTATGGGGGCCGATCCTTAAAATGCCGTGAAAACGGGATTAAAACTTTTTCATCTGTCGGGCGCCTTACTTCTTTGACTTCTCGCCGCTCAAGCCGACAAAGCAAAGCGCCGCCATCATCACAAAGAACGCGATCGAAGCAGCGACGTTGCTTTCGGCCAGACCGAGCTTGGTGCCAAAGTCAAGAAGCTGACCCCAGCCTTCTTTGACGAGCAAGATCGCAAGGCCAATGCCCGCAATCGCGCCACCGGCGATGAGGCCCGAGGAGAAGAGCACACCGGGGCTCGACTCGGTATCGGCTTCGTCCATCGTGATTCCCATCTTTTCACTATGCTGCCGGAGGCGGCGGTCCACGATCCAGCGCACGAGTCCGCCAAAGAAAATCGGCGCAGAGCTCGAGAGCGGGAGATAAACACCCACAGCAAACGGGAGTGAGGCGATTCCGCAAAGCTCAAGAACGATTGCGATTGCAACGCCCAGGAGCACAAGTCCCCACGGAAGTTTCTGAGTCAGGATGCCGTCAATGATGAGGGACATGAGGCGAGCTTTCGGGGCCTCGTACTTTTGCACTGGAGATCCATCATCACGGACATTCAAAGTCCCGTTGATGCCTGGATCAACCAGGTACTGGATCTTACCTGCATCATCGACCAGGTACTTTCCTGGTTGAAGCTGCGAGAGCGGTCCGCTCGATGGCGTCTCCGAAAGACGGAAGACGTGATAGAGCGTCTGATCCTTCGCGCTTTCAGGTCCCATCACCTTCTGCATTTCCCTGAGCGAGCTCACGTTCTGCACGACGGCTTCAGCAGGAAGGTTCTTCTTTGAATAAATGGTCGAAGCGTTATTGAGCGCCTCAAGCGTGTAGCCAATCACAAGCGCTGAAGTAAGCGCACCAATCAACAGCGCAATCTGCTGGGAGCGCGGAGTGGCGCCCACAAGATAGCCCGTCTTAAGATCCTGTGAAGTCGTGCCGGCATTCGAGGCCGCAACACAAACAATCGCCGCCACGCTGAGCGCGGTAACCCGGTACTCAACTCCCACCCAACCCATCGCAAGAAAGATCAGGCTCGTCAAAAGCAGCGTCGCGACCGTCATGCCTGAGATCGGGTTCGATGACGATCCGATCTGGCCAGTGAGGCGCGAGCTCACCGTCACAAACAAAAAGCCAAACGCCACAATCAAAATGGCTCCGCCCAGATTCATGTGCAGCGAAGGCGTGAACGTAATGATCAGAATGAGTGCCAGTGAGCCCAACACCACATACAACAGCGGCAGATCTTTTTGCGTGCGCACGTTGCTCTTCACGCTGCCGCCCGCAGACTTGAGATTTTTCAGCCCGTCCATTGCGCCCCGGATGATAGTCGGCAAGCTTTGAGCCAGGCTCACCATTCCACCTGCAGCCACGGCACCTGCGCCGATATAAAGAACGTAGTTTCTCCAGACATCATGCGGAGACATGCTTGAGATGAGCTTTGTCGCCGGGAAAAGCGGCGAAGCAAGACCTCCGCCAAAGAGCATGATTGCCGGAATGAGCACCCAGCTTGAGAGAATTCCACCCGCAACCATGATGCATGCAATGCGCGGTCCGATGATGTAGCCTACCCCCAAAAGCTCAGGAGAGACTTCAGAAGCAATCGTTGCGCCTTTGAAAAACGAGAGTGCTTTCTCCGGGACTTCGGCCCAAAGTTTCATTCCTGCGTTCAAGATCTTGTAGCCCAGACCCAGAAAAAATCCCGTAAAGACAGTCTTGGCGCTCGTGCCGCCTTTTTCGCCCACAATCAGCACTTCTGCGCAGGCCGTGCCTTCAGGGTAAGTGAGTTCTTTTTGCTCTTTCACAATGAGCGCGTAGCGCAGTGGAATCATCATGAGCACGCCAAGAAGCCCACCCAGGACCGCCACCAGCATGATCCGCGTCAGCTCCATCTCATAACCCAAGATGAGCAGCGCCGGCATGGTGACGGCCGCGCCAAACGCGATGGACTCACCCGCCGAACCCGTCGTCTGGACGATGTTGTTCTCAAGAATTGTCGCCTTCCGGAGGCCAAAGACTTTAGAGATCCCGCGAAAGAGAGTGATCGAAAGCACAGCCACCGGAATGGAAGCACTCACCGTCATGCCGACTTTAAGAGCGAGATAAAGAGACGATGCGCCGAATACAATCCCCAGCACCACGCCCATCAGGATGGGAACGATCGAAAGCTCCGGAACCGTCTGACCGTCCGCAATAAACGGCTTGTGCAAATCTGCTTCCGAGGTCTCAACTCCAGTCACCGACATATCCGCCATAAAAGAATTCCTTCTTGTATGGGTTTATATACAGGTGGCTAAGGAATTTGAACAGCTTCGATGGATGCACTCCCCTGACACTTGAGCTGGATCTCAAATCTAGCCTTGGACTTAAGCTCAGGCACGATGGCCTCGCAGTCTTTCAGCGTATGTGTCCCTTTTGAGCTTCTCTCGGTGCTTTTAAGCTCGATTCTCTTGAGCTCCTTGAGCGCACCTTTTGCGACTTCATAGACAAGCAGATAGGTGTGTTGAACAAGAACCTGGGTTCCCAAGGCACCCGTCTCAACCTGAGCGATCACATATTTGGAATGTGGATCAGCCCAGATCTTTTCGCATTTTTGACCAGGACCCGGCTCTGGAAGCGCGACGGGCTTTGCCTTTCCAATCTCGAGGTAGGCTACATCTTCCTTCACTTGATAAGCAGCCTCACAAGATGTCTTCGCAAAGACTGGAGCGCTCTGGAGCAGACTGCAACCGAGAAGTACCAAGAGCGGTTTTGTGCAGTAATTCATTTCTTTCTCCAAAGCTCGATGCAACGTCCGCGACTGACGGGTTTCCCCATGACCGCATGATAGGCACGTTGAAATCCTTGCATGAAGTATCCAAGGCCTGACGTGTAATAAAGCTCATTGACGTGCTCAGTTTTCTTTCTGAATTTCTCAGGAAACAACACGGCTTCAATCGCAATCCGGATGCTTTCTTTCCAGATACCGCTCTCTTTTTTGGAAGGCTTCACTTTAGGCCAGAACTTGGCTTCCGGATCGCGCGGAGGACAGAGCACTTGTTTCAGGCTTGGGTTGGTCTTACCGTCAATCTTTTTGTTCCAGACTGAAAATTGATAAGGATGAGTCAGAACAGCGCTGAAGCTCCCCTTGAGTTTATCGCGGATCGATTCTGGGGCGAAAGGCGTGGCCTCGCCCTCATGCTTTTGGATGTACTCGACTCGATTGCTGACGACTTTCGCCATGGCCATCGGGTATTGCAAACCGTTGTCAAAGCAGCTAGCCATCTCACCGTAGATCGTGCGAGCAAAGGTATCGATATTCACCAGGTCTGATTTTGTAAGTTTCCCGCTCAAAGGGCTTGGGATGTCTTTTGGAGTCGAGGCTTCCTTCCAATGTTTCAGAACGGTGGAGTCAAAAGCCGAAGTTCCTTTACCAAGCTCCGGAACATTGAGGGAGTCATCCAGCAAGCACTTACCCAAATGAGGCGAGATCCGCTCTACGATTTCCTCTTCGGCCAAAGGCTGCAAAGCCTCCTTGGCCTCAACCACGGCTTTTGCGTGAGGCGCCGTATGTTTCCGATCTGGTGCGCACTTTGGATCATCTTTCTTGTCGAGCTTTTTGATAAGCTGCCCAAGCTGATCTTCTTCATCATTTCGGACAATGTCGTTACGGATGTAATCGGCGTTTACCCAGCCTTCACCTTCCGTCACGTCGGCGGCAGACTTCTTGGACTTGTGAGTAAATTTCACTTTGTAAAACAGCTGCCAGCGAATCTCGTGAGTGATGGGATCTTCCATCTCCACCAGTTCCGAATCCAGATATTTAAGTTTGTCCTGAGCGACGGGCCATCCCACCTTATCCGAAGCCTTTGCAGTGCTCCAACTCAAGCCGGGCTTTCTTGTGAGCGTCACCGCTCCTTCAACGTCCAGGCCGATTTGAACTTTGCCAGGATCAACCGAATTGAGGTTTTTACTCTTCTTGAACCAGAAAGTATGAGGCTTGCCGTTTCGGTCTTTGCCTTGAAGCGAATACCAGCCCGGATGTTTTGGATCCTCTTTGGCGCCTTCAATCAACTCGCCTTCATCCATGCGATAGACTTCTTCGCCATCTTTTCCAGCCGAATCCACAATCGCAACGGACGAATCAAGACCAGCGCCATCCCCTTGGGCCAATTGAAGAACCGTCCCAAACGCCTTTTGGCCTGGAAGCAATAACATGATGACGGCACATACTGTCGCCGAACTGACCCTAAAACGCATGTCTTACGTTTCGGTCAGGTGCTCCCGGGAGTTAAGTGATGTTGTTTAAAAAATAGAAGAATGCCTATCCTCTTGATATTTCTGGGCTAGAAACGTGTCAATCAACCAATTGAGCGTTGATTTGCAATTACCTCATATTCGTTGCCTAACTTGCTCCGAAGCCGTCCGCATGATACCAGCCGGTTTCAATTTATGGAGGTTTCCAATGCCAAGGCCGAATAAAGGCTATTCTGAGGTACTATACGCGCATGTTCGCCCTGAGAACAAATCATGGGTCGATGAGCAAACTCGTCTTCAAGGCAATAGCATCTCCGATTTTATTAACATGCTCCTAGACCGCGCTCGACTTGAAAGTGCCAAAGTACAGTTTCCAGCTCCTGCTCCGACTGGAGTTGAATTAAAGTCGCACGTGGAAGAAGGCGCATTTACAACAAGTCTGGTTGAATCCAGACACAACTCTGACATCATTCCTTGGGACTTTAAGCCGCGACACAAGTGGCTTCCTCTTTCTTGGAAGTCACAGCACGACTAAGAACTGACTTGCGATACTGAGGGAGACTAAGCGAACTATTTGTAATTCCGAAGGCTGCTGTTTCGAAAAAGAAACAGCAATCGTGATTCCGTATTTCACCAATATCCGATACCCGTTCTTAAGCAATCTCTCGGTCTCGAATAAGCTGGGTAGGTTTTTGCACTCGAAACGCGGCAGTATCTATCCAAATCTTAAATTTTGGTGAAAATTTGTACTGACTCGTGGTGTACTCCCAGGCTTCACGAAAAAATGGGACCCTGACAAGATCCTCTACTGAGGCCTTCCAAGTGTTCCACGCGTCCTGCGGGATGTATCCATGCTCAGCGAGATAAAATTCCTCCGTAAAAAGAAAAAATAGCTTCAGACACAGCTCTCGTTCCTCCCCGTCAGTTGCAGTGAAGCTACGCTTGAAATCTCCCTTTTTGAGTAGAGCTGCTATGATGTTTCCGTAACGAACTGCGTATTCTTGAAAAAGAACTCTCTGTGTCTTTTGGCGTTCGGAGACTGAATTAAGAGCGTAGCCTATCCCAGCGGAAAAAATACCGAGGCTTCCGACTATTCCAAGTAATTTGAGGATCGCTTCTAAGATCATAGTATTTGTAATATCGTCACAAAACAGCCCGCCATTAATGATCGCACGCTATTCCACCCCGTTCTTAAAGCTGTGACTTAATCTCAAATCACGGCACCGGATTTCTCAACTGAATGGGTGATTACTTAAATATGCGAAATATAATAGGATTATAATATCTCTCTGATTTCAGGCATTTATCCTCAAGCTTTGCCGGTTTTACGCCGATAAAAATGGGTCAAATGTACATGCGGAGAAACCGTGAGCAGCGCTAAAGAAGATGTGCGAGAGAAGTCCGTTCGTCTATTCACCTACCTTCGAGAGCTTACTCAGCTTAAGTCAAAGGTAACCCTCGACCTCAAAGACTATGAACAAGTCCTATGGTTCAGCGACATCCCCCGCGAGAATGATTGCTTTTGCATCTCTTGGGGACCAGCTACTGACGAAACCTCTGACAAGTGGGTCGAGATCAAAAAACCAAAACGTAAGGAACCTCCCTCTCCCCCCGAGGAGCTGAAAGAATGGGTAACTGCGAAAGACCTTAGGGATTCGTCGAAGGAGCCCAAGGTCAGAGACACAGTTTCAAAGACTGTGATTGGCGATAACGCATCCGGAGAACAAGTTGAAGAAACAGTGATTCAACACTTCGCAGAATTACCCCAGCTCCAAGATGCCTGGACGAAATATTTAAAAAAGAACTGGCAGCCATGGGCCAGCGATGACCAGAGTCTTGCAAAGGTTGAAGCGATCTACAAAGACCTCTTTTCAATTTACCAAAAACAACAAAAGCTAGGCGAAGCCTATGAAGTGGTTTTAGGATTAGGACTTCTTACATGGAGATCCTCTCCTTCAAGTTCGATTCGACGGCACATTCTAACAACTCGAATTACTATTAGCTTTGATACCCGCAAAGGCGCCATCACGATAGGACCAACTGGTGAGGGCGTCAATCTGGAGCTCGAGCAGGAAATGATAGATCCACAGAAGCGCCCAGACGCGAAAGTCTGGTCAGCTCTTGAGCAACAGGCTCACGAAATTGGAGAGCAGCTATGGGACGGTGCTGCAGTCGAAGCTCTATTAAAAAGCTGGACGAACAGCCTCTCCTCCGACAGCCGCTATGAGGGATCACTCACTCCCCAATCAAGCAGCACTGAACATCCACTTTTACATTACGCTCCGGCTATTATTCTCCGAAAGCAAACGGAACGAAGTCTTCTCCGGATGTATCAGGAAATTATTGAGCAGCTCAAATCTGATGGCGACGTACCGCTCAGTGTTACCCGACTTGTGGATATTATCGACGATGCAGCACCCGACTCATCTCATTCTGAACAAGCTAGTACATCCGATTCTCAAGAAATATACTTTCCTCTCGTTTCAAACCAAGAACAAAAGGAAATTGCGGAACGCATTTCAGCTCGCCAAGGAGTGTTAGTACAGGGGCCTCCTGGAACCGGAAAGTCGCATACCATTGCTAATTTGATTTGCCATCTTCTTGCAACAGGTCACCGCGTCTTAGTTACCAGCCACACACCGCGAGCGCTGAAAGTTTTGCGCGACAAATTTCCAAAAGAGGTTTCAGCCCTTTGTGTCAGCCTATTAGGCGACGACGGAAATGGAATGAAAGCGCTTGAGGACTCAGTTCAAGGGATTACCGAGAAGTATAATTGTTGGAATCCGATCCAAAACCAAAAAGAGATTCGTACTCACGGAGAAGCCCTAAGAAAGATTCGCGCTGAAATAGCAGCCACCCAACAAAAACTTCGTAGTCTTCGGGAAGCAGAAACTTTTAAACACCCTCTACAATTCGGCTCGTATTCTGGAACCCTTGCACGCATTGCGGAACAAATTAAAGCAGAGGAAAGCAAACACAATTGGCTGGATGACCACCCGAGTTCGATCTGTCGTCCTCCGCTCACAAATAAGGACCTTCGCACCCTAATTTCTCTTTCTGAATCACTTACAAACGAAATTGAAGATCAATTGAGTATGGAGATCCCTGCCTCCGACCATCTTCCAAAATGTGAAGAATTTTCCCGCATGTGTGAAATAGAGGCAGTCGCAAAGCAAACAGCTGCCAACCATTCAGAACTTCGTGCCTATCGCCTTTACTTTGATCTAAAGAAATTTTCAAAAACGCAAAGAGTAGCTTTGCTTGATGTCACTCAGAAAATAGCTGATCTCATAACTTCAATCGGCAAGCACTCTTTTCCTTGGGTAAATAAAGCAAGATCTCAAATCTTGTCTGAGCGAGATAGAATTTGGAGAGAGCTCCTAAGAGAGACAAAGTCCGGCATTAAAACGATCCGCAAACTCTTGGGTGAGCTTTCGGATCGTTCAGTAAGCGGACTAGAAGGCAAGGACCTAAGCGTTGTAAGAGCACACGCGCAAGCTTTACATACACATCTCTCGCTTGGCAAAGGTCTTGGCTTTGGTCCATTCCGAGCAAAAGTCGTTAAAGAAGCTTTGTATCTGGTTCAATCTGTCCGTATTGGCGGACGCGAATGTAAAACAGCCGCCGCTGTTGAAACACTTCTTACTTGGATTGAACTCACCGAGACCCTCCGGAAACTACAGGAGCTATGGAAAGAACTAGATGTTAGTTTAACGGGGAATATAAAGTTTCAGGTGGCAGAATTAGAAGATCTTTGTGAACCGCTTGATACACTTTTAGAATGCCTCGAGCAGATAAGACTTCTGCGAGCAAAGAAGTGCCTGGAACCAAATTGGATAGACGATTCAGACATCAATACTTTTATCGATACATTTGAGGCTATTGAAGCAGAAGAGAATTACGAAAAACTCGAACTCGAACTTTTAGTTCTCGAGAAAGCATTAAAGCCAACCGCTTCAAAGAGACCTCATCCCGTTTATCGAGCTCTTACGGCTGCTGTCAAAAATCGAGACGCTGGTCAATATGATGAATCGCTCTCAATCATCGTTTCACTAGCTGAGTCCAAAAAAAAGAAATCTAAACAAGAGGAACTGCTCACTAAACTCGAGACTGCCGCTCCTAATCTTGCAGCTCGCATACGTAATAAGAGCTACGCCTCTGATTGGTTAGAAAATATCAGCGGTTTCGAAGAGGCTTGGAATTGGGCATGTGCTAGATCTTGGCTACATGAAATGGACGATCCAGATCTTCAGCAAAGCCTTTCCATTACGCTTAATAACCAAAAAAAGCGTGAGCAGGAAATCATCAAAAATCTGGCCGCCGCGAAATCCTGGGAGCATTGTTTTTCACCTTCACGAATGAACGAGTTTCGTCGCCAACACTTACTTGCTTGGTCACAAGCAGTAAGGAAAATTGGTAAAGGGACGGGCAAGTATGCCAACAAGCATCGCCGCGCTGCTCGCGAGCATATGGAACAATGCCGTGGAGCGATTCCGGCTTGGATTATGCCTATTCAACGTGTGGCAGAATCGATTAAACCTGGGACCGACAGCTTTGACGTAGTGATTATCGACGAAGCTAGTCAGTCAGGACCAGAAGCTCTCTTTCTTCATTATCTTGCCAAAAAGATCGTAGTTGTTGGTGACGATAAGCAAATTAGCCCTGAATCAATGCTTGATCGTGAGGACATACAAGCTCTCCGTGAGAAATGGATTAACGACATACCTTTTTCTAATAACATTGGAGTGGATGATAGTTTTTTCGATCTCGCAAAAATCCGGTTTAAAGGACGCATACGACTTCGAGAGCATTTCCGCTGTATGCCGGAAATAATCCAATTCTCTAACAACCTTTGTTACCAAAGCGAGCCATTGATTCCATTAAAACAATTCGGAGCGGGACGCCTACAACCCGTTGTAGCGAGCATCCAGGTTCCTGGTGGTTATCAGGAAGGCACGAGCGGTAAGATTTGGAATCCTCCAGAAGTAGAAGCGATTGTCTCAAAGATTCAGGAATTAGTAAAAGACCCTGCATATGAGGGCAAAACTTTAGGGATCATAAGCCTACTGGGAGATACGCAAGCCAATCAGATTGAGAAGCGTCTACTCGAAACGATTGGCCCAGAAGAAATTGAGAAGAGAGAACTCGTATGTGGTGACGCATACGCTTTTCAAGGCGATGAACGTGACATCATGCTCCTCAGTTTGGTCTCCGCACCGTCGGATAACTCCAGAATAGGCGTTTTGAGCAAAGACAAAGATGAACGCCGATTCAACGTCGCTGCGAGCAGAGCTAAAGAGCAGATGTGGCTATTCCACTCTGCAACATTGAACGATGTGAACCCAAAGTGCTACAGATACAAACTTCTCGAGTATTTCCTTAATCCCAAAATTCAGCGGACAGTAATTGATGGGAAATCAATCGAAGAGGTTCGAACCATGGCAAGGAACTCCGATCGTGCGATCGCAAGTCCGCCCTCCCCTTTTGACAGCTGGTTTGAGTTAGATGTTTTTTTCAAAATTCATGATCGGGGATTCAGAGTTATTCCTCAGTATGAAGTCGCAGGTAGAAGGATTGATTTGATCATCGAAGGCATCAAGGGCCAGCTTGCGGTCGAATGCGATGGTGATTTCTGGCACGGTCCCGAAAAGTATGAGGAAGATGCGGCTCGACAACGGGAACTTGAACGTTGCAACTGGCGTTTCTGGAGAATAAGGGAGAGCTCATTCCGGTTAGATCCGGATGGAGCTCTCACTAGCCTATGGGAAACGCTAGAGTCCCTTCAAATTACACCTTGGATCGAGCAATCTAAGGAATTAGCTCCGCCTTCACCTACTGTTCACACCCTGCATATGCCGCGTAGCCAAGAAGTCGCGATAGATTGCGGCGATAAGGATGAGATAGACCACCCACCTCAAGCAACAGTACTGGGAAACCAGACTGAGCAAATTCTAACAGAGTCTGAGAGCTCAGTCTTAAATCCGCTCCATACCGCAATAGTAGACTCTGCGAAATCGATCGATGCGGAAACTTGGTTCCAAATATCACAAAACGGGATCTTTACCCCATTCCAAAAGCGCTTGTCATATACACTTGCGCAACGTGCACAGGCTGGCAACCTACCTAGTGTCAAACAAAGCTACTGGGCACTCGAGATTTTGCTTATAGCCATCGAGAAAGGCGTGCTGGAGAAGCAGACTATCGAAATGAAGGTCGGCGTTAGTAAGGTTTACGAGCTTCTCGAAAAAGCCAGACCTGAGTTCCGAAGGTCTAAATAGTGAGGGAAACCCATGCCACTCTTCCAAATCAAACAAGATAAACTCGAAGTAGTAAAAGCTCACAATTTCAATCTCGAGAAGGAATTGCAATCGCTTGTAGAAAAGAACCTAGGAAGCGTGTTTAATTGCATATTTGTGGCTACGGAATTTTCTACCGGTACCGACCACGCAGGACGAATAGATACCCTCGCATTATCTGAAGAAAATAATCCCGTAATTATAGAATATAAGAAGAACGAATCTTCTGAGTTGGTAA
>JBJMMA010000217.1:0-36434 GCA_045805065.1 Bdellovibrionia bacterium | reverse complement strand
TCCGCATACTCGTTCGCAAAGCTCTGCACGGACAAAAGCCCCAGATTTAAACAGAGGGTTAAGCAGCCAGTTAAATAGATGCGCGATATCCAAGCAGCTTTTCTGAGTTGCAGACAATGGTTTGCCACATCATCTTATCGGCCATGAGACCGCATTACTTGAGAGAAAACGGATTGAATAGTCTCTTTTGCCTTTTTGCCGCTCGGCATGAAAACTTATTCACTGGAAATCATCTCTTAGAGGCGTAAAAAGGACGCAACGGGGAGACCTTCGTATGCTGCGGATGTTAAAAGATTGGATCCGACACGCAAAGGAAACTGGAGCCAGCGACCTTCACCTGGAAGGTGGAATACCGATGGTACTTCGGGTTCGAGGTGAGCTTCATTCGATGGGCGAGCCGCTCTCCCCTGACCTGCTTCTGCAAGAAGCAAAAGACTTGCTGAACCAAAGCCAGTGGCAGGAGTTTTTGGATAGGCGCTCTGCCGATCTCTCGCAAACGATCGCAGGGACCCGGTGCCGGATCAATATCTTCCAGACTGTGCGTGGTGTTGGCTTTGCGATCCGACTTTTAACTTCGTTTCGAAACAGTTTGCGAGACTGCAATCTTCACCCGGACTTAAAGAATCTGATCCGCTCTGAGACAGGACTTTTAATTGTTTCAGGTCCAACGGGAAGTGGAAAATCAACGACTCTGGCCGCTTTGATTGAAGAACTCAATGCCTCATCCAGAAAACACATTCTGACGATTGAGAGCCCAATCGAATACTTTTTTTCCAATCGCCAGTCGATCATCCGTCAGCGAGAAGTCCCAACCCATACGCCAAGCTTTGAGCAAGCCATTGTCGATTCGATGCGCGAGGACCCCGACGTTCTGGTCATCGGTGAGATGAGAACGCCAGATGTCATGCGCCTCACCCTCAATGCAGCAGAAACCGGACATTTGGTTCTTGCCACCATGCACTCGTCTACTTGTGCTGAGGCCTTGGCAAGAGTGTGCATGTCATTTCCGGCAGAAGCGCAAGCCAGCGTTCGGGCGCAGCTTGCCGATTGTCTCATTGGTGTCGTTTGCCAGCGGCTCACCTATCAACCTCAATCGCAAATTCTGGTTCCCCATCTGGAGATCCTGGTTGCCAATTCCGGAGTAAAATCTCATATCCGAACCGGAGCGTTCGGACAGATTCCAACATCGCTGCAAACGGGCGCAAACGATGGAATGTGGTCCTTCGAGCGCTATCAGCGCTGGATCGATCAGAAACGCGACTGGGTCAAACCATCGCAAGCCACTCCCCTTGAAGATCACAAATTCGCGGCGCCAAGCTTAGGTTCCGCTGTGACACGCAAAACGGAAATACATTCCCCATCCCCACTCAGAACCGCGCGTCCTCGCCCCTCCACCCCATCGACCCCATCAGCGCCGTCAGAAGATGGAAGAATCGAGATCGATATTTCGGACGCGGACTTCGAGCTAGAAGAGCTTGGCAAGAGAATCGCTCAAAAAAGCTCCGATAACGATTCAAACAAGTAAGCCTCAAGCAAGTAAGCGAGGAACCGCTCCTTTCTGTACTTGATCTCCTACACTTGTTTTTTCTTACCCGGCACTTTTGACCGCATCTGTACTCTTTTAAGAACGGTTTTCACCCTATTTTGAAGATTTTTACCGGCACACGTCTTGCTCACACACTGCCCTTCTGTTTTTGCGATTTAAGAAAGGACGGTGCGCTTGAAGAAAGACTTGATGATCATGGCCCGAAACATCGCCGAACGTACGGCATCCTCTGGAGACCAGTTTGTTGCACGAACGCGGGCCCAGTGTCTTAAGCTGTGCAAAGCAGGAAGTGGCGGAGGCCTGATCACGCTTCTGACCGTAATCGGAAAATATCTGATTTTCTGGCTTCGGATTCCGGCTCTTCTTGGCGGCGCGCTCATTGCCACGAACTATGCTGCAAGTTTTCTTCTGATTTATGCTTTGAGCTTCAAGCTTGTGACCAAGCAGCCTGCAATCGCAGGAGCTGCGTTTGCGCGCGTGCTGGAATCCATCGAGCCTAGCACTAAATCTCATCCCGATGACTCACAAAGAGTACACAAAGCGCTTCGGTATCTGTCTGCAATCATCCGCTCCATCGCAATCACGGCTGCGACCAATCTCGCTTTGGTTTTTGCGTCCGTCATCGTGTTTCATTTTGGTTACCGCATCCTTCATCATGGCCAGAGTTTTCTTGATCTTGAGACAAGTCACCACATGATTGAGTCGCTCCACCCTTTCCGCAGTCTCACTATTCCTTGCGCCGTCGTGACAGGGATCCTGCTCTGGCTATCGAGCCAGATCGGAGGCTGGTTTGAGCACCGGGCTCTCAGCCGTGGTTCGGCCGTTTCAGGTCGTGCCTATGGAATCGCTTCGAGCATCTCTCTGGGAGTTTTGTTCAGCGTGATTCCTGTGCTGGGATCCACCCTAGGCATTGCCCTGGACGTAAGACATATGACTCTTTCCGCAGGCGCATTTCTTCTGGCTGTTTGCTCCTCCGGAATTCATGAAGCCTGGCATGCAGGCCTTCCTGCCGCGGCTTTAGGGCTTCTCGTCATTACTGTCCTCAACCTGGGCGTTTCATTTTTCCTGGGCCTGATGACTGCCGTCCACGCACGAGGTCTCGATCGATCCGTCATTCGCTCTCTTTTTCGTGATTTCGAGATCGAGCATCCCAAGGCAGAGTGACTGTGAATGTCGTTCCTTCATTTGGAGTGCTTGTAACCGACACGGCGCCCCCGTGAGCTTCGGCAATTCCGCGGACCAGCGCCAGTCCAAGCCCCCAGCCTTGCTTGCCGCTTTCTTGTGCATCCACTGATCTTTGGAATGCTTCAAAAAGCGTGTCCCGTTGTTCAGCTGGGATCACCGATCCCGTATTATGAACGGAGAAAAGCACACGTTCCTCCTCAGGCTGGATGAACACAGTGATCGGACTTTCCGGTGCGCCATATTTTACAGCGTTGTTGCAGAGATTTTCGAGCACTCGCCTCAAATCATCGCAGCCCCAATATCCCGAGACGTGATCGGGCGATTGGAGATGAAACCGGTTTCCATGAACGACGGACAACTCTTCAAGGCTTTCAGAGAAGATCTTCTTGAGGTCGCACTCCGTGGCCTGAACCGAGAGCTTCTGTCCCGCTTTGATGCGGTTGACGTCCAGCAAGTCTTGAATCATGCGATCTGCGCGCGCAAGACTTCTCGTGATGCGGGAGAGATTTTGCTCGAGGGCGTCGGGCTTATTTCGATTCCTCAGAGCCAGCTGCGTACTCATCCTTGCTGTCGATAAGGGGTTTCTAAGATCATGCGAGAGAGTCGCGACAAATCTCTCACGAAGCATCCTCGCAATGACCTGATCGGTCACGTTCACTGCGTGAATGAAAACTCCGTAAGGGCGCCCGGAACCGTTTGAAATCCTTTGGCAGGTATAGTCGATGTAGATGTCCTCGGGTGTTTCCTGCGGGATTCGTCTGATCGAGAGCTTGAATTCAGTTGCTGAATAGGGCTCGCCTGTTGCGAACACCTGGTCCAGCATCCCCTTTAAAGCCGTGCCTCTCAGCTCAGGGAAGACCTCTAGAATGCTCTTTCCAAGGATATCGCACTCTCCAAAAAGCTCATAAAAGCCTGCGTTCGCTTTCTCGAGCATATGATCAGGTCCATTCAGCAATGCCATGGCAGCGGGAGAAACCGTAAAAAGCGCCTCGAACTTCTTCCTTTCCTCATTGATGAACTTCTCACTCGCGCGAAGCTTTGCTTCGACTTTTCGCCGCTCATCGATCTCACGCTTCATCTGCTCATTAAAGGCGGTGTATTCGACCTCCTTTTCCTTGAGCTTCACCAGATCAGTAACGTCCTCGACCTGATGAATGATGTACTGAACTTCGCCCGCCTCATTGAGCACTGGCGTATTGAGCGGGCTCCAGTAGCGCGCCTCAAAGCCCCCGCCCTGTGAAGCGGGACGCGGAATATCATATTTTTGAATCGCCATCCGATCAGGGACGCGAAGCGCCAGTACGCGCTCGAGCGATGCGCGAAGGTTTGTGACCCCAGTGGCATTAGGGTCATTGGGATTATCCGGAAACACATCGAAGACATTTTTCCCGATCACATTTTCTGGTGCTGACATCGTGCCTTGAAAACGGGCGCGATTTGCCGCAACCATTCGAAAGTCAGGCGTTAGCACCAGGTACATCGGCGGCAATGCATCGAATATGGCTTCATACTCGGGTGAGAAATCCGAATGCTGCTCGCGCTGCTTCCTTGCCGTAGACATGCGCAACTTGCGCTGCGGGATTTATGCCTTTTTGATTAGCGCCTTTTTAAGTCTCTAAATTTCAAACAGAATCCCTAGATTGAGCCTAAGTCATTTAAACTTAAAGGTTTTTAAATTATTGACGCGGAGAATCACATTGTTTACACTTATTAACAGTTAGTCAAATCAGGTCAGGGAGTGTGTTATATGCGTATCTCAAAAAACTCGATCATCACTGGCGCTGCAATTTTAACGACGATCACCACCGCAGGATGCCAAGCTCCTGCTGATTCTTCAAATTCTCACCTCTCCTTGTTGGGACTAGCAGATGCTCGATCAGGCATGAATCAATGCTTGTCAACGTCTGCCAGCCTGGTGGCCTTCTCAGACACGAGCGTGAGCTTTTCTGGGAATGCGACCATCAAGGGAAGCGTCGTTCTGCTCGGTGGCTCAAGCATCCATCTGAGCGGTAACGCAAAGATCGCGGAAAATCTCTACACGCCTTCCAATGACAAAGTCACCACTTCCGGTAAGGCAAGCGTTGGAGCGGTTGTTGTACGTGACTTAACAGGCAATGAGAAAAACGTGCTCGATTTTGTCGACAGCCTGGCATCCTTGCCTGAGACTGGATCCATCCAACAGATCAATTCGTCCATGACCCTTCACGGAAATGGATCTTTGAATGTCATTCAGGTGAATGGCAACGTCTCGCTCTCCGGAAAACAGACGTTGACTCTGGATGGCACCGCGAATGATCTCTTTCTGATCAATGTTGCAGGAAACGTTTCGCTCTCCGGCAACAGCAACATTGTAGTCTCTGGAACCCTTCCTCCAGCAAATGTGCTTTTCCGGTTGCCTGGCTCAGGAGCAAGCGTACACCTCTCCGGTAACGGAAATGTGCAAGGAACGTTCATCGTTCCTCGCGGAACGGCACAGATCTCTGGTAATGGCCGCATCCAAGGTTCTGTCCTTGCCTGGAACAGCATCTCACTTACGGGCAACGGCTTTACCTTTGATCCAGCTCCATTCTGCCCAGTTGCTGTGATCGATCCAATCCCAACTCCTTCGAGCTCACCTTCGGCAAGTCCTTCGGCTAGCCCATCCGCTTCGCCAAGTGCTGAACCAACGAGTTCCCCAAGTGTTGAGCCTTCGGCTACTCCTAGTGTCGAACCGTCAGCTTCGCCTAGTGTAGAACCGTCAGCTTCGCCTACGGTTGATCCTACGGTAAGCCCAACTCCATCGGATTCGCCTAGTAGCGATCCTTCGGCCTCGCCAAGTCCAACGGCTTCACCTACGGGTTCTTCGGCAACTCCTACGCCTACGACCACGGTGACCCCATCCCCGAGCCCTACGAGCTGCTCGGGTCCATTCTGCGGTGGAATCATCGGCGTCTAATCACTGACCCACTCAGCGTGGCACGAGTCTGAAAAGAGCGGGCATTGCTCAACGGCAATGCCCGTTCTTTATTTTGGGACCGTGAAATGAAATATTTTCACATATTAAGGTTTTCAAACAACTCCATAACAAACCTCAAACCACCTCTTCCGAATATATATCCAGGGGATATTCGGAATGAAACTCAACTGGAGCCTGAAAACCAAGCTATTAGGACTGTGCGCGGTTCTATCATTATTTATTCTCTTCGTTGGACTCACGTCTTATCGAGGCCTGAAAGGCGTGACAGCGAATTTCAAGCATGTCGCTGAGATCAATTTTCCCAATTCAACCAATTTGGGAATCATGCGCTTTGAAGTCAGCCGAATCCAGGCACGACTGATGCGCCTCGCCTCCTCCGAATACACAAAAGCCGAAAAAGATAAGTTACTCGCTTCCATAACAGACAATATAACGCACTTTGAAAAAGCCAACGAGATCTACAAGGCTGTGCCCTTTGTTGACGGAGAAGAGGAAAAATACAAGCCGATCGAGCAAACCTGGGAAAAGATCAAAACTCTAAAACAACAGATTGAAGCAGACTATCACAAAGCATGGGCCGCCTCACCGACCTCACCGAACGCGTCCTCAGACTTGAAAATCAAGCCTATGTCGGATTTATGCAACGACTTCTACAACGCGATCGATAATATGATCGCCTTTCAAGATGGAGAAGCAAAGAAATGGACCACCATAGCACTGAGTGAGGCGGATCGAACGGATCACACCATATTCGCATTATCTCTGCTTGCGGTCACGTTTGGAATGGCGGTGGGATACATTTTAGCCCGGAACATCTCATCCACTCTCCAACGGCTGACAGAGACTCTGCGGCACACTTCCGAAGAAGTCGCATCCGCCTCTATGCAGATGTCCTCCACAAGCGAAGAACTCTCAGCAAGCACTGCTGAACAATCCTCCTCACTCCAGGAGACATCAGCATCCATCGAAGAAATGAGCGCCATGATTTCCCGCAACGCGGAATCCGCGAAAAGATCGGGCGAGACTGCGTGCGCCAGCGAGACGATTGCGCATCAGGGGAAAGAATCCACCAGTGAAATGCTGAATGCCATCCTCGAAATCAATGAAGCGAACGCCCGCATCATGCATGAGGTTGAGAGGAGCAATAAAGAGCTGACGGAGATCGTTCAGGTCATCAGCGATATCTCGGCTAAAACGCGAGTCATCAATGACATCGTCTTTCAAACCAAGCTGCTTTCGTTCAATGCATCCGTTGAGGCAGCGAGAGCCGGTGAACAAGGGAAAGGCTTCGCAGTCGTTGCAGAAGAGGTCGGTAATCTTGCCCAAATGAGCGGAAATGCCGCCAAAGAAATTTTTGAAATGCTCGAATCAAGCATCTCAAAAGTTGAAGGTATCGTGACCACCACGAAATCAAATGTGGAAGGACTGATCTCTACCGGAAAAGACAAAATCGAAACTGGCACTCAAAAGGCACGCCATTGCGCCGAGACTCTGGAGCAACTGGTGGAAAAAGTCGTCTTGGTCAACCAACTGGTTCAGGAAATCACGACCGCGTCTCAGGAGCAGTCTCAAGGAGTCAAGGAAATCACAAAAGCCATGACGCAACTTGATCAGGTCACTCAACAAAACGCAGCTGCGTCCCAGCAATCGGCCACTGCCTCAGGCCAACTTTCAAATCAGGCTGAGCGCCTGCGTACTTCAATCCAGCAACTGGACACTCTCGTCAGAGGATCCAACGAGGACCCTCGGATTGAAGCAGCCTCGTCCAAGCCGCTTCCAGATAGCTCAGCCAAGACAGTCCCTCTCCAAAATGATCAGCGATTTCAAGACAGCTTTTAACACGGCCGTTAAGACTTACCGCTCTACGAAATGACTTCCATTTGATCGACTTTCAAGGAAAGATGAATTGGAATGCAACGGCCGAAAGTACTATTAGTTGAAGACTCAGAAGAGTTTCAGATTGTAGTTTCAGAATTCTTGGGTCGGGACTTTGACATTTCCTTTGCCTCAACGGAGAAAGAGGCGCTGACAGCCCTCAGTCAATCGGAATTTGATCTGATCTTGCTCGACATCGTCCTCTTGTCAGGAAGCGGCTATCGCGTTCTTTCCGAGCTTCAACGAGATCCCGAGCTCAGCGATATACCGATTATTTGCATCTCATCGCGCGGGAGCCTTCCGGAGAAAGTCATGGCTTTCAACTTGGGAGCCGATGATTACCTTGTAAAGCCATTTGAGTTCATCGAATTCCGTGCAAGAGTTGAGGCAAAAATCAAGAAGCGCCAAAGACAAGAAAGCGATCAAAGCGTACTGAAGTCTGGGGCGCTCGAGCTGGATCGAAACACCTATCGCGCGACGTTGACTGTTGGAAGCGACAAGGTGGATCTGGGCCTTAGCCCCATTGAGTTCAAGATACTTGCCTTCTTCATCAAGAACAGGGAGCGAGTGCTCACTCGAGAGCAAATCCTAACGGGTGCTTGGGGAAATGATTCAAAAGCTTTTGACCGCGCAGTTGACGTTCATGTCTGCTCGCTTCGAAAAAAACTCCGGAGCCACTCTCGGTCCATTAAAGCGATTCATGGCCTTGGATATCAGTTCGTACCCCCAACCGCTTCTCTAGCTCCTTGATCGTCAGATCAATCTCAACAAGAAGCTCCTGCAGGTTATCCTGGAAAGCAGGCAGCGCCTCAGAGATGGATCGAAGCCTCTCATCTGAGTCCAAGGGCGAGTCAGAAAACGTCAAATCCTCCAGGTCTCGAAGAGTTTCACTGATGCGAGTCGCTGATATATTTTCCGATGCCCCTCTCATGTTGTGAAGGTAGTCATGGCACGCCTTCAGGCTCCTCTGCGCAACAGTGCCTTCGATCGTCGCGACGGAGCGGGCATATTTCTCTTTGAACATCTTTAAAAGCTTCAAATAAAGCGCCTGTTTTTGTCCAAGCCTTGGGAGAGCCTGCTCGACATTCAGAATCATGGAAGAAGCGCGACTCTTTCTCCGGCCGGAAAGAAACTTTGAAATGACCTTCAAGAGTTCTACTGGATCGATGGGCTTGGTGAGAAATGCGGACATGCCCGCCTGGACGAATTTTTCCCTTTCGGCGCTCAGCGCATAGGCGGTCAAAGCAACAATGGGCACCGGCTCTACCGACTGTTCCTCTAAGTACTTTCGAATCCGCCTGGAAGCCTCATAACCATCTATCTTCGGCATCTGAACATCCATGAGAATCAGGTCAAATTGATCTCCCTCTTCCTTGATGAGTTGAATGATGAGTTGAATGGCCTGCAAACCGCTCTCAGCAAGTACCACCTTGTACCTATGGCCCTCGAGGATGTCCTTCACGACCATCTGGTTGATCTCGTTATCCTCTACAAGAAGAATTTTATATTCGGTGTGGGACATACCTTGATCAGTTGTTTTATCTTCAATGGAAAACGCGTCCCTCTGATGCTCTCGCGCCTTTGAAAACGCTACGAGCGGCAAAGTAAATGAGAAACAGCTTCCCTGGCGGTAAACGCTCTCAACTGAGATCTGCCCTTCCATGAGTTCCACAATCTGTTTGCTGATGGCAAGCCCTAGCCCAGCTCCACCGAATCTCCTGTGAGCAGCACCTTCGACCTGACTGAACGACTGAAAAAGTTTCGCAACGTGCTCCTTGGCGATTCCAATCCCGGTGTCACGGACCGAAAACTGCAACTGATATTTTCCATCCGGCAGGCGCCCAAGATTCTTAACTTGAACACTGATCTTACCTTTGTCAGTAAACTTGATCGCATTGGAACAAAGATTGATCAAAACCTGAATGAGCCTCAAGCGGTCCCCATAAAGAATGCATGGGACGTCAGGCATCCGCTCAAAGATGAACCGAAGCCCCTTTCTCTTCACCTGGTCCGAAAGGAGACTCGACAGTGCCCCTTCAAGCTCCAATACGTCAAACTCTTCTTCGACCAGTTCAAGTTTTCGAGCTTCAATTCTCGAGAAATCGAGCACATCGCTGATGATCCCAAGCAAGAGCTTGGCTGAGAAAGAAATCTTATCAAGATAGGAGCGCTGCTCCGAGGTAAGCTCCGTCTGCGTCAGAAGGTAACTCAGGCCAATGACAGCATTGAGCGGAGTTCTCACTTCATGGCTGATATTCGCTAAAAACTCGGACTTAGCCTGCGTCGCAGTTTTTGCGCTTTCGGTGGCGGCGCGAAGATTCTCTTCAAGCTCTTTTCGATCCGTAATGTCCTGAATGATCCCAAAAAGTCGATAGAGCCTTCCCGTAGGGTCCCGATCGAACTGACATTTGGAGCTGACCCAGCGGATTGAGCCATCGGGCATCAGTATTCGGTAATCGAGCGAAAAGTCGGTGCTGGTTTTTCCGCTTTCGATGATCACGTCTTGTACTCTTTCCCGGTCTTCCCGATGCACCAGGGAAAGAAGACTCTCGAGAGTTACCTGAAATTCACCGGGTTTTAGGCCAAAGATCTTGAAAACCTGCGGGCTCCAGATGACTTCATCAGTGTCAATACTGCGTGTCCAGGCGCCGATGTGGGCCAGTTCCTGCGCCTTGAGCAGATTCGCCTGAGTCTCCCGGATTTCATCTGTGATCCGTTTTTTTTCGGTAATGTCTTCACCAGAACTCAACACCCCGGTCACTTTGCCCATGGCATCCCGGAGCACGGTATTCCTCCATGAGATGAGGCGCCGCTCGCCATCCAGCGTCACTACTTCGTTTTCCATTTCTCTCGAATCGAAATCCTCATCGCTCCCCAACAGCCGGCTGAAGGCCGTCTTCATCTTGGCGCGATCTACTTCATCAATGAAAGATTCAAACCAGTTTTTTCCTAGAACGTCGCTTTCGTCCTTTGCCTTGAGAATCTCAAGCCCACGTCGGTTGATCAGACTGACTTCCTGCGAGGCATCCACCACGACCAGCATCACACCCACAACGTCGAGATATTTTTGCGCGAGATTCTTCTCCTCCCGGATCCGGGATTCGCTTGCAGCATGCTCCCTCGTCGCGCGCCGCTTGAAGTACTCTCTGATCAGAAGTCCCATCGACACTAAACCGAGTGTCAGGATTTCAAAATAAGTCAGAAACTCCTGAGCCATGAGCTCGTTCCAGTACTTCTCCCGAACTCCGACAACCAACGACCAATCAACGCCTTGAAGCTTCACTTCCCGCTCAAACCGAGCACTGCTCTCCGGAGGACCCAAAAACACTTTCGGACCAAATGCCTGCTTCAATGACAAAGTAAACTGCCCTTGAACTTGCGCTATGGATGACACCCCTCCGACGGCCCAGGAAGCCGTAGGGCAGATTATTCTCATCATCAGATAAACATCGCGCCCGGCACGGTGATGTCCGATCCTGGTTGAGAAGTTTGCGACGAGTTCGGTATCTCCGTGCACTCTCTTTGCCTCGTGTAACCAGGCATGCACTCCCTGCGCCGGCGTTGCGCGAATCTCGTTTTTTGATATCGGAAACTGATCCAGGTCCGTCGAGGAGTTGTTTGCAAAAAACGGATTCGCGTTTTGATCAATTAAATAGATCCCGTCATATTTATAAACTTTCTGAATCAGCTCGAGGCGGTTTTTCATCGACTCGAGCGCTGAGGAGGGCCAACCTTCTTCCGCCTGCTGACTCAAATCCAGAGCGAGTACCTCAGAATCCGCCACCCGCTCATTGATCCAGGACTGAATCACGCTTGAGCGCGCTGAGGCGATAGACAAAACCTGCATCTCAATTTTTGAACGACGCTCAATTCTCCAACGAGAAGCCACGAATAAAAGTCCAAGAATCGCTCCAATGACGGCCAGCTGAAGGAGAACCGGGTTTCTGCGTGAGCTGTGTGGAGCGAGATGAACAAAAACTTGTTTCAGGCGCCTGAGCCCACGTTTTTCGAACTGCATCTAAACAAACATCATTAATTGAAGCACGAAGAGCAAGCAAAACTGTCAGATTAAGCTTTGGCTGTGATGCTTTTTCTTCCCGGGACCAGCGAGGTCAGTCTGCCAACGATCGTATTCAAACTCCCCGCTCGAGCCATGAGCGCTTCTGCCGCATGAGCCGTCTGATTGGGTCATGAGATCTTGCGAATAAGTAATAAGTTATAAAGCGCAATTTCAGCGCCTTAACAGAATCTTGTCTTTGTTTTGACGGCTCACATGCTAGAAGCAGCGCGACTTTGAAAAAACTGTAAACAAAGGAGCCCCCCATGTTCTCTTTTAAACTTTCCGCAAAGTTAGCACTCATGGTCGCATCTCTTCTCGCGATGCCGCTTTTTGCCTCCGCAAGCCCAATCACGGTTTGCTATCAGGCCACAAAGCGCGTGCCAAAAGCCGTCCCAAGCATCCTTTGCCTGGATGGAATTTATGAGTCCGCACTTCAAAACGTTCTCCAAATCGAAAGCCACGACGGAAGCATGCCTGAGTCGATCAAAATCACGCGCCTCTCTCGCCACAATGAAGATCGCTACTTCTTCGCTGCCGAGGCTTTGCTTGTGAACGACTGGCAGTACACCTGCAGTTACGGACTGAAAGCGTATTTGAAAATCGAAGGTGAATCAGAAACTGGATTCATCCGCGCGGACCACTTGAATGTTTCGGTCGGCGTGATGGAATCCAATGACGTCTGTCACTTCGAACCACCGTATGAGATGATCCCTTACGCCAAGATCAGTGGCCGTCGCTGAATCTCTCGGCTCATTTTCCGGCTGGGCGAGAGATCATAAAACATCTCTCGTCCACCTCTCTATTCTTCAAGCTTCCCAACCAGTTTCAGGATCGACCGCGTTTCAAGATAAGCGGCAATGAACGGCACTGAGTTTGCGGCCGTGAGTATCAAGATCCCGTCGATCAATCCAACACGTCCCAGCGAACAAAGTGCGACCATCACCGAGACGGTGCCATGGATGAAAAGACTGCTCAGCGAAGTATAGTTCCAGCTTGCGCTGATTTTTCCGCTTTTTTCATTCAAGCGAAACTCGATCTGATTCCAGAACAATCTCTGCAGAACCGCACCGATGGAGCCCTCAGGCAACGGACACCATTGATCCACGCCTGGAACAAGGGCTAGAACCGAGGATGCCTGACTTCGGGTGTTATGATCGTGCTGAATGACACACCCTCTTCCCTCAAGTTGCTGAACCAGAGCCGCAAGACGCATTTTGTTACACTGCATCTCAATACTTTGAGGTGAAGCAGCTGGCCCGTCAATTGCTTCTTGACACGTCAAAGGAGCCCACACGCTATGCTACGAGCAGCTATCATCTTCTTCATCATTGCACTGATTGCGGCATTCTTTGGTTACGGCGGAATCGCAGGCGAATCTGCCTCGATCGGCAAGATCTTGCTCTTTGTTTTCTTGGCGTTGGCAGTGATCAGCTACGTTGTTTCGCTCGCTGGTGGCGGCGGACGTGGCCGTAGCTTGCCTTAATCAGTCACCCGAGCATGCTTGGCGAGCAGGTCTGTAAGCTAAGTATTCGTTCATTGCGCCGATAATGTGGTACAGCGAGCTGGCTTTGGCTGGTTGATCGATAAAAGCGAAATCCGTGGAGCAGCGATCAAACCAAAGCCCTCGCTTCGGCGTTTCTAAAAAGCGAAAGAGCGCACTCAATGCCTCGTCCGCTGCGCGATAATATCCCTCGCGCTCGGACTCAGAGGCTTCACTCCCAAGCTGAACCGCAGCTTTGATCCGCTCGCACTGCGGCCAAAAGCGGGACGTCGCCGTCTTGCAGCGCATATCACTCCAGAGCTCATCAAAAGCAGTCTTGCGAGTAGGACAAATCCCGTTTCGCTCGCTTCGTTCAAAAAGTCTCAATCGTGCGGCCGATAGATCTTTTCCCGTGTGTTTTTGATAGCGTCCCAAAAGCCAGGCCCACTCATATTGATGCCCTGGCTCAAACATAAAACAGTTCTTTTCGCCCACCGGGTCGCGTACCGGAGTCCAGCCCGCCTCAAAATGCTCGCCCAAAACCCCTGAGTCGCGATCAATGAATTTCTCCAGGCAGAGCGACGCCATCTCATCCGCAAGCTTTGTCCAGACGGGATCGGAGTCCACCTCCATCCAGGCCAGAGCTGCCTCAAAAAGATGCATCTGCGGATTGGATTGATAAAAACGCTCCGAGCCCTTGAGCTCAAAATAGCCTCCATCAGAGGCCTTGCGCTCTCTTTGAAGATAATCCACCAGCGCCTTGGCGCGATCCCGCAAGGCAGGAGCCCGAGGCGAAGAAGATTCAACAGAAAAGGCTTGAGCCAGTCCAAACAAGGCAAAGGCCTGGGCGTACAAATCAGGCGTTGTATGATGAGGCTTTCCGTCGCGATCCACTGCGTGCAGAAAGGCACCCGAGGGAAGCGAGCAGAACTCGAGCATGAATTTCAGACCATGAGAGATCGCCTGATGAGCGGCACTCTTCTCCAGACATTGAAGCTCACTTGCCGTTTTGAAACTATAGATCTGCCGCGCTTGAACCATGGAGCGCTTCGGGCCATCGAGCGCTTCTCCGCGAGGGCTCAGCGCTTCAAAAAAACCACCTCGCTCCCAATCAACTCCCTGGGCAAGCCAGAGCGGAATGGCGTCTTGCGCAAGCCAGTCTTGCGAGCGTTGATGCAGCGTCTTTTTATGGAGCTCAGGGGGCGCCGTCGGCATGGTCCTAAGACTACTCGACATCTGGATTATCTTGCAAGGGGCGCCATGCAAGAAGACCCCCTCTGCCAGACCCACTCATTGACTTTCGCGGCCCGCTATTGTTTAGCTTGCCTTTATGGATCATAAGCTTGGCTCAAGTTTGACTGGATTTGGAAATCACTTCTCCTCTGAGGCGATCCCAGGCGCGCTCCCCATGGAGCAAAACTCTCCTCAAAAGCCGGGACTGGGTCTTTATGCGGAACAACTCAGCGGCTCCGCTTTCACGGCCCCACGTTCAGCCAATCTCTATTCCTGGCTTTACCGGATCCGCCCCTCCGTCATGCATGGGAAGTTTTCTCCACTCGCGGAGCTGACCTCTCAGACATTCTTTACTCCGAAGCACATCAATCCAAATCAAATGCGCTGGAATCCAGTTCCTGCACCAAAAAGCAAGACGGACTTTGTCTCAGGCATCCGCACGGTTTGCGGAACAGGCTCCCCGCTTGAAGGCCGTGGCCTTCACGTTCATCTTTACTCCCTCAATCAAGCGATGGGTTCGCGCTACTTCATGAACGCGGATGGAGATTTCCTGATCGTTCCTCAGACCGGGACTCTTGAAGTCAAAACCGAGCTTGGGTTTTTTACAGTTGAGCCCAGCGAGATCGCGCTCATTCCTCGCGGCATGAAGTTTCAGATCAATCCTGCCTCTTCGGGAACTTGCACCGGATATATCGGCGAAAACTTTGGTGCGCCTTTCAGGCTTCCTGAGCTTGGCCCGATCGGCGCAAACGGTCTTGCACATCGTCGCCACTTCCTGACGCCTCATGCGGCATTTGAAGATCTCGATGGCAAGTTTGAACTTGTTGGAAAATTCGCAGGAGCCCTCTGGACGGCTGAACTTAACCACTCGCCGCTTGATGTCGTCGCCTGGCATGGCAATTACGTTCCATTCAAATATGACCTCAGAAAGTTCAACACGATCAACACGGTGAGTTTTGATCATCCGGATCCATCCATTTTCACGGTTCTCACCTCGGCAAGCGATACGCCAGGCGTGGCCAATGTGGACTTCGTGATATTCCCTCCTCGCTGGATGGTGGCTGAGCATACGTTCCGCCCGCCTTACTTCCATCGCAACTGCATGAGCGAGTACATGGGACTGATCCAGGGTGTTTATGATGCAAAGACCAGCGGTGGCTTTATCCCTGGTGGCGGAAGCTTGCATAATTTTTATTCCGCGCATGGCCCGGACAGTGGATCCTTTGAAGCCGCAAGCAACGCGGATCTCAAGCCTCACAAGATTGAGAACACGCTGGCGTTCATGTTCGAGTCTCGCTCACCGTATCTTGTGACGGACTACGCGCTTGAAAAAGAACTCCTTCAAGACGATTACCAATCGTGCTGGCAAGGCTTCAAAAAACACTTTCAGGGAAAGTAGTCCTCGAAGTCTCAAGCGAGCCGCTCATTCTGGGCTGGCCCGCTCGCTGTCAAAAATTTGATGATTGAGCGAAACTTTTTCGATCTCCGCCTCGTAAGCCTCTTCAACACGAGAGACACGAGGAGAGAAAATGAAAAAACTACGTTTCGCTTACCCTGCTGCTGTGGTCGCAGCTTTGTTTACCCTGAGTTCCTGCGACGGAAACAGCGCAAGCTCTGATGTATCGAGCAGCGGCTCCAATTCCCCTGGTACGGGACTTGTTCAGGATCCTTCATCCCCATCAAGCCCTTCAGCGCCATCCACCCCTTCAGCTCCGTCCAGAACGTGGAGCACAGACGCAATGCTTTTCGCGGGAAGCGGAACCTGGGGCACTGAAGTCGCCAATCTCGAAAGCATCATGGACTCCCATGGCATGAGCTATCAGGTCGTTACCTCATCTCAGCTCAATGCGATGAGCGTCGATCAGATTTCCCAATTTGGTCTTTTGATTTTTCCGGGTGGATCCGGCGGCACTGAAGCCGACAGCCTGACTTCCCAAACGCACGCCAATCTGCGCGAAGCCGTTCAGAGCCGTGGCGTAAGCTACATTGGATTCTGTGCAGGATCCTTCATCGCGCAAGCCCCCGCCCCCGCTCCAGGTGGAGACGTGAGCTATGGCCTGGGCATTGTGAACGGACCAGAACTTGACTATTACTATCTTGAAAATCAAGGCACGGACATCGCGATGACCCTGCTGTCCTTCGCCGATGGTTCTACTCAGGATATTCTTTGGTACGGTGGCCCAGTAACCCCGAGTACCCCGGGTGGCGTGATTGCCAAGTATCCTGATGGTAATCCAGCAATTACAGAACTTTGGTCAGGTAAAGGCTTTGTCATTCTTTCGGGAGTTCACCCGACTGCAAACCAAGCCACCCTGTCTGCTCTGGGCGTGAGTTCAACGGATGGAACGCACCAAGACACCGCATACACCCTGCTTAATGCGGCACTTCATCAGCAACCCATGGCTGCGATGTAATCCATAAACTGAAGAAAACTTAGCAGATTCGAGCAAAGGAAGGTCTGGACCTAAAAAGGTTCGGACCTTCTTTGTTTTTTTAAGCCGTCTGTATTAAAAAGTCGCCGTGGTCAACTTGATACGGTCGAATCATCTAGCCAGCCTCGTTGTTTTGCTTTTTCTTGGAGTGAGCTGCCAGTTCTATCACGAGAAAGATTCAGGCGATGAAGCGGCACTCGTCTCGGTCAAAACTGTTTCGTACCGAATGGTCATGCAGAACGTGATCAGCTCCCGTTGCCTTCGCTGCCACGCTAACGAGTTCAATTCTTACGACGCCATCAGAAAACGCATCTCTGAAATTCAGGATCGCGCGCTTGTTCGCAAGGACTTGCCGCCAAGCGGTCCTCTCTCAAAATCTGAATCAAAAATTCTGAAAACCTGGATTGATGCCGGCATGCCGCTCAATCAAGGAGAAGCCGCAGAGCCTGTTCCAGCGCTTGCGCCTACCTTTCAAAGCATCCGCGCTGCTATTCTCGAAACACGCTGCCTGAGATGCCATGGTCCGGGCGAGTCCCATGATGACATCAATATTTTTGATCAATCGATTGTCACAGGAGCGCAAGGCTGGGTCGTTCCTTATGATCCTGAAAAGAGCGAACTCTATCAGGACATCACTAAAACCGGCAAAGGCCGCATGCCTCCGATTGCAAAGCCCGGCAAACCCGCAGTGGATCCTCTGACTCCCGAACAAATCGACGTCATCCGAACCTGGATTTTAAACGGGGCTAAAGACTGAAAAGGAGCTCATCGCTTATGAAAAGAAATCACTTTGCTACCATGTTTGCAGTACTCAGCTCGTTTGCAGCCGCAAGTGCGCTCGCTGCAAACGCTCAAAGCTATCAAGTGACAGGCGGAAACGTTGGATTTCTTGCGATTGGAAAACCAAGCGCGATCAAAATCCGTGGCAAGGGATCGGCTCCTCAAGGACAGATTCAGATCAGCGGCAAAGAAGTCTCGGGCGAGCTCACCTTTGATGAGAATTCCCTCAACACGGGAATCGATCTTCGTGATCGCCATATGAAGGAAAAATACCTTCAAACCGACAAGAACCCGACAGCGAAATTCAAGATCACTAAACTCACACTTCCACGCGATTTCACTCCGAGCGGGTTTTCCGCGGAAAAGTTGCCGATGGAAGGCGATCTCACGCTTCATGGTGAGACGAAACCCGTCAAAGGGACAGCTACGATCATAAGCAATGCAGGCGCTGCCACAGGCCATGTCGAATTTGGTACGCAGATCACTGATTATAAGATCGATATTCCGACCTACATGGGAGTGAAAGTCGCTGACCATATCGATATCGACGTGGATGTTCAGGCAAAAGCAGCAGAGTCCTCACCCGCATCAGCACCAGCGCAAGGAACCAAAAAGAAGTGAATTTTCTCCGCCACACGCCATTCATGACCGCCTTGCTTTTAGGAGCAAGCACACTCACCTCAAATGCCTATGCATTTCCTGAGATGGTCCGTCATGGTTACTCAAACTGCACCGCATGTCACTCCAGCCCAAGCGGTGGCGGAATCCTGAATGCCTACGGACGCTCCACTTCTCAAGCGGTCTTAAGCGCCTACGGGCAGGAGCGCGAATCACTTCCGATGTATGGCGTCGCGCCCCTTCCTGAAGCGTTTCAAATCCAGGCATTTGTTCGCGGAATTCAGGTTTATCAAGATACGCCGCAAGCAAGCTCTGGTGATTCTCAGTTCATGCAGGCTGATCTTTCCGCCTCGGCCGTCGTTAATCAATTCACCGTCGTTGCCACGGGCGGACTCAATCCAAACACTCTGAGCGGAAAACCCACGACCGATAACAAATTCTTCAGTCGCGAGCATTATGTCATGTACCGTCCTGACAGTGGTGCGCTTGAGAACACGTCTCTTCGCCTGGGTCGGTTCATGATGGATTACGGAATCCATGAGCCCGATCATACGGTTTCCATTCGCCAGGGCTTGGGCTTTGGACCTTACGCAGAGAGTTACAACTTAGAGGCCGGCTATCAGGGCGAGCGCTTTTCGGGAGCCGTTACCGGAGTTTTTGGAAGACCTGAGCGAACCAACCTCAAAAGCGAGCAAGGTCTCGCTCTCACGGGAGCCATTCATCTGGCTGAGAAATACAAATTCGGCCTGAGTTTTTTCCAAGGTTATAGCACGGGCGCATCTCGCCAAGTCGCAGGCCCCTACGGAATCCTAGGATTTACTGAGCGTTTTTATCTGTTAACGGAATGGGATTGGCAGTTCCGCCATGGCATCAGTCAAACAAACAGCGGCGCCTCAGGATTTGTCTCGTTTAATCGCTTAGGTTACGAGCTGATCCAAGGGCTACACTTTTACATTCAACATCAGAACAATTTCTCGCACTTGGGCGAGCCTACGGCGCATGATCACTCTTTTGCGCCAGGCATTTTATTTTACCCAAGGCCACACTTTGAGTTTCAGGCCCAGCTGGGTCGGGAGTATAACTCCGCATTGGATCAAAACGAGACATCAGGCTTCTTAATGGGGTCTTTTTATCTCTAAGTATTTTATATGAACGATGCTTCGGGGGGAGCGAGATTCATGATTCACAAGCTAGCTAGTCTTACTGTTTTATTGCTGATCACGGCTTGTTCCAGCTCGTCTCCAAGCGTACACGCTCCAGATCTTCGTGGCCCGGATCTAAATATTGCGGATTATAAGGCCGGCGAATCCAGAACCGTTGTTTTGAGCAACGAGACCCCGATCCAGGTTCAGCGCGTGGGAGATCGCCTCTTGTATCGGCTGGAAGGAACATTCAGCCGCGATAGCTTTGCGCAGATCCAGCAAAACATCGCTTCAAAGCCCATGGCTGAGCGCCGGGCGATTCTCAAGCAGGAGATCGAAAACGTATTTGAGAGCACGCAAGCCATCGGGGCAATCGCTCAAAGCTCGATTCCTGAAGTGGGATACTTTGAGATCATGCTCCCTTATGAGCCGGAGCTCACGCGTGCGTTGAAAACCCTTCGCATCAAAAACCGCGAGATCATCGTTGAGCCTCTGGTCTATAACAAAGGCGAGATCCAGGAGATTCAGGCTCTCTCTCAAGAACAAAACGAAGCGCTTTCCATTGATCCGCGCTCTGAGCATTCTTCTTATAGCGGCCTTGAACGAATCGGCGCCATTGAGTTCGTCAAGCAGGCTGAAGCCGATATCGGTGGAGGCGTCAAAGTCGATGGCTCTTCCGTTCAGATCGGAATCGCTGACAGCGGCATCACCTACAATCATCCGACCTTCCGCTCACAGCTCAGCGGAAAAGTCAGAATCAACCGCATCCAGGATTTCACGGGCGATGGCACCGTCTACATTCATCCAAGCGCCCAGTTGACGGCGAGCGCCGTACCAAACGGATCGCCAAACGGATCAGAAGAAGATCTATCCATCACGGCTGATTATATCGAGAGTCCCACAGTTCCTGCCATGCCTGCGGGAGATGAATTCAAGAAAGTGGAGAATTTAAAGATCAAGGTGAACGCCGAAGAACGCGCGCTTCTTCTGGCTCCCAACGCCTCGGGTGCGAAATTTGGCGTGATCTTTGAGGAACGCCTGAACTCACTCTCGGATGCAGTCGATCTGAACGCTAACGGAAAGAAGAATGACCTTCTTCGTGTCCTTTACTTCCCTGCTTCAGGCACTCTTCCAGAGCGCGTCTACTTTGATTCAACCGGGACTCTGGACTTCAGAAAGTCAGTAGCGCTTCGCGACTTCAATGCAAGTCATGATACGATGCGTGTCTTTGCGGAAAAGATCGGATTTGCTTTCCGCGATGCGCAGCTGCCAAGCAAAGATGGGACGAAAGCAATTCCCGTTCGCGCGGTCTCGTTCGTCGGCTTTGACCCTGGCGCCCATGGCACCCATGTCTCGGGCATCGCCGCAGGATCAAAGACGATCGCAAATGACCTCGCAACAACTCTTGCTCGCGGTGTCGCCCCTGAAGCTCAAATCGCCATGGCTCGCGTTTGCGCAAATAACTCAGGCTGCAGCTCAAATGCTGGCGTGGCAGACCTTGCAGTCAACGGCGGTGCCGAAGTCATCAACATGTCACTCGGCTCCCTGAGCGCATCCAACGACGGCGTGGGCGTTGGCGAAACGCTCCTCAATCGCCTGGTCTCAGTCAGAAACACGGCAGTCATTGTATCGGCGGGAAATTCCGGGCCGGGAAGACAAACCGTAGGCAGCCCATCCGTCGCTCGCCTTGCGCTTTCTGTCGGAGCCACAGCAACGCGCTCCTTGATCCGCCAGCAGTACGAGTGGCCTGGAGCTGGAAATTCTTCTTTCGCTGATCCAAGCGAAGACTTCATGCTCTTTTTCAGTAGCCGTGGACCCAGTGCTAACGGTGGATTCAAGCCCAACCTGAGTGCGCCAGGAACTGAGCTGAGCTCCGTCCCATTTAATACGGCGTCAGAAGTTCGCGGGGGCCTGGACGTCTATTGGGGAACATCCATGGCAGCTCCAACGGTCACGGGTTCCTATGCTCTGCTTTTGGATGCCATCAAGAAATACAACGAGCGCCATCCACAACCGCAAGAAAAACTCACAACCGATGCTTTGACCCTCCGTCGAGTCCTGATCGAATCCGCGCGTCCTTTTGATGTCACCCGACTGGATGATTCATCCGGCGCAAAGTCTCAAGGACAATACACCTGGGCCGACCAAGGTACCGGAATGGTGGATCTCAAGTCAGCATGGCGAGCGCTTTTTGCTCTTCGCGACTCAAAACTTCCAACGGCCGTAACCTTGGGAGATCAACCTGTGGAGCTTGATTATGAAGTCGTCACTTCTTTTCACGCACCCAATAGCAACTCCTATAACGGCACCAAGATCGTGAACGGCACTCCTGTCTTTGGCGCAGGCGTTTATCTGACCGCCAATGATCCATCTCGTTACCGCTCGGTGTTCATCAAACGCTCCCTGCCTGAGCTTTATGCTGCGGGCGAATCAGCAGGAGAGCTGACTGAGCAACTCAAGTCCACCGCGGACCGATTCGCGCTTCGTACGGTGATCTACGGATCCAATGAATCCTGGCTCAAAGCCGGAGTTCAGGAATCCGCAGATTGCATGACAAGCCCCGTGTCAGATCTCACGGTCGTCGGGCAAGGTGTGGCCATCAGCGTTGTCGATGGCGTCGGAAGTTACAACGCTTTTACAGGGAGCATCCTGAATCTTTGTCTGGATCGAGAGAAGATCTCGCAGCTTCCCCCCGGTGATCATGGTGCTCTGGTCTATGCTTATCGAAAAGTGGGAGCACAAGTTTCGCCGATTGCATCCTTCATCGTCCCGGTCTTTTTGAGCGTTCCTGAAAAAGTCATGGCCCAGGGCTCAGCTCTTGAGGTTCAGAAAAAGGTGCCTTCCTTTGGGGTGGATCGTCACTACGTGATGGTTCCTCCAGGAACGAGCGTTCTGAAAATGAGCCTCAGCGTCCCTCCGATCAAAACAGATGCAAACGGTAGCGTTGCTGCCAATGAATTTTGCTCCGGCGTTGAACTGATGGCTTATGAAGGACAGAACATTTCCAAGGCCGTTGAAGATCGCACTAAGGCGCGCGCCTATAACTGCGATGCGACACTCGGAAACGGAACCGGTGCGCCGCTTCTGAATCCGAAGTTGCATGAGCTTGTCGTGACTCGCACTAACCCGCGATCGGGCCTTTGGGATGTTCACGTTTTTGGCCAATACCGCTATCCGATGTCACAGTACAAACTCAGAGTCGATTACGTTAATGGCGACACTAGCCTTAAGGGAATCAGCGGCGACACTACCGCGCTCAATGGCTCCGTGAACTGGCTTTTAAAGGATAGCTCATTCGCAGCAAAGCCTGAGACCCAGGCAAGCGACTATGAGCTGGTCAGCCTGAACGCCGAAACCAAGGCAACCATCGCGCAAGACGAGTCCAAGTACATTGAGAGCCCGCTGGGAATTCTGCGCAGCTATCCGGAGAAAGTCATCAGCGTCAGCATTCTTACCGGACAATCTCCAGAGAACGATATCGACGTCTATGTCATGGAGTGTCCCGCCGACGCTCAAAACCCAACCGATACGCGCTGCTCGCTCGCTGGAAGTGGCACAGGCTCCACCGATGAAGAAAAAGTATTCATTGTGCCAAGGGCCGGATCCAAGTACGCAGTCAGGATCGAAGGCGCGACCATCCGAAACGGCAACGGAAGTTTTGTCTCAACTGAGATTCTCAACTTTGCGCCAGAGAAAGGAAAAGTTGAGATCAAAGGAGCAGCCCCGCGCTTTGATGTAAGTTTTGCATTCTCACCCGAGAGCTCAATCCTGCTGAAGCACCCGCTCTTTACCCAAGGCAAGTATTACGCAACGGGAGCACTATCAATTCGAATGGCAGATCAGACAACACTGTCCAGCTTGCCAGTGAAGATCGTCAGCTCCTCTGCGGTACCAGTACCGGCATCGCACTAACGCTTTTGGGCGCCTGAGCGCATCGCAAGTACGGTCGCATGGGGATGTTTATGACGGCGTTTCTTTGAAGTCTTCTCTTGATGAGATGCCACCTGAGCGACTTCGATATTGGTTTTTGGAAGAAACTGGTAAGGATTGACCGCAATCACGCCGCTTCTGACTTCGAAGTGAAGGTGAGGTCCGGTCGCGTGCCCACTTTTTCCGGAGATCGCGATCTTCTGGCCCATTTTTACCTTCTGGCCTTTATGGACCAAAAGTTTTGAGGCGTGGGCGTAAACCGTTGCAAGCCCTTCGCGATGCTTGATGACAATCATTCTACCGTAGCCGCGAATTCTTGAGTCCGAGTAAATCACAGTTCCCGATTGCGCCGCATAAATGGGTGTGCCGATACTTGCCCGAAGATCAATACCTTCATGGAATTCGTGTCCGCGTTTTCCAAAATGGGAGGTTACTTCGACTTGATTCAACGGCCAATGGAGGCCAGCGTTCTTGAGCTCAACGGCCTGAGGCGATGCTTCAAGAGCTGCAGCCTTCTCAGCGCGCTCTTTCTTGCTTCGCGGCTTATCGATCACAGGATTTCCGGTAGGCCTTGCAGGAAGATCCTGAACCGCGATCGCGCGCCCTGAGCTTGCCCGTGCTTCATGATGTCCATTAGATCCCATGGCTAAGTCATCAAACAGGCCGTGCCTGCCTGAATGGCTCGGCGAGACGCTGGAGCATCCCGTGAGCAACGCAAAAGCCATGAGTGAAACAATAAACCTCATTCGTTTCCTTTTATTTTCTTCGCCGCGACGCACGACTGTCAGCGGGCAAATCGAACTGATCCGAGCTATCCAAGAATGAAGCCAGACACTGCAGGTCAGTCGAATCTAATTTCAAAGGCGTGAGTGAGGCAAAACCTGACTCAACTGCATAGCAATCGGTTCCCATTTCCTTCCTGAAACCTTTGTACTTCCCCCCGACCCAGAAGTAATCTTTGCCACGGTGGTCCTTACGGCGCAGGATATTTCCACTGTAGTAGCGAAATCCCTGTCGTGTGAGCTGAATGCCCTTAATTCGATTCATTGGCAAATCAGGAACGTTGAGATTGAGAAGCGTATGCGCTGGAAGCTGAAGTTTTCTCATGCCGCGCAAAACGCGCACCGCCATCTTAGCGGCGCTTGCATAATGCAACGCACTTTCAGGAACTATCTTCTGGAAATCCACCGCAAGACTGACTGCCATGGATGGAATTCCTAAAATACAGGCTTCGCGCGCGGCAGAAACTGTTCCCGAATAGTAAACATCCTGGCCCAGGTTTGCGCCCCGATTAGGCCCTGAAATCACAAGATCAGGCATTTTTCCGATGACCTGCCGAATCCCCAGATAAACGCAATCGGCAGGAGATCCGCTCACGCCGTAAAAGTTTTTACCCATCTCAATCAATCGCAACGGCTTATGAAGCGTGAGAGAGTGGCCGGTGATGCTTTTCTCTTCGAGTGGCGCAACCACATAGACCGTTCCGAGCTTGCTGAGCTCTTTCTGCAAGATCTTGAGACCTGGAGCATGAACGCTGTCATCGTTGGACAAGAGGATCCGCATACTCTCATTGTAAACCCCTCTCCCCGACTCACAACCGGCAATATCTGCCGTTTTTCAATCGGACTTGTCGGCTCATGTCTGATTTCTTATACTTAATTTATGCAAACCAAATCGTCGCGCGGGAAGGTGCTTTATCTGGCTGCCTCTCTTCTGGCTTTCGGGTCATTTTCAGCTTACGCAAGCCTGACACCCAAGGAGACGGTAGCGCTTCAGACCATCGCCAAAGCTTGCAAGGACCGTCAGGCCAGGATTGATGACTTCATCAAAAGATATCCCGCAAGCGCTCCGTTCAGCGACGCAATGGTAACTGAAGGCTTTGCTCTTCTCTCTCGCCCTCCTAACCTTCCTCAAGCTTATTGGACCATTCGCGATCGCGCAGCCTCGTATCCGATCAAGGACATTAATTCCGCGCGCGACTACTCAGCCATGGATGGACGAATTGGTCAGACCGAGATCGCGTGCTCAGGGCACGGTGATTCCAGAGCCTGGCGCTTGATCGCGGACCGTGCGATTGCTGCGAAAAAGACGGATATTAACTTTCACAAACGCTTTGCCGGAGCCTGGAAGTCCTGGGTCACCAACCAGATCAATCAGCCGATCACCTATTCTCAGTACACTAATATTATTGAAACAGCGACCCGCCTCGCTCAGCGCAAACTCGTAGACTATCCTCGCGCCGCTTTGCAATCCGAACAACAGCTCGATACTAAAATCCATCAAGCCGCGCCCGCCAAGCCCATCCCTTTGATCTCCAATCCTCAGGATCCTAAATGGCTCGATTGGGCCAAGATGACCCAAAGTAAAAGTCGCAAAGAGCGAGAGCTTTTGCCTGCGGCTCAAAAGTCGCTTTCGGCCCTGGCGAAATAAGACTCTGGCAATGAAGATAGTCCTTCTCTTATTGGTCCTCACAATGAGTGTTTCAACTCACGCTGGTGTCAGCAAAGTTGACCCGCCACGGATTGTCCATTTTGAAAATGGCGACCTGAATCTGGGCGGAGAAATGTACGTGCCTTCAGGCAAAGGCCCTTTTCCAGCTGTCCTCTACAATCACGGAAGCGCACCAGGCATGCTCAACAGCGAGGCAAGTAAACAGCTGGGACCTCTCTTTGCCGCACGCGGTTGGATCTTCTTTATGCCTTACCGTAGAGGGCAAGGCTTGAGCTCGGAAGCCGGCCCTTACATCGGTGATGAAATTAAAAAGGCCGCCGAAACTGGCGGAGAACGGTCAGCAGCTGCGAAAATGGTCCAACTTCTTAAAGAGGACCATCTGAATGATCAAATGGCTGCATTAAAATGGCTGAAAGAACAAGACAATGTTCTAAAAGGAAGAATTGCCGTGGCAGGTAATTCTTTTGGAGGCATTGAAGTCGTCTTTGGGGCAAGTGAAGCAGACTATTGCGCAGCCGTAGACGCTTCCGGCGCGGCGGAAAGCTGGGAAAAAGCGCCCATATTGCAAAGCCTACTGAAGACCTCTGTCCGAAAGTCAAAATCACCCATCTTTTTCTTTCAAGCGGAGAACGACTTTAACCTAGAACCCAGTAGGATTCTATCCGCTGAAATGAAGTCTGCCGGTAAAGTCAGCGAATTGAAAATTTACCCTTCTTTTGGCACAACAAACAGAGACGGTCACAGTTTTGCTTATTTAGGGCATGCCATCTGGTTTGACGATGTCATGCAGTTTCTCCAAAAACACTGCCGATAGAGCACTCGTTAATCGAATGCCCACAGTCGCACCTGGCTCCTGAGTCCTAATCAACGCCCCCGAGCGTGAGCTGATGGAACCTCAAGCTCCCGCTGAATCGGCGTCGCCATGCACATGAAGGACTCAGTCGAGCGGATCCCTTTGATCTTCTGCAAGCGTTTCATCAGGAAGAAGTAATAATCTTCCATGTCCTTGGCGTAGACCTTCAAGAAAAGCGCATAATCCCCCGTCGTGTAGTGCGCTTCCACAACGTTTCTTAGTGCGCGAACTTCATTCAAAAGCTCTGGAATGTCCTGAGTGCGGTTTACATGCACGCCCACAAAGGCAAGGATTCCGAACCCAAGTGCTTTGGGATCAGGAGTGGTCCGGCACGACTCTTACGATCCAGGATCACAGTCCGTGATCATCTCGATCGGTGGCCAGGTCCGAGCTCTTAAGACAGGATGCCGCGGCAGCATGAGAACTCTAGAAGTCGACGCTGGCCCCACCTACTCAGGTCGGCGCTTTCTAATGACCCAATTAAGTCCAATGCCTCTGCAAAAAAGGTAAAACGTGATCAGCGACAATCCAAAGGCTCATGCCTTTCACCTATAAGGGCATGAGCCTGCTTATTTTCTGGGACGCTTGAATGCTTTTCGTTTCCGTTCAGCGTCCGCTCGAATCACACAATCCTCGACGTGATCGTTAATCAATCCCATGGCCTGCATAAAGGCATACATCGTCGTAGGGCCCACAAACTTCCAGCCTTGTTTTTTGAGCGCCTTGGATAGAGCAACCGATGCTTCAGAGGTCGTCTCAGACTGAGGCCTGCCCAGCGCTTTCGCATCAGGCTCAAAACTCCAGATATAAGCCGCAAGCGACCCTTCGCGCTCGACAAGCTCTTGCGCTTTTTTGGCGTTATTGATTACGGCCTCGATTTTTCCTTTATGGCGGACAATGCCCGCATCCTTGAGAAGGCGAGCCACGTCCCGCTGAGTAAAGCGCGCCACCTTGTTGAAATCAAAACCCTCGAAGGCTTTACGAAAGTTTTCGCGCTTGGTGAGAATCGTGCGCCAGCTTAAGCCTGACTGAAACCCCTCCAGACTGAGCTTTTCAAAAAGCCGAACGTCGTCACGAACGGGAAAACCCCATTCGTTGTCGTGATAATTCACGTACTCGGGCGTCGCTGCACACCAATGACAGCGCGTTTTACCATCCGGCCCGGTGATGATTTTGCTCATATTCTGATCCCTCAAAGGCACTACGATTAATTGCAGCTCGGTTACACAATTTCAGTTTATTATTTCGTATGCTAGTAAATTTATTTTCATACCAAATTAAAACCTTAAGAATCCAGCATATACCACACTTTGTCCCAACTGACACACATCGACTTGGCTCACATCAGTTGTTAAGATTTTGTTATGAGCAGCAGCAGGACGTTCTCAACAACGCGCTCACAATCTAGGATTGCCGTGGCCGTGGCCATGGGCATTTCACTTCTTTTTCTCAGCTCATGCGTGAAAGCCAAGCTGATCGGCGCTCACGAGCTTGCGAACGCAATTCATTCCACCATTGAGGAACTCACTCTTTCATCCCCTTCCAACATCGCTTCAGCCGGAGGCACTTTACCCTTCACCGCTCAAGGCGGCGTCCCTCCCTATATCTTTCAAGTCGTTTCAGGCGGCGGATCAATCGACGCAAACACGGGACTCTTTCAAGCACCCACGGCTCCCGGAAGCGCTGTCGTCAGACTGACTGACCTCAGAGGCGTCACAAGAGACGCTTCGATCACCATTCAGCCCGGCGCGCCCTCTCAGCTCTTGCTCAGCGGCGCTACATCGCTGACGGCAGGAGATTGCAGCCCCTACACCGTCACCCAGAAAGATGCCTACGGCAATCTGGCGAATGCGGCATCGACCGCAACAACAGTTAATGTCACCGGAAGTGCCTCAAGCGTCTTCTACTCAGACTCAAGCTGCGCGACTCCTACATCCAGCGCAAGCATCGCAGCAGGATCAAGCTCGACCACGATTTATCTGAGAGATACGAAGGCAGAAACTTTTACTTTCACGGCAAGCGCCACTGGGCTCACCTCAAGCTCTCTGAGTATCACTATCCTGGCGGGACCACCCGCAAAGTTAGCACTCACCGGCCCAACAGGCGTCATTGTGAATGGATGCAGCTCTGCCTACACCATTCGAAGCACAGACACCTTTGGAAACACCTCTGCATTAAGTGCCGGAGGAAGCGTTGCGCTCTCCGGTGGAGGCTCAGGAACTTTCTATAGTGACTCAGGATGCGCAACACCTGTCACCAGCGTGAACATCAGTGCAGGCGGCAGCAACGCAAACTTTTATTTCAAGGACGTTGTGTCCGAAGCTCTGACCTTGGATGCTTCCACTACCGGGCTCACAGACGGAACCCTAGCGGTTGCAATCCAGACTCGACTTGTGATCAGCGGGCCGACTCTATTGATAGCTGGAACCTGCGGCACTTTCACTGTGACGACAAAGGACGCCACTGGTGCTGATTTTCCAGTTCCAGTGAACACAACGGCATCGGTCTATAATCCTACCACAAGCGGTCGCTATGAAACGTTCTACAGCGATGCCTCTTGCACGACCACACTTGGATCCGGTGGCGACACTGGCTATATGACGATACCGATGGGTCAAAGCTCTATCACCTTCTACGCCAAGATAAACCGAGCAGGCTCCACTCAACATTCAATTGGCGCTTCCTCATCCCTATCTACGGGAGGACCCGCGTTCACTTTTACGGTGACCCCAACGACGGAAAACCGTCTCATGATCACCGGTCCTTCGTTTGTACAACCAAATACCTGCAGCGTAGCCTATACCGTAACATCGCTGGACACTTACAGGAACATCAGTCCTGTTTCTTCTGATACTACTGTCAATCTGACGAACGATGGAACGGGCGGAGCCTTTTATATCGATGACACGTGCACGATCCCTATCACTGACGTCACACTGACCTCTGGGACAAGTGCCATGCAGTTCTATTTCATGGACTCCAATGCTGAAATGGTCAATCTCTCTGCATCGGCAACGGGTTTGACCACCGGATCCTTCCTCGCTGATATTACCAACTCGATCCCGACGATTCTAACTACTGGAAGCGGAGCCCATGGATGCGCCATCGTCAATGGAGCGGTGAAATGCTGGGGATTAGGCAACTTCCTAGGAAACAACTCCAGCTCTTCAAGTTTTACTCCAGTGCAGGCAATTGGCATCACCAGCGGAGCAACCGCTATTTCTGCTTCGGGTTCTGAGGCGGTTCATACCTGCGCGATCGTTAACGGGGGCGCCATGTGCTGGGGTGATAGTGTCTACGGAGCCTTAGGAACAGGTAGCTCCCCGAACGGAGCAATCCCTCAGCAAGTCATAGGCCTCACCAGCGGAGTGACCGCGATCGCTACAGGTGGGGGCACAAGCTGCGCGATCGTCAACGGCGCAGCCTGGTGCTGGGGCGCGAACAATTCAGGACAACTTGGCAACAACTCAACTACCGGCACCAATGTCCCTGTCGCGGTTCAGGGGCTCTCCTCTGGGGTTACCTCAATCGCTACGGGTCCCGCTCACTCTTGCGCAGTAGTGAATGGAGCAGCCATGTGTTGGGGATCCAGCAGCTACGGCGCATTGGGAGACGGCACAGGCATAGACAGTCTTGTGCCTGTACAGGTTCAGGGATTAACCAGCGGAGTCACTGCAATTGCAGTTGGCCGTGTCTTCGCCTGCGCTATCGTAAGTGGTGGCGTGAAATGCTGGGGAATCGGAACGAGCAACACTCCGATTACCGTGGCTGGACTCAGCGGCAATGTGACGAACCTTGCGGTAACGGAATTCAACGCCTGTGCTGTCGATAATGGCGCAGCGAAATGCTGGGGAACAAGCTCTTCTCCAGTCGCAACTCTGATCCCAGGCCTTTCATCAGGAGTCCATTCCGTATCGATCGGCGCACTCCGAAGTAACAACCCCGTTGTGTGCGCTGTAACGGACGATGGACTTCACTGCAAAGGAAATAATGACATCGGACAAATCGGAAATGGCGCGATCACCGATTCGTCAACTACACCGATGTCTTTCCTGTCCTTAAACTGACCTGGAAAGACTGACTAGATATTACTCAGCCTCGAGCTGCCAATCCCACAATCAAATGCAAAGCATTTAACATGTGTTTTCTGAGACACATTCTAAACTTGTTGAACTTTTCATCTTGCCCCAGTGGCACTCCAGCTGCAATTCTCCAAGACATGATTGGCAAAAAGGCTATAGGATTATTGCTCATATTCAGCATGAGCACCGCCTGGATCCCTGCACTCGCAGAAGACTGCCCTTCCAGTATCGAGGAGAGCTTTCAGCACTTGAAGGAACTTTCCAAAAAGATTCCATCGCTCGTCAACTTGAGCACAATGAGCAATATCCCTGAATATTGCCGGGTCAACGGATACCGTGACTCTGAAGAAACCCCATCAGGGGGCCAGGTTTGGATTGATAATTTTGCAGCATCTCTGGAAGCAAGAGAGAACACATTCCTTGCAATGTTCGCCCGTGTAAAAAAGGATCTCTCCGCAAAAGCTCAGCCAAGAGACACGTACGAATCCATTCGCAATGAGTTGAAAAGCCACCCTGAAATCGGACAGGAAGAAGCCGCTGCCTGCAATCGAGGGCTTGCCTCCCTCTCCGGAAAGTCAGGCAAGCTGATGGCCGGAATGGAGCGCGCAAATCAAACCTCCAGTGCGGCAGCCGATTACAAAGCAGGGTTTGCTCAAGCAAGCTTTGCGTGCAAGGATCTCACGCTCACCCACCTCTCCTCTTGTGCGGAAGGGTTAGGCATCATTCAGGATATTGCGCGCCCGGTGCAATTCATTACCCTGATCGACGTCTGGCAGCAGGTCGTGAACGATCCTGTCTACTACCGCGTTTTTCATACCCTATCTCTTGAGATGCTGGATCAGCTGGAAAACAAAAAGGCTCCAGCCGGACATCTCTTTGATGATCTGAAACGCTTGTTCCTGAAGGAAGTCAAAGACCCGAGCCTTGCCGAGGAGTACACCTGGAAGTCGATGGGATTTCTCGCAACCTCAGGCTCCAACCTGACTTATCATGCATCACGAGTCTGCGGCTACTCAGGCAACCGGGCGCTCCTGCAGGTCTTTCACGTCATTTCCACCGGTGCCCCTGCCTTGGATCGATTAAGCGCGGGCAGAGGTGCGCTCTATTCTTACCCAAAGGATGTGCCGATCAACTGTGACTACGGCAAAGAATATCATTTCTGGATGGCTGCCTATCTCGCAAGAGAAGTCGCCAAAAAGACGAAGGACATCGAGGCCGCTGCAGCCGCAGCGTTTTCTGCCGACAAGGGGTACCAGTTCATGACGGTAACACCCGGGCGAGACCGGACAAGACCTTACCGGGAAAACGCGTTCTCCAACTACAACAACAATATCCGCTTGGACTTGACTCAAGCTGCGGCAGGCGCCTGGTTTGGCGCCACATCCCTCGATGGGAAAACAAAACCCATCAGCACTCAGAAGTACGAGGCTGGACTCCGCAAGACCTTTGAAGGAGTACAACCGGTCGAGGTGAACTCAAGCTTCAAGTTCCCAGACTCCGGCAGCATCTTTAAACTTTTAGGAACCTACTCGGATTGGAAAAAGGTGATTAATCCTGATGCGCCCTTTTTCTACTTCAAGAAAGAAATGAGCCAGTAAGCGAGCTAGCCACGCAAAAGCGGATCGCGCTTCTGAGCGATGCGCTCCAGCTCAACGTTTCGAGCTTCGCCCTCAGGCGTGTTCACGCTCGTGTAAACGCAAGGAATACCCTTGGCTTCCAGGCCCGCAATCGCAGCAACCAAGATCGAGTGGCCCAGCATCACAGTGCTCAACGTGGAAAGCGGTCCAGCTGCAACGCCTGAGGCAATTGCGATTGAGGCATCTCCACGCACGCCACCAATATCAATCGTCTCGTCGCAGACTTCAAAAAGGCGTTTTCCGGAAGGGTGACGAGACGCCACAGATTGAGAGTGTGGAAGGCTTGTGAATGCAACCGTTCTCATCCCCTTCTTTTTTGCTTCAAGCGCAAGATCGACAACCGCAGCGTTGATGCCTGAGTTAGACGATAGCCAAAGCATCTCCCCTTCTTTAGGTTCCGCGCGAGCCAGAATTGCAGTAGCTACGCCCGCCGTGCGCTCAAGCACGCGAACCACAGGAGGTCCTGCTGTCGGCAATAGATAATCGGCAACGACCGGAACCACAAACGATGCGCCCCCCGCGCGATGATAAAGCTCAAGCGGGAAGATCGAAGAGTGTCCGCTTCCAAAAACAAGAAGCGACTTACCTTGAGAGACATCGCTGACCAATTGGCTTGCGATGCGCTCCATGGTTTTCTCGTTTTTCGAGATCAAGGACTCAAGATGAGGAATTGCAGTCTGCGAATAGGTTCGAACGTTCACCATAGTTCCTTAGTCATCCCCGAAGGCTTGGAGAAAGTAAAGAGCCTAGCTTAGCGCGACGTGGAACTGGAGGCGCTGGTTTGCTGCGAGATCTCGTTCATGCCTTCAAACCCGGATCCAGTCAGATTCAAGCTGATGGATGGCGCACTGAACACGTGACCTTGCGTCGGGTCAAACGTCACAGCCGTTGAAATCTTCCAGCATTGCGATGGGCTTTGGAACGCAAGACCATAACCCCAACCGTCAAGATGATGCGTGATGAAGTTATAATAGCCTGAGGCCGAAGGCATCAGATAGTCATTAATCGAGAAATTCAATGAGCCCTGAAGCTGATGCGTACCCACACCCGTGGGATCGGTACCCGTGTAACCGATACGATTATAGGTGTAATTGAGGTTCAAGCTTCGATCGAACGCCATGATGCGTTGATGAAGGCTTCGTTCCAGAATATACGTGATCGAAGACGAGACCTGATTCTTGATCCCTGAAATATACGGATAATAGTAATAGGTCGTATCCGTCGTGATCTTATCCAGATAGTTCGTCTTTAAGTTTGAGAAGAGTCGCGAAAGCGGATGCGGGCCGCTTGGATTGATCTGATACTCGCGGAAGTTGAAAGTCTGACCCGCGCTGAATTCCATCGGCATGCGATAGTTCGCTGCAGGCTGATCCACCGCTCCCACGCGATCAATGAGCTGAGTTCGGAAACCGTAGCTCACTGAGTTTCCGAGCGGAACAAAGTAGTTCTGCGTAAAGGGAGCGTTATCGCGCGGGACGATGTCGTTATCGTCGAAGTTGTAACCCACTTTACCCTTGAGATTGCTTCTAGCGTAATTGATTTGCTCAATGAATGGGTGCGAGCCGGGTTTTTGCTCCCAAGGGATGTTCGAATAAGTGACAAATGGACGGATCAGATGCTTGCGCCTTGGAACTTCCGGGCTATCGAGATCATAGACACGCTCAAGCTGCGTGGAGAGATCGAGCTGCAAAAGTGGCCATGCGTGATAAAGCGGCGTAACGCCTGGGGCTTCGCGAAAAAAATAATAAAAGCTATTGTACTGAAGTGACGGAGTCAGTGCGATTCCATCAATCGGCTGTAAAGTGGTATAGATGGACGGAGTGAGCGAAAAGCGTGTTGCTTTTCTCAGGGGATCGACGCCTGGGTCATAATTGTTCTCGGGCGGGAGATTTGGATTGGTAATGACCTGATCCTCATAAGCGTTATCGAAACCTCCGGCACCACGAGTGAAGTTTGTCACGCCCACCGTCAGTCCGCCTACGACTCCGGTATTGAGCAAGAATCGATCGTTCGTCGTCATGACGAGCGACGGGTAAGCTTGAACCGTATTGGTATCAAACTTTCTGATATCCACTTCGCCCAGCTGAAGCTGGTACTGACCATTTTGAAAAACGGTATTGAGCGGCCCCAATGCCAGAAGATTGCGATAAACGCGCCCATTCAAATTAACGCTGATATCTGAGGTCGAATACGAAAAGTTCAGACTCGACTCAAGGTAGGCTTCGTTCTTTTGAGAGAGATCCCCGAAGCGGAATGGATAAAGATTATCGCTCGCATCCGTGACGCGAAGCTTTTCTTCCAGGCCCCAGGGCAGCTCCTGGGTCTGCGTAACGTCGAGGCCCCAGCGATTGACGTTATTGGACGGATTGTATTCACCGTCCTTGTCCTTATCGCGCATCGTTCTATCGTGAATATAGAAGAAATCAGCCGTACCAGCGCTTCTTGGAGAAAGCGCATAACGCCCTTCCCACTCCCCTCTGAAACCGCGATCGGCGTAAGTTCCGAGCCCGATCGTCATGTCGGAGCTTCGATTGATCGCCCAGAAGAAAGGCTCGACGAAAACAAAGCCGTCCTGCGAGGTCAGCTGATAGCGCGGAAAGAGAAAGCCCGTCTGACGACGGCTTTTCATCGGCAGGATGAGATACGGAAACCAAAGTGCGGACGTGTCTTTGACCTTCAGCATAACGTCCGACATGAAGGCATAACCCTCCACTTCCATGTCGACGTCTTTTGCCGTGAAGGTCCAGCTTTGCGGACAGTCTTTACAGGTTGAGTACTCACCCCAGTGTGTTTGAAAGCGACTTGCGCCCAGTTTATTAATCCGCTCACCCGCCAGGGTAAAGCGATCGGTCGCGACACGGCCTTCGACCACGGTGCCCGTACGCGAGTCGAGATTCAGATGCATCTCCTCGCCATAGATCACCGCATCGCCGGTCATGTAGATACAGTTGCCGCGCGCATCCAGGGTTCTGAGCTTCTGATCCAGAACGATGTAGTCAGCCTGCAGGGATTCCCCCAGCTGACGAACCACCGCATTGCCAAAAAGCTCGACCTTGTTCTGAGCGCGGTTCCAGACTTCTTTCGTGCCTGACGCCTGAATGGGCGAGCCATCTTCAAGCGCAAACGAAGAGGTCGCGCCCAAAGTCGCGGCCAGTAAAGCAAGCCCCAGCCAAGAAATTCCCGGAAGGAGTGATCTTAAACTCCGGACGGGAACTTGCATGTCTGCTTACCAAGTCTCCACATCCATTGGCGAAGCTCGTGAGCCAGGTCCTTACGATGAACAACCCGGTCCACAAAACCGTGCTTAAGCAGGAACTCGCTTCTTTGGAACCCTGGCGGGAGCTTTTGACGAATCGTCTGCTCGATCACGCGGGGGCCAGCAAAACCGATCAAGGCTCCTGGTTCAGCAATAATGATATCGCCCAACATCGCAAAGGAAGCCGCAACGCCACCTGTGGTTGGATCAGTGAGAATCGAAATATAAGGAATCCCCTGCTCGCGCATTTGCGCAAGAACAGCGGTCGTTTTCGCCATTTGCATCAGGGAGAGAATCCCTTCCTGCATGCGAGCGCCGCCCGACGACGAAACCACAACGGCAGGAAGCCTGTCTTTCAAAGCATTCTCATAAAGGCGCGTGATCTTCTCGCCGACCACCACGCCCATGCTTCCGCCCATGAATTTGAACTCAAACGTGCCCAAATGATATGGGAGGCCGCCCAGCTTTGCCTTACCGGCAACAAAGGCGTCTCTGAGGCCCGTAGTCCCTGCAGCCGAGCGAAGACGAGCCTTATAAGGCTTCGTATCATCAAACTCGAGCGGGTCGTTCGAGACGAGATCTTCGGCGTACTCGTCAAAGCTTCCTTCATCGGTCAGCATCGCGATCCGCTCTGCGGCCGTCAGCCGGAAGTGCAACGAGCACTCCGTACAAACCGAGAGGTTGTCTTTCAAAGTCTTGGATTGAAGAATTTCGCCGCATTGAGTGCACTTGACCCAAAGACCTTCGGGAACTTTCGAGGTCCGGGCCGAGACTTGCGTCTTGATCCTGGGTGTCTTGAGATCATCAAACCATGCCATATGGGCCCGACGGTACTATGCCTTGGCCCGGCCGGCAATCGAAGTTTTAGTCACAGTTCGCGAGGTTGGACCCGCCGGAGCCTTTGCCCATCTTCTCGTT
>JBJMMA010000216.1:0-31380 GCA_045805065.1 Bdellovibrionia bacterium | reverse complement strand
CGCAGGAGCTCACGCTGAGGACGAAGAGAACGCCGAGAAAAACCGATACTGGCTTATTCCACTTCTTCATTCTGGACCTCCTGAACCGTGATGGGTTGAAGTGGATGCATGAGCTTCGTGATTTGAGCTGGGTCAAAAAGCGGATCGTTCGATTGAATGCAGAGAAAGAAGCGGTCGCGAGATGCTCTCGTAAAATCAGGGTGCGAGAAAACCGGATGCCAAGGCTCAGGAAGGCGGTTGAGGGCCATCATTCCGATGGCAGCTGAGAGCGAGGCTAGAAGAACGGTCAGCTCAAAGGTAATGGGAATAAAAGCTGGCCAGCTATTGAGAGGGCGACCTCCGACGTTGAACGGGTAATCAATGACGTGGGCGTACCACTGCATGAAGAACCCGCCGACACAGCCTATGACTCCGCCGATCAAAGTGATGAGCGCGACTTTGTCTTTCTTGAGCCCCAAGGCCTCGGTCAGGCCTTCCACTGGGAAAGGTGTGTAGGCATCCATGTGCTTGTAGCCCGCCTTGCGCGCGAGTTCCGCCGCTTGGATCAGCGTTTCTGGCTCAGCAAATTCAAGCATCAGCCCATAAAGACTCATGGCGAGCTCTCCTTGGACTGCCCGTTTTTATGAATCAGTTCTCTGAGCTCTGATATCGCAATGACAGGCAGGGTGCGGGTGAAGAGCAGAAAAAGCACCATGAAAAAGCCCATGGATCCAAAAAGGATCATGAGGTCCCAGATCGTCGGATAATACATATGCCAGGCCGATGGCATGAAGTCGCGATGAAGACTCTGCACCACGATCACAAAACGCTCTGTCCACATTCCTACCTGAACGATCAGTGAGATGATAAAAAGCGCAGTGGCACTGGTCCGAATGGATTTGAACCAGACCAGCTGAGGGGTCAGGACGTTGCAGAACATGATGACAGCGAATCCCTGCCAGTACTGGCCAAACGCGCGGTTGGTCTCAACATAAATTTCAAAGGGATTGTCGCTGTACCAGGCCAGGAAAAATTCCATCAGATAGCTGTAATCAACGATCAGGCCGGTCACGAGCAGAAGCTTTGCGCAATTCTCCAGATGCCTTGGAGTGATGAAGTCCTGAAGCTTGAAGAAATGGCGAATGGGAATTCCCAAGGTCAGAACCATGGCAAATCCTGAGAAAATGGCGCCCGCAACGAAGTAAGGCGAAAGCATGGTGGAGTGCCAGCCTGGGACGATGGCCGCTGTAAAATCCATACCGACAACGCTATGGACTGAAATCACGAGAGGCGTTGCGAGTGCCGCAAGGAGAAGGTAGGCGGTTTGATAGCGCTGCCAGTGTTGTGCGGATCCACGCCATCCAAAAGACATCACTCCATAGATGAGCTTCAATCTGTGGCTCTCGGCCTTGTCGCGCATCGTGGCAAGGTCAGGGATAATTCCGATGTACCAGAAGATCAGTGAGACAGTGAGGTAGGTGCTCACGGCGAAAACGTCCCAGACCAGAGGGCTTCGGAACTGCGGCCAGAGATTCATCGTATCAGGATAAGGAAGAAGCCAATAGAAGAACCACGGGCGGCCTAGATGCAGAAGGGGCATCAAGCCCGCACAAGCCACGGCAAATAGAGTCATGGCTTCAGCGAAGCGATTGATCGACGTGCGCCACTCCTGATGAAGAAGAAAGAGAATCGCTGAGATAAAAGTTCCGGCATGTCCGATCCCCACCCACCAGACGAAGTTGGCAATGGCAAATCCCCAGGCAACCGGAATATTCACACCCCAAATGCCAATTCCTCGGATCAAAAGCCAGGCAATCCCCAATTGGAAAATCATGAAAAACAGGAATGAGATTCCAAAGGCCAAAATCCACAAGGGCAGAATTGGGCGCTTGAGAACGACATCCGTGACCCTGGATGTGGCTTCATCCAGCGTATGCTTGCCGACAACAAGAGGGGCTTCAGGTTTCAGGTTGGGAGTCATGGGCTAGATCTCCTCCTGAAGAGCAAGGTTTGGATTTCGGATCGAGGCAAGATAAGAGGTGCGAGGCTGAGTGCCCAGTTCTGCCAGCAGGAAGTAGTGGGCTTTGTTTTCTCGCAACTTCGCTACGCGGCTCGATTTATCATTCTTATCACCAAAGATGATGGCCTCAGTTGGACAGGCCTGAGAGCAGGCCGTGATGACTTCGCCGTCGCGAATGGGGCGATTCTCCTTCTCGGCCGTGATTCTGACTTCCTGGATCCGTTGGATGCAGTAGGTGCATTTTTCCATCACTCCGCGGCTTCGGACCGTGACGTCCGGGTTGTACATGAGCTGGATGGATTTTGATTTTGTGTCGGCGTACTGGAAGAAGTTAAACCGCCTGACCTTGTAAGGGCAGTTGTTTGAGCAGTAGCGAGTTCCTACACAGCGGTTATAGACCATCTGATTGAGACCGTCTGTGCTGTGGACTGTTGCCGCTGTCGGGCAAACGTACTCGCAGGGTGCCTTCTCGCAGTGCATGCACGGAACAGGCTGAAAATAAACTCTGGGCGCCGAAGATGTTCCTTCAAAGTAGCGATCCACGCGAATCCAATGCATCTCGCGTCCGTTGCGAACTTGCTCTTTTCCAACCACCGGGATGTTGTTCTCTGCCTGGCAGGCAATGGTACAAGCCTTACAACCTATGCATGTTGTCAGGTTGATCACCATGGCCCAGGCATTTTCTTTATACGGGTATTCCGGAATCAGGCTGGGATGCTCGAGATGCCGCGACTGTTCTGGAATGATCTTTTCGCCTTTTTTTTGAAACTCGGTCAGATCCGCACGGACGACGATGTCCCGGCCCGCCATGGTCTGGTGATCATGGATGGTAGCCAATGGATATTTTCGGCCAGTTTTCTTGACATCAATTGTAGGTAAGAAATAGGGAGACTGATGGTTTTGGATGAGGAACGCATTGTAGCCGCGATCGTTCCCGACTTTTCCAGCGCGATTTCGACCATATCCTAAGCTCAGAGTGAGGGAGTCGTTTGGATGGCCTGGAACTCTCAGGACCGCACCTCGAATGGTTCTTCCTTCTGCGCTCAGTTCCACTTCGTCTTCATCGCTCAGTTGAAGCTTTGAAGCAGTATCGGGACTGATCAGAATCGCATTATCCCAAGTGAGCTGGAGCAATGGCTTTGGGAGCTCTTGAAGCCAGGCGTTGTTCGCGTAGCGACCATCCCAAACGGTGGAGTCAGGTCGAATGACCGCCTCAAGCGGACTCTGCGAAATGGGGTGTGCTTCTGCCGGAAGTTTCTCTTTCCAGCGTGAAGAGAGTTTAGCCTGAACGCGTGGCGATGCGCTCTTTTTTAGAATACCATCATGGATGCAGCTTTCGAAGGGAACTCCGTCCAATTGATCTGCCCAATAGGCCTTGAGCGCCTGATAACTTGTGCGCCCTGGCTGGTTCAGCAGGATGGAGAAAACTTCACTTCCTGAGCGGGTATCGTACAGCGGTGAAATCAAAGGTTGCTGGAAACTGACGCTTCCGTCATAAGCGCGGGCATCACCCCAGGCTTCAAGAGCATGGGATTCCGGAAGATGCCAATGGCATAAATAGGAAGTCTCATCATGGTAAAGTCCATGCCGGATGCGAAGCGGCACTTTCTTGAGTGCTTCCCCAAAGGCAAGTGAGCCAGGAGCCTGATAGACCGGATTTGCGCCGAAGATCAGAAGGGCTGTGACCTTGCCCTGCTGCATATCCTGAGTCAGCGCGTTCAGCGACCGAAGTTGATGCGAAGATCCAGTCGCAGGTGGCGCGATCCAGGAGATGGAGGATCCAAAGTTCTTCAAGTGATCATTGATGGCAATGGCGACAGACTGGACTTCAGAAGATTGCAGCTCACCTGCAACAATGAGGGATGCGCCCGCATGTGCTCGTAAATCCTTTGCGGCTTCGCGAATCCATTTCTGCTGATCTGTGCTGAGACCCTTGGCCTGAGGCAGGCCTGAAAGGCCAAGTTCTTGAGCAAGCATCAGTGCAAGAGCAAGAGTTTGGCTCGACCGAGCGGGCAAGCGATGGTCAGCCTTTGCTCCAGTGAGCGTCAGACTTGACTCAATAACATAGAGACGATTCGAGATGCCGGAAGCGCCTCTGCGAGACATAAAAGCTCGGGAATAGGCTTGTTGCGCAGGTCCAGGACCAAGAAAATCGGAATCAAGACTCAATACCACCGCGGCTTTTGAAAAATCATAAACTGGCAGGAGCCCTCGTCCGAAACTCTGAAGAGTCGCTTCGGATACGAAGTCCTGATTGATGGGGTCATAGGAATGCCACTGAGCTTTTGGATAACGTCTTAAGAAAGCATCGATATCGGCAAGAAGCGTGGGCGAAGTGATCGTCTCGGATAGGATCCTGACTCCGGCTCCGCGAGTAGTTTCCCAATCCGAAAGTTCACTCTTCATCTGCGAGAGAAAGCTATCCCAGGTTGAGACTTCCCCCAGATGAAGCACGCCCTTGGATCGCTCAGGGTCATAGAGTTGAAGAAGCTCAGCTTGCATGAAAATGTCGCTTGAGCCGAGACTTGCTGGGTGGAGAGGATTTCCTTCAATCTTTGTGGGTCTGCCCTCATGGCTCTGGACCCAGACGCCTTTTGCGTATCCCGATAAAGTAAGAGTGCTTGCGTAGGTTTGAGGAAACCCGGGAATCAGGTTTTCTGGCGCAACCACATAAGGGATAATCTTTTCGGGAGGCATCTTGGTGCATGCTGTTATGCCTGCAAGCGCAACCGATGCTCCCATGATCTGCAGAAAGCTTCTTCTACTTAATGGGTTGTCGAGCTCGTTCCAGACCGAGGCTCCTGCTGGAAACTCCTGTTCGAGCTTTTTCTGAAAGGATGGATCTCCCTCTAGCTCTTGTAGGCTTCTCCAGATGGTAGGGGTTTTCTCAGCGCTCATCGATGACACGTGTAGCAATCGGTGAGGCGATCTTTTGGAATATGGTACTCTTCCACAAGCTTCGCGCCGATGCTCTCCTGGTTTTCTGGCTGAACCCAGAAGGGATTAAAAACTTCTGATTTCTGACGGATGTATTTTTCTGGCTCGCGATGACAGGCAAGACAGTTTCTCATGTAAAAAGGATTTTCTTTCCAGGTGAGCGGCATGCTGGCGATCTCGCCATGGCAACTGGTGCAGCCAATGCCTTTCTGAACATGGATGCTGTGATTGAAGTAAACGTATTTTGGAATCCGGTAGACGCGGTTCCATTCGAGAGGTTTATGTTGAGCGTAGCTTTCACGGACTGGCGCGAGAATGTCGGCGTTCTGCCAAATCTGTGAGTGACAAGTCATGCAGGTGTGGGTGGGCGGCATGCCTGCTGTGGCGGTTGTTTCAACAGTGGAGTGGCAATATCTGCAATCAAGACCAAGCCCGGCTACGTGATGCTGATGACTGAACGGTACGGGCTGTCCGGTAGGAACGTTTACTTCTGTCTGCCAGTCTGACCATTTGAACGCAGTCCAAAATCCAAGCGCTCCCAGTGGGAGAACCACTAGAAAGAAAAGGAGTGAGAGCCGAGAAATCGCATTGCTTCTACGCCTGAAAATTTGCCGCATCGCCCACTTATTGCCGAGCGGCTGAGTGCAAACCGCATGCCTTTCAGAGGAATGGCGCGGAACAGAAATTGTAGAACTTCAGGCAAAGCCGCTTATGAAAGAAATTCGCACTCTTCCAAGTATCTGCACGCTCCACCGTTTGGCTGGTCAGGGACGAAAAGAGCCAAGTACCATCACGCTGTTTAAGGGTTGGACTCGTCTCACCATGGATGATCATGGAGAAATGCACGGTGCTCCCATGCAAGGCTTTTACGCAGCAGAGACTCAGATGCTTTCTCACTATGAGATGCGAGTGAATGGAAGTCCAATCCGCCACCGACTTGCCGTACAGCTTGCTCCTCATGAATGGTCCAGCAACGGTGCCGTTCTTGATTCAGCAGACTCGGGCAACCTTCCGGATAGGACTTTGCCTCGAGGGTCGATTGAAGTCAGAATTCTCAGGCGGATTGATCAGGGGTGGACAGAGCGAGTCATCATCAAGAACAACGGCGCTCAAAAAAGGCACGTGGAATTTGAACTGGGGCTTGTCTGCCCTATGCGTGACAGTCAGTTTGAAGATGAAATGAAGCGCGACGCCGTTCTTAAAAAGAAGGGCTTACCGGCACAGCTCATTGAGGGAAATGACTGGGTGGGCTTTCGCTTTGATAAAGTTTTTGGTGTGCGTTATCGAGCGCCTACGGAGGAATTTCAGGCGACGTACGGAGAGAACGCGCCGCGTGACGGAGACGAGATCTCTCGTGCGCTTGAAATCCGAGTCAGGCCTCTACCCGGAAGTCCTAAAGCTCATATTCAGCTTAAAAGGGGTGGTGTTAATTTTATTCGAGTCAGATCAGATCTTGAGGGCAGGCAGGAGCTTTGCCTGGAGCTGCGTTACGAGCCAATCGCCAATGGCGAGCGATTGCTATCGCCACCGCTTCTGAGTCTTGAGCCGCTTCCTCATGAGAGCGCGGACCGGACTCAAAGCAGTCTCTGGATCGACACATCGCATTCCATGCTGAATCTGATTCTGGGCCAAGCCATGGGGGACTTGAACTCAATCGGTTTGCCTGTGTTTGATAGGACTAAGACTCAAACTCAAAACCATCAGGCTTTCATCGCTGGAATTCCAAGATACCTGGGACTATTTGGTCGAGATAATTTGATTACGGCCTGGCAGAGCGCGATTTTCAATCCGGACTTGTTTGAGCCTGTCCTTTCACGCCTTGCGGAACTGCAAGGCGTGAAGCAAGAAGATTGGAGAGACGAGGAGCCCGACCGACTGCCGCATGAACGCCGGATCAATCCTTGCGCGCAGGTCGGGATCACCAATCGGGAGATCTACTATGGAGACGTCACGTCGACTCCATTTTGGATCCTCGCGCTGGCATCTCTCTTTCGTTGGACGGGTGAAAAGGAGCTGATTCTCAGGCATGAGCAAACTCTTCAGCGGTGCTTGAACTGGGTAAGAACCCGGCTTCAGCAAGGGGCAGGATATATCTACTATGCTCCGGCGCTTCCAGGGCATCCCGATGAAAACCGGAATCATGCCTGGAAAGATTCTGGAGACGCGATTGTCGATATAGATGGGCGAATTCGGATCCCGCCATTGGCATTGGTCGAAATCCAAGCTTATGCATATCAGGCTCTGATTGAAGCCGCAGAAATGTTGTCAGTGATTGATGGATCGGCTTGTGGTGAGCTTTGGTCGGAGGCCTCTGCGTTGAAAGCGCGCTTTAATCGCGATTTTTGGGATCAGGACTCCAAGTTTTACGTCCTCGCCTTGGACCAGCAAGGCCGGCAGATTAAATCCAAGGCATCCAACATCGGGCATGCGCTTGCGACCAGTATCCTGGATGAGGATAAAGTGGCTGATCTCGTTCGTGGCCTGATGGCAGAGGATATGTTCTCAGGCTGGGGAATTCGAACCTTGTCATCAGATAACCCTGCCTACGATCCGTTCTCCTATCACCGGGGCTCCGTGTGGCCGGTTGAAAATGCTTTCATCGCCGATGGTCTTGCGGCTCGCGGTTATCATGACGAAGCTCATCGGATCATTACTGGGCAATTTGGACTTGCCGCGATGTTTGAGCATTTGAGACTGCCTGAAGTGATCAGCGGTCATCCCCGCGATCGACAGTCTCCGGTGCCAGCGCTCTACAGTTACGCCAATCTGATTCAAGCCTGGTCCATCTCAGCGATTGCTCAGCACCTTCAAGTCATGCTGGGCATCCGGCCACGCGCTGATCACGGCCTATTGTATCTGGATCCTCATTTGCCGGAATGGTTATCCTGGGTGGAGATCAAAAACCTGCAGTTTCGTGGAACAAGACTGCAGATTCGTTTCTGGCGTTCATCGGATGGTCGGACCCATTGGAATGTGATCGACAATCCCGGAAGAGTGGTCGTCAAATCAGGAGCTCCGATACCGTTTGGTGAGGAGAAGATCGCCAGTTAAGCTGCGCCATTTAAGCAGCAATCGATTGGTCGGGGAATGTCCGCGCAAGTGTTCTTCGGGAAAAGAACCGTTGGCCGGCTTGGCTTGATCTCAAATATGCAAAAATTCCGAGAGCGCCCAAGCCCAATAGAACAGGAGCACGATACATATCCAGCCAAAGAGTCAGACTGAAGCTTCGTGAGCGCGAGCTGAAGCTGCCTCGCGCGCCATGATCGCCAGGAACTGCTTCCCAGAGATTATCTTTTCTGGGCTTTAAAGGCTCTTTTGTCTGCTGGGCCTTGTAACCAAACTGAGACAGATAGCGATCCGCAAAAGCCGGAGCTATTTTTTCGGCGTTCACAGCTTTGATGGTTGAGAAGGCTACGTTGAGCTTTTTGCGGGGGTGTTTGGAGATGAAGCGAACCGCCCTTGCAATGACCTCAGGTTCATAAATCGGTGGAACAGGTTGAGGCTCGTTCGGAAGACGGGACTTTACCCAGCTAAATTGCGGCGTGTTGACAGCAGGAAGATCGACTTCGCAGACCTGGATCTTGCTCTGGTCGTGAAGAAGCTCCGTGCGAAGCGACTCAGTGAAGCCGGCAATCGCATGTTTTGCTCCGCAATAAGCAGACTGAAGCGGAATGCTCCGATACGCGAGCGCAGATCCGATCTGGATGATGATTCCTCGATTCCTTGGAATCATGCGCCTCAGGGCCGAGAGAGTTCCGTAAACGTATCCCAGGTAAGTGACTTCAGTGACTCGCTTGTATTCTTCAGGCTTCATTTCTTTGACAGGAGAGAAGACTGAGACCATCGCATCATTGACCCAAACGTCAATCGGGCCGAATTCGTCCTCAACCTTTTGGGCGGCGCGATCAACTGCGTCCGAGTCAGCGACATCCAGCGGAAGAACCAGCGCCTGGCCACCCATGGTTTCGATCTCGCGCTTTGCGCCTTCAAGCCCATCCGTTCCGCGTGCGATGAGTCCGATCTTTGTCTTTTCTTTGCCAAACTCACGCGCAATCGCGCGACCAACACCAGCGGCAGCTCCAGTCACTACGATTACTCTGCTCATGATGTGCCCTCAGTTCCTCAGCTTTGAGGATGTTCAGGTTGATTGAGGCCTGGCTTTGCACTGACTCCAAGCTTTCCGGCCACGTTTTCCGCTACGCGGAGGTGATTTTCCAAGATCGGGAGTGTCTGGGTGACAATGCTCTTGAGTGAGGAGTCCGGATGAGCTGCCATGAATTTCTGGAGTTCAGAAACATCCTTCTTATGATCCTCGAGCATCGAACGAACGTACTCCTGGTCATAGGACTTTCCGGATTCCTTTGCTAACCGGCCCTTGAGCTCCTGACCATCTTTGGATGGGGCGGTCGAAAGTGTGACTCCGTTCAACGACGCCCAATGTCTGATCTGTTGGTCCATTTGCGTATGATCTTGAACCATCCGGTTGGCAAAGTCTTTGACGGCTGGATCGGTGGCCTTGTCTTTGACAAATTTTCCGACCTGCACCTCGGAAATGCTTCCTTGAGCGAGTTTGTTGGCTAGTTCTTTGTCCTGTGAAGAGACATCCGCGGAAAAGGACGCGATGGGCAGGATTGTGATGAAAGACAGTAACGCAATCCAGAAGGAAGCTTTCAAAGGTTTGAACTCTTTCATGTCCTTTGTTGAATTCAAGAGATGTGCTCACACTCGTGGCTGGTCGCTTCCAGGATGGATCTTTCTTTGCAAACGAATGAAATATTATCTCCATCTTCAACCGAAATGTTTCAAACCGCTCAGGAGTCGATGTGCTGGCACGTCAGTGGTCCTATTCTCCAAAAGATGCTCAGTGGAAACTCACGGACCATCAGACTCGACGGCCGGGGCCAGGAGCAGATCAGCTATCAAATCATGTCGCGCAAGAAATGGAGCGGAGACTCAGCGCAAGTCTTCGGGGCGAGGTCAGGTTTGACAATGGCAGTCGTGCTCTTTACGCGACGGACGGCTCAAACTATCGTCAGACCCCGATCGGAGTCGTGATCCCGCGCGATGAGAAAGACGTGCTGGAAACCTTGCGCATCTGTAGAGAGCTCGGCGCGCCCGTGCTCTCACGCGGGGGCGGAACGAGTCTTGCCGGCCAGTGCTGCAATACCGCTGTCATTATGGACTTTTCGAAATATATGAACCGGGTACTAGAGATTGATCCGGAGCGAAAGCTCGCGCGCGTGCAGCCTGGGGTGATTCTCGACGACCTCAGACATGCTGCCGAACAATACAATCTTACTTTTGGCCCGGATCCTGCGACGCATAATCACTGCACTTTGGGAGGCATGATCGGAAATAATTCCTGCGGCATTCATGCGCTGATGGCAGGCCGGACCGCTGACAATATCCAGGAGCTTGATATTGTCACATATAACGGCCTTCGCTTGAGAGTGGGCGCTACCAGTGAAGAGGAACTCGATCAGATCATTAGTCAGGGGGGCGAGCGAGGCGAGCTTTATGAGAAGCTCAGAAAGTTACGTGATCACTACGCGGACCTGATTCGCGCGCGCTATCCAAAAATTCCGCGCCGGGTTTCGGGCTATAATCTTGATAATCTTTTGCCTGAAAATGGATTTAACGTGGCGCGCGCCTTGGTTGGAAGCGAGGGAACTCTGGTGACGGTTCTTGAAGCAACCGTCCGTCTCGTTCCTGCGCGCGCTAAGCGCACCCTTGTTGTCTTGGGCTACTCAGATGTGTACGAGGCAGGACGACATGTACCCGAAGTTCTCAAGTTTGGTCCAATCGGACTCGAGGGATTCGATAAGAATCTGATCGACTTTGAAAAGAAAAAAAACCTGAATGCCGAGACACTTCCTGAGCTTCCTTCCGGAAGAGGATGGCTCATGGTGGAGTTTGGATCGGACTCTCAGGAGGAGTCGGATTTACAGGCAAGAGCAATGATGACTGCCTTGAAGGCTAGGCCCGACTCGCCTTCGATGAAATTCTTTGGTGACAAAGACGAGGAGGAGAAGGTCTGGAAGATTCGAGAATCAGGTCTTGGCGCAACGGCTCGAGTCCCTGGGGCAAACGATACTTGGCCGGGCTGGGAGGATTCGGCGATTCCTCCGGATCGTGTCGGCGATTACCTGATAGACCTTCGAGAGCTCTTTAATCGTTACGGCTTGGCTTGCGCGCTTTACGGTCACTTTGGCCAGGGCTGCATTCACGTTCGAATCGACTTTGATCTCATCACTGCCGAAGGCATCAAAAAATTCCGAGAATTCATGAATGACGCCGCCGATCTTGTCTTGAGTTATGGCGGCTCACTTTCGGGCGAGCATGGCGATGGTCAGGCTCGTGCCGAGCTATTACCAAAGATGTTCGGCTTTGAGCTCATCGAAGCTTTTCGTGAGTACAAGTCCATCTGGGACCCAAAATGGAAAATGAATCCGGGGAAGGTCATCGATCCGTATAAAATGGATGAAAACCTGAGGCTGGGTGAGCACTACAGTCCTGCGCAGCCTGTAACTCATTTCAAGTTTCCGGGTGATCACGGCAGCATGTCTCATGCGACTCTGCGTTGCGTGGGCGTTGGAAAATGCCGAAGAACGCAGGGCGGGACAATGTGCCCAAGTTTCATGGTCACGCGCGAGGAAAAGCACTCGACCCGCGGACGCGCGCATCTTCTTCATGAGATGTTTACTGGACAGACCCTGAAAGAGGGTTGGAAGAGCGAAGCCGTGAAAGACGCCCTGGATCTCTGTCTTTCTTGCAAAGGCTGTAAGGGGGATTGTCCGGTAAACGTCGACATGGCGACTTATAAGGCTGAGTTTCTGTCTCATTACTATGAAGGAAGACTCAGGCCAAGGTCCGCTTATGCCTTTGGCTTGATTAATGTGTGGGCGATTATCGCCTCGAAGATGCCGAGACTTGTGAATTTCTTCACTCAAACGCCGGGATTCAGCTTCGTTGCTAAAGCGCTGAGCGGAATGGCTCCTCAGCGGCAGATCCCTAAATTTGCCGAACAGACATTCAAAGCTTTGTATAGAAAGCGTGGAACAAGGAATCCCCTAGGTCAGAAAATCATTCTCTGGCCAGATACGTTCAATAATTACTTTCATCCGAATACGGCCATGGCTGCCGTCGAAGTACTTGAGGCTGCAGGTTACCAAGTCATTGCACCTGAGATGCACCTTTGTTGCGGCAGGCCTCTCTATGATTACGGAATGCTTGGTCTTGCGAAGATCTATCTCCGAAGAGTTTTGAGCACCCTGAGATCTGAGATTGAAGCAGGTGTACCGATCGTGGGACTTGAACCAAGTTGCGTAGCTGTTTTCAGGGACGAGCTCAAAGAGATGCTGCCGAATGATCTGAATGCCAAGCGGCTCTCTGAGCAGTGTTTTCTACTGAGCGAGTTCCTGGATCAGAAGGCTCCAGATTTCAGGGTGCCAAAGCTTAAGAGAAAGGCTCTGATTCACGGACACTGCCATCACAAATCCGTTCTGAAATTTAAGAGTGAGAATTCGATCCTCTCAAAGATAGGACTCGATCACGAGATTCTTGACTCAGGCTGCTGTGGGATGGCTGGAAGTTTCGGGTTTGAGAAGGAGAAAGATCGCTACGAAGTCTCCATGAAAGTGGGGGAGCGTGTGCTTCTTCCTGCAGTCAGAAAAGCTCCTGCAGACACCTTGATCGTCAGCGATGGATTCAGCTGCCGCACCCAAATTGAACAGGCGACAGATCGGAAGGCCCTGCATATGGCTGAGGTGCTTGCCATGGCACTCAGGCAGGATCAGCTCTCGCCCAAAAAATTTGAAATCAAAGACAGGAGAAACAAGATGCAAGCAAAACAGAGTATGTTTCCGAGCACGCCATTGTATGACGTGACATCCAGTTTTAATCAGGCGCTTTCGCAAGCCCGCCGTGAACGGGGTGAGCCTGATGGTGGGATCGCAAGGAAAGTCTATGATGCCAAACTTTGGATGAACACAAACGAGAGTCAGGTCAGAAGGATCAGCATTGCTGTAGTCGGCGTGAGCTTGCTGGGCGGAATAGCGGCCTTCGTCTTGAGACGCCGTCGAACTCGATTGCCAGAGTTTCCGATGCCTCGGGTTGGCATTGAAGAATCCGAAATCAATCAGAAACAGAAAACTGCGTAAGGAGCAAAAATGGCTCAAGAAAAGAAAATGACATCAGGCGACGTTTTAGTCGAAACCTTGATTCGTTGGGGCGTGGACACGATTTTCGGCATCCCTGGAGACGGCATTAATGGCGTGATCGAAGCACTTCGCACGCGCCAGGATCAGATTCGATTCATTCATGTTCGACATGAAGAAGCGGCTGCCTTCGCGGCAACAGGTTACTCCAAGTTTACGGGAAAACTTGGAGTTTGCTTGGCAACCTCAGGTCCTGGCGGGATCCACCTCCTGAACGGTCTTTATGACGCTAAGATGGATGGTGCATCGGTTCTTGCGATCACGGGCATGCAGTATCATGATCTGATCGGCACTCACACGCAGCAGGACGTTGAGCTCGATAAGCTCTTTATGGATGTGACTGTTTTTAATCAGCGTATTATGGGCCCGACTCACGTGGAGAATATCACGGAGCTTGCCTGCCGAACCGCGATGGCCCAAAACGGAGTGGCGCACATCACGATTCCAGTCGACATTCAGTCCATGGAAGTTCAGGAAGGACATCGCTCCAAGCGCAACAAGCCTCACCATGTCTCGTTCGTCAAGCCGCAATCGGCGCTTTTACCTCTGGCGGATGATCTTCAGCGCGCCTCCAAGGTTCTCAACGAGGGCCGTAAAATCGTAATTTTAGCGGGCCGTGGAGCTCTGGAAGCAACGGACGAACTGATCGAGCTTGCGGAAAAACTCGGCGCTCCGATCGTTAAACCGCTTTTGGGTAAAGCGGCTGTTCCCGATGACAGTATCTACACGACCGGTGGAATTGGTCTTTTAGGTACGTACGCATCACAGATGGCTATAGAAGAGTGCGATACTCTGATCATGGTCGGAACAAGTTTCCCTTACCTCGAGTTCCTGCCAAAGCCTGATCAGGCCCGCGCTATTCAGATTGATACGGACCCCACACGAATCGCTCTGCGCTATCCGGTGGAAGTAGGCTTGGTGGGTGATAGCAAAAAGACGCTTCGAGCCCTTTTGCCGATGCTTCATCGGAATGATCACCGAGATTTTCTCTCTTTAGCGCAGTCGCGCATGAAAGATTGGTGGTCATTGATGAAGGAGCGTGGCTCTCGCATGGACATGCCGATGAAGCCTCAGGTCGTGGCCTGGGAGATTGGCAAACGCCTTACGGAAGACGCGATCGTTGCCTGTGACTCTGGAACTGCTGCAACCTGGTGGGCACGCCAGATTCCTGTCCGTCGCGGACAGCAGCATTCGATCTCCGGTACCCTTGCAACCATGGCTTGCGGGCTTCCGTATGCCATTGGTGCGCAGGCTGCCCATCCAGGCAAACAGGTCGTGGCCTTCGTGGGCGATGGAGCGTTCTCCATGTTGATGGCCGAGATGTCCACGGCAGTCAAATACAAGCTTCCGGTTAAGGTATTTGTCCTGCACAACGATACCCTGGGACAGATCAAGTGGGAACAGATCGTCATGCTGGGTAATCCGCAATACGTCTGCGACATGGAGACGATTGATTACGCAGGTGTTGCAAGAGCCTGTGGTGCTGTTGGTCTGACGATCCGCGATCCTAAGGATTGTGGTGAGGTGGTTCAACAGGCATTCAATACTCCAGGGCCCGTCGTTGTGGATTGTTTCGTTGATCCAAACGAACCTCCAATGCCTGGAAAGATCAAGCCTGAGCAGGCAATCAAGTTCGCGCAAGCTCTGGCTCGTGGCGAACCTGAGCGCGGAGCGATTGTGTCAACTGTCGGTGAAGACAAAATCAGGGAGATTATCTGATCGTGTATCCCATTCGAGACGTGAAAGTTCGTTCAGTGACGATTCCGACAGATCGGCCTGAGTCGGATGGAACCATTCAATGGGATCACACGACCGTAGTCATTGCCGAGATCCAGGCAGGAAACTGCACGGGTCTCGGCCTGACCTACGCATCCAAGGCTGCAGCCACGCTGATTGAGGAAACACTCCGCGATCAAGTGATTGGAAAAAGCGCCTTGGATATTCCCTCCTGCTGGAGTGCGATGGTGGCGTCTGTCCGAAACGTCGGGCGCCCCGGCATCGCATCCATGGCAATCTCCGCGATGGACTTTGCTCTTTGGGACCTCAAAGCAAAGCTTCTGGTGTTGCCACTTCATCAGCTCCTTGGAACATGTCGCAAGCTTGCGCCAGTCTATGGGAGCGGAGGCTTTACTTCTTATACAAGGAAAGAGCTTCAAGATCAGCTCGCGGGCTGGGTGGAGCAGGGCATTCCGCGCGTGAAGATGAAAGTGGGACGCGAGCCTGATCGCGATGTGGAGCGCGTATCGAACGCGCGCGAAGCGATTGGAGAAAGTGCGGAGCTTTTTGTCGATGCCAACGGTGCTTACGATGTGAAGCGGGCTTTGGATCTCGGAGAGCGGTTTGTTGAGTACGGAGTGACCTGGTTTGAAGAACCCGTTTCATCCGATGATTTGAAAGGGCTCGCCTTTCTTCGCACCTGGCTTCCTGCGCCCATGAATGTCGCTGCAGGGGAGTATGGATTTGACGAGTACTATTTCTTGCGAATGCTTGAGCAGGGTGCAGTGGATGTGATGCAGGCCGATGCCACGCGCTGTGGAGGAATCACGGGTTTTCTTCGTGCGGCAGCACTTGCTGAGAGCTATCATATTCCAGTTTCTGCTCACTGCGCTCCGAGCATGCATGCAGCCCTGGGCTGTCATGTCGTGGGTTTCAGGCATCTCGAGTATTTCCACGATCATGTGCGAATTGAGCGGATGCTCTTTGATGGAGTCCCAGAACTCGTGCGGGGAAGTCTCAAGCCTGACGATTCCAGACCCGGGTTTGGGCTGGAGCTGAAGGAAGCTGATTTAGACCGGCTCGCGGCCTGAGGGTAATTGTAAGTGGCTGAATATACGTGGCAATTATGGACTCAAAAGGAATAGTGTACCGATCCAATAAGGTATGGTAGAACCCCGGCAAACGTACTGCTCGGAATCCTTTTGGAGGTGCATTATGCGCAACTTGATCCTTGGCCTTCTTCTTGTGTCTGCTTACTCTGCTTCGGCTTGTGAGATCGAAAGAGCTCAATTCATCGGAAAAGTGAAGAATCACTACGATGTCATGACCAGCGAAAACTCCTCAGTTTGCTACTATCAAATTGAGTTCAAGATGTTCAATCCAGCCTATGATTGCCCGCTGACGCCAGGCGAGATTTCAACCGTCGAATATCTCGATTCCAAATGCGCGCTGAAAAGTGGAGATCAGGTCTCCGGCGTGATCGCCAAGAGCGGCGAATACACTTATATTGAATAAGTGTTTTTAAAATCCGAAAAACAAAAAGCCCCGAAGAGTCGCTCTAACTTTCAGGACGACGCTTCGGGGCTTTTGTGTTTTCAGAGACTGAAACGGTCTGAGTCTTTCGACTTAGTTTGCCTGTTCAGTTTGCCATGAGAGCCGAGAAGGACACTCTGTAGCTGTCGTTAGCGTCCCAGCAACGGTCGAGACCTTTGATGTCCTTAAGGTCGAAGTGATCCTTCACGCCCTTAATCGTTTCCATCGCCAAGTTGCAGTTGCCGAAGTCATGAAGCTTCACTTCTTTCCAAACGCCAGCGGTTTCCGTGCCGGTCACTGCAGCGCTTGGCATGCGAACAGAGTCAAATGCGACCTCGATTGCGAGCATATCCATTGGGATCTGGCCCATGTCGATTCCGCCGGTGCAGCGAACAGAGATGTTCGTTGCGCCCATCTTGCCGAGAAGATTTTCGATGTAATCTTCTGCGGCGTCGCAGTTGTAATAAACTTGATGGCCGAAAGCCGTGCGGCCGTTCACCGTGAAGTCGAAGCTGTTATGAGTCTTCACTGCTTGCACAGTTGCTTCTGCAGCCATTGCGCTTGAACCGATCGAGCCCAATACTGCCATTACAAACAACATCATCGTTTTCTTCATAAAGTTGATCCCCTTTTCCGCATTTTTATCGAGAAAGCGGGCCGCTTGTCAAGAAAGCGGGCGTCATAGAGTGCGGAGGAGCAGAGGATCTGAACGCCGCGAGGCGTTAACTTTTAAGAAAACTGAGTGTCAGAAATGAAAGCCAAGTCCGAAATCTGCGCCATATGACGTGTAAGAATGCGTTCCGTCAACGAAGCCCTGGCGAACAAACTGCGCGCCCAGGCCGAGTTCAACGGTGACAAAGGGGTTGAGCTCGCGTTCAACGAAAACTTCGGCACTTTCAGAAGGGCTTGTCTTTGCGATGCCGCGCGCAGGCAAATACAGGGAGCCTGCAATGCCTCCGCCTACTTCAAAGCCTGCGACTTCAACAAAAACGCTTTTTACGCCGAAAGTCAGTTTGGGTACCCAGAACTTTTGAACGTAAACAAGTGGAGTTTCTCCCGCTTCGACTTCTGGAAAAGTGACGTGGTCGATCTGCTCGCCGCTGATGTCCACGGTAAGAATCGTTTTAGGTCCGACGTCATATCCCGCGGTTACTCCCACTGAATTGGCTGAAGTCGATTCTTCCTTAAGTTCGCGCCCGTCAAGTTCCTGGAACGCGGTATGTGCATACTTGAAGTGCGCTCCCAGAAAGAACAAGCGATTGATCCAGCGATCGTACTCGATGTTGAAACCATATTCGGGCTTCGACGTCAGATCCGCCGAGTTTCCGGAAAAGCTGTTGGCATTGAGCTTGGAGTACTCGAGAAAAGTTCCAACTTTCACAACATTTGAAAAACGCGTCTCCTCGCCATGTTCACGTTTAGTGAGCTCCGTGGGGTTCAAGACCACGCCTTCGCCGCCGCCCGAGCCATGTCCTTCGCCTAGAAGGAGAGGCGCTGCTGCCTTTTCCTGCACGACTGACGCTGGCTCACGGCAAGAGGTTGCGGTCGTCAGGAAAGAGCGGGGCACGCTGATCTCTTTTTGAGCAAGCGTGAACTTGCCATCAGCCCCGACGGTCTCAGTGTTGTAGCGCAAGACTTTTTGAAGCGTGTTGTCTCCTGCGTGAAACGGGCAGGGGTGGGTGCGCTCTACAAATTCCATGAGGCTTTCGCCTTTTTGAACGGGAATGGAAACCAGATCCTCAGAAGCTTGAGCCGCGCTCACCAGCGCAAATGGGGAAAGCACAAGAATCGAAATGCCGAGAAAAAGGATAGAGCTGCTTTTCATAGCAGACGTATCGGCATTTCACCGTCAAATTTAACGGTTGAATTGTGAATTAACAGTCAAAACATTACCGGAATATTACTCAAGGCGCTTTAATAAGACTGCCGCGCGCCTCTTAATCTCAGGAAAAAACGCCTGCGCCTTGGCGCTTTTTCGAAAGCACTTCAGGTAAGACTTAAACGCCTGATCTTCTAGGTGATGGTGCTCGTTCAAGGCCTTCTGATCTTGAAGGTTTGACGATTTGTATTTGGCATAAGCCGTTTCTGCGAGCTTTTGCTGTCGCATCCAGATTTCCGCGCAAGCTGGAATCTGGGTCTTTATTTCATTGAGATGCTCGCGCATCAGAAAGACCTGGTTTCCACGGTGCGCGACGACGACCAGTTCATGAGGCTCAAACGGACCAATATCTTGAGCCTCCAGTCCAACCAGCGCACGAGCTTGAGTGACCGCTTGAGGACGCTCCACTGGAACATCGAAGAAGGGAGTCAGGCTCGCATCGGAAGCTAAAGTCGCAGAGAGAAGCTTTTCATTTTCCGAAGCCGTCTTTAAATCCAAATCTTTACTCGCAAGATAAGCGGATAATAGCTTCGGGGTGCTCACGAAAGCCGTTAATCCGGGAACATCGGCCGTAACGCCATCGGCCCTGCCGTAGCCCACTTCATTCTGGAATGTCAGTAGATTGGAGGTCCACTTTCCTTGGAATCCTTTAATTTGAATCGGTCCCACTGCTTCTTGAATCAATCCATCAAGCTCTTTAAGTGCTGCTCTGTTTTCTTCGTCGCTTGGCTCATGAGTCTTGAATCGATCCAGAATGGCACGACTCGCCTTGAGATATTTACTTTCGGCTGATTCATCGCCCGAGATCTTTCGAAGAAAAACGAGGCTTCCATCCCAGTAAATTGAGATTTGATCTGCGGAGATGATTTCAAAGGAAAAAGTGGGTTTTCTCTTTCCGTCTGACCATAGACACGAAACCGTGAACTCCTTCTGGATTCGTTTTCCAGGCGGTAAGCCGTAATCGCTCTCTTTCGTTGGATCGTTTTGTGGTTTTTTGTAATCCTCGATCTGGTAATGAGGCTTGCGACAGGGACCGTCAAACCACAAAAACTTGTCCCCATATCTTATTTCGTCTGTTTGTATCGATAGAGTCTTCCCGATGAAGGGCTGAGCTTGCATTTGGTTTGCAGGAGGCTCTGTTCGAACAGCTTTCACTTCATCAATCCGCCAGGTGCCATGCAGATTCTGGGCAGTTTCAGCGCCAAATACAACGTGGATTGGCAAGGTCCACAAAGTGAGAAATAATAGGAAGATGATCTTCATGTTTTCTAGCTTAAGCACTGACTAGCTTTTAAAAAAGCTTTTTTGATCTCGAATTGAGTCAGAACGACACTGAGGACCGGTTCAAGCAGAGCGAGCCATTGTGGAGCTGGCCATAGCTGAGCAGAGTTGGATATAGAGCCGATGCTTCTTCGGGATGACTGAGCTCAAGGCCTGTTCAAGTTCATTTTGAAGTTCTTCAAGCCAGTGCTTGTCTAATGAGCCGGGTCTTTGATGCGGTGTGATCTTGAGAAGTACAAGGACATCGCCTGGCCCAAGCTGAAGCGTAGCCACCTCGTTGAGTTCCGAAATCTGTGAATTTGCCTGAACAACGGCGCGAATTTGCTCGATGCGCTCGGGATTCATTCCTTCGCCAATCAGCAGGCTTTTGGTTTCCATGCCGAGAAAGACCGCAACCAGGCAGAGTAGGACACCAATGGCAATCGACGCGATAGCGTCAGGATAAGGGCTCTTGAAGTAAGTCCCGAAGAATACGCCCAGAAACGCGATGACAATGCCGATGATGGCGGCCGAGTCCTCAAATACGACAGTGAAAGTTGTGGGATCCTTGCTCCATTTCACTGCTTTCCAGAATGCGCGTCCATAGGATTCGCTCCGAAATTGTTTATAAGAGATGGAGAGCGAGATGGATTCTGCAATGGCTGCGACGCCGAGAGTTCCATAGCTCCAGATGGGGCGGCTGATCTCATGCTCAAGATGAGTGATGCGCCGGATGCCTTCAAAAATCGACATTCCGCCACCGACGCCAAACATCATCAGTGCGACGGTGAAGTTCCAGAAATACGTTTCGCGTCCATGTCCTAAGGGATGCCTGGGGTCTGCGGGCTTTCTGCTCTTTGAGGTGCCGATGAGAAGCATAATCTCGTTTCCCGTGTCGACGGTGGAGTGAATCGCTTCGGACAACATGGCAGAGCTTCCTGTTAGAAGCGCGGCAGCAAACTTACTCACTGCAATGACAAGGTTAGCTAAAAGGGCGGAGATGACGGCAAGTTTGGAGCCTTCTGACTTCATGGCTGAACGGAGATGCAAGATTAAACGCAGGAGGCAATGGCTGGCTGCTCTTGGAGCACATGTCCTGCATAAGCTCTCCGCATTAGTGCGGAGGGAATAACGCTTGGATTCAATTTATAAAAGAGCTGCTGGCATCATTGTCATGACCCTGTTTTCTTTGCTTCTGATCGCAGCGATCTTTTTTGCAAAGCTCCCGTTGCTGGTCACCGCCATTGGAATCGGGGTCGGTGTTCTCATCTCGCCTGCGCTCGATGCCATGCACAGAAAGTTGCGAATCCCTCGCTCCGTTGGGGCTGTGCTTTTCCTTCTGGTCTGGGCGGCGGTGATTGGGGGAGTGGGATTTCTGGTTTATTCGCTTCTTTGGAGCCAGGTCTCCCAGCTTGCGTCGCATTTTCCTGAGCTTTCGGCAGAGGCTAGCCGCCGCCTGGCAGACCTCTTTAATCGATTTCCGTCCATCAGCGACAATCTCCGAAAAGTAAATTTTGGTGGAAACGCACAGACGTTGGTCGGCGCTCTTGGTCAGAGTATCCGAGGGGGGATTGAAGCGATTACAGGTTTGATCTTCATCATTGCTGTGTCGCTTTATATTTCCTCATCGCGCGAGCGCTATGTTGATTCCTTGCTTTCACTCTTTCCAAAAACCTCGCATGCACGCGCGAGGTTTTTGATGGGAGAATCGGCAACAGCGCTCAGGCGCTGGTTTGTTGCACAGCTGATTGCCATGAGTTGCGTGGGTGTCTGCGCGTCGATCGGATTTCTGATCATTGGAATGCCTTACTGGGCGGTCCTGGGTGCATTGACGGCGGTGCTCGATATCATTCCCTTTGTCGGGCCGACGATTGCAGCGGTTTGTGCCGTTCTGATCGCTTTGGGATCTGATCCATCAAAAGCGCTCTGGGTCGTCGTGAACTTTGTGATTGTGGAGCATATCGAATCCAATCTGGTTGTTCCGATGGTGATGAAAGGGCAGGTCGATCTGCCGCCGGTGCATCTGCTCACACTGATGCTGATTTTTGGGAACTGGTTTGGGATCTTAGGCGTCTTGATCGCGCCGCCCACCCTTGCCGTGGCTCGAACGCTCTATCTCTTGGTTTACGTTCCATCGATCAATGCCGGAAAGCCTGAGATCAAACGCGATCGCGCCGCCTAGAGAAAAAGATCGCACGAAACGAAAAGGGCCGTCGCTTCATCATGAAGCGCGGCCCCTTTGAGCGTAAACCAGTTGAACTCTACTCGCTCCGCTCAGTTAGCTTGGATCACGTCGCAGCTCTTGCCGAACCGGCCTTGCAGGTCGCGGACAAGAGATGCACGGTCAGAAACTTCAAAAGAACCCTGGAAAAGGACGGACTCACTCCCAGCTTGGGTCAGTCTTACGCCATAGCCCGTTGGCGTGTTGTCCCAGCATCCGCCCTGATCGCAGCCGCCGGAGCCGTAATAAGTCCAAGTTTCAAGCTTGCAGATCCGCGCGCATTGAACGGTGTTGCCTTTCAAGACAAGCGCCGCACCCGCCTCGCAGGCGATCTTCACGCTTTCACCTTTCTGAAGCACGAGATCTTGCGCGGCTTGAGCGGAAGGGCTTGCGCCTGCAGCGATCAGAAGCGCAGAAATCGACAAGAGTTTGAAGCACTTGGAAGTAGTCATAAAATCCTCAGGGGTTCAAAAGTTGAGCATGTCATACCGAGGTTCCATTCATTAGAAAATGCGATATAATTGAAGGGTATGTTTAAAATATTAAACGATCTGGAACTCTATGTGACTTTAACCGCACTGGGCGAATCCAGAACGCTGCTTGAAGCTGCAAGAAAACTGGGTGTCTCGCAAGCCACCGTATCGCTCAGGCTCAAAAGGCTTCAAAGCCAACATGGTTATCTATTGTTTGAATACCAGGGCAAGAGGCTGGTCATCACGTCTCGGGGGCAGGAGCTCCTCCGTCTCGTATCCAAAGTATTTGAGGATCTCCCTTCGCAGCTTCAGCGTTTTCATCTGGAGAAGGATCTTGAAGTGTTCCAGCCCATCCGCGTGGGAGCACGTCTTGAGGTGTACGATAAGATCGTGCCGCATCTGAAGATCAAGGCGCCGCTGGATCTCAGGCTCATGAACAGCCTGGAGGTCAATCGAGGCCTTGTGGATCTGACGATTGATGCTGCGATCACGCATCAAAGACCGATGAGCACGCAATTCATCTCCGTGCCTCTTTACGAGGATGAATTCATGCTCTGCTGCCATAAGAGTCAGCTATCTGAGGTTGGGGGGAAGTTGCCTGAATACAACAAGCGCTCCATCGAGCAATTTATCTCGAAAGTTCCAGCGCTCAGTTACGGACATGAGTCCAGGCTTCTAAATGACTGGCTCTCCACTTATGGCGTGGCAAAGGAAAAGGTTTTTACGTCTGCCATCTGCGAGAATTGGAACACGCTCAAAAGCTTTCTCGTTAATGGCGTGGGGTATGGCGTCTTTCCGAAGTCCTTTGTTCAGGGGCTTCCGAAATCCGTTCTCATGCAGCCTGTGCCTCACTCCAGTCTTTCGCCTCTGCGCTTCTATCTGATTTATAGAACCGCTTACAAAGCCAACCGAGGTATTGTTGAGCTGAAGAACGCGCTCAAATCCATCTTTCCTAGCTAAATTAATAGCCAGGAGTCCAGGCGACATAGACATCCGTGCCGCTGACGATCAAGCTGAAGATCGTGTGCTTGCTTGCCGTCGTGTTGCCATTGTCGGGTGGCATATGAACAGTGAGGGAAGTCGAGCCTGCGTCACTGTAAGCGGTGAACGTGCAGGTTGCGGCCGTGGCTCCTTTCACAACGAAAGTGTAACTTCCGCCGTCTTTCAGGTTGTTCAGCTGAAAGGCGCCGCAACTGTTGGCCGTGTACTGGATGTTTCCGGCACTGAAATCAATGGTTGAGCCCGCATTGCTGACAGCCTGTTTTCCAAGGATTGCTCCGCCTTGGACGTCCAGTGCGCCACGTGGTCCCGTGGTCCCCATGCCGATGTTACCGGAACTATCAATGGTCATTCTCACGGCATTGTTAGTGCCGATTTGAAAAGAGCGAGCGCTCTGATTGCCAATAACCGTAGCATAAGGAGAGCTTCCTAAGATGAGCGTACCGCCAGCGGATGATTCGATACCATTCACGCTGCCGTTCCCGGTGTTCAGCATATAAATGGCAGTTCCATTCGTGTTGGTGGCAGGGCCCATCAGAATCGAATTTCCGTCGCCAACGACATGAAATTTACCGCTCGGAGCGCTCGTTCCTACGCCGACGTTGCCAGCGGTGTAATAAGCATCCGATCCGTTCAAGCTCCAAGGACTTGCACCCGTCGGGCCCGTTACGCCCGTGGATCCAGTCGCACCCGTTACGCCAGTTGCGCCTGTTGCACCGGTAACTCCATTTGCTCCTGAAGTGCCAGTTGGACCCGTAGCGCCCGTGGCACCCGTCAAACCTGTTGGACCCGTCGCGCCTGTGGCTCCTGCGGTACCAGTCGCACCCGTTGCGCCCGTAGGTCCTGCAACGCCAGTCGCACCCGTTGCACCAGCAGCACCGGTTGGTCCCGTGGCGCCGGTAGCACCCGCCGTACCCGTTGCTCCCACAAGTCCTGTGCTCGGTCCCACCCAGTTACCACTGGAGTCGATCACTTCTGAGCCATTCACTTTCAGGCCATTGCCTGAAGGAATGACAGCATCAGAACCTGAGAGCTGAATGAAGTTTCCAAGCGGGATGCCTTGAAAGGTTTCAGCGGACCACGCTTGTGGAACAGCATCAATCTTTTCATCTGGAGAAAGAGTAACAGGAATACCTGTAGAGGATGGAGTCACCTGAACCTGCATCACACGGCCATCGCCTGCGGATGCTGTATAGCCTGATGTACAGTTCGTACCTGCAGCACGAATCTGCGTGCCATCGTTTCTGAAGATCGTGGCCATCCGAAGACCTGGATCGTTGGCGGTGCGCTTGCCGCCAGAGGTTGTCGCTTGTCCGACTTGCACGGAGAACATTCCATCTGTGGTCGTCGTGTCGACGGTTTGAGTCTCCTCGTAAAGCAGACAGTTCTTGGAGGGATTATAGATGGAGAGAACGATCGTGACGCTGGAGTCGCTCAGCGGGGTTCCTGCGTTGTTCAAAAGCTGCCCTTGATAGGTAAAGGTCTGAGCGTTTTCCGAAAACGCGAAAGCAGAGCTCACCAGGCCTGAAAGGCAAACCGGTATCACACTGATTACAGTGAGCAGTTTAAAAATTAGGGCTGTCCTGTTTCTTCGTGCTTTTGGGTCCATATCGATCCGCCTCTGTCAGCAAACGTTCAAGGTGAGAGGAAGGTCAAAGTTGAGTAATATTTCTTGTTTTGCCTAATTCTATTATCGGCCAAATTTTGAAAAGATTCTAATTTTTGGGGAGCCATAAAAGCCCGCAAAAACAGATAGTTGAAGAAATTCGGATGAAATATTAACTATTTAAAAAGGAATACTGGATTAGATCGATTTTAAGAGGGGTTCAACTTCCACTAAATAAAAAAGGCACCTCGCTCGGGCGAAGTGCCTTTTCAGTAAATGTCGAATTTAAGGGGTCTTATTCTTCCATGCTCTTTGGATTGAAGAGTGAAGCCGGGAAGGACTTCGGAGTCATGTTGAGGATCGTGATCTGCGATTGATCGCTTGTACGATTGGCGTCCTGAATGATCATTTGCGTAGGACGCACTTTTCCGCTCATCGTCTTATAGCCTTGATAGATGGCGTTCTTGAGGGGTTTGCCGGATGCGGCAAGGAACTCGGCATGAGTTGGGTGATAATTGCTCTTATCCACCCAGACGCGGACCTTTTCGTAGGTCAGTCCTTTTTTGTTTGCGGTCAAGAAGAGCACCCATTCCTTAGGTGTTTCTTTTTCAATTGTAGGCGTGTAATCGCCGCTCCAGCGCATGCGGCTGATGTCGCCATTTGCGGCTTGGCCCGTGAGTTTCTGGCTCAGGCTCACGCGGACGGCCCGGCCAAGATTTGGAAGAAAGGCCCACATGTCTTCTTCAAGCATCAGGAAGTTGCGGCCTTGTTCGCGGGCTGGCTCAATCGTTTTGACCAAGGTCTTGGTATTGCCATTAAGTGATACATCATAAATGTATTGGGACTTTGGAGTGGCTACGTCATGAATTTCAACTTTCATGAAAAAGCTTTCAGCAGGATTTCGAATATCATCGACTTTTTTGATGATCGAATCCGGCGATTCGGCAGCAAAGGCATGCGCAGCAAAAAGCAGGGAAAGGGCGAGGGTCGTGTGTTTCATGAGCGTCTCCTTAAGTGGCCTCAAGTGGTCTTATGTCGAACGAAGAGCTTCGGCGATGGTAATGCGCACGGCCTTCAGCGCCGCAAGCGTGGTTCCGATGATGGCGGTGAATGCGGCCCAACCAAAGGACTTCAGCCCGGCTTTCGCCGTGAACATGATGGGAACAACGAATGTGCGAGTGATGCCTGGGGCAGGGGGCATAAGGATCCCATCGCGGATAATGATTTTGTTTACGATCAAAGCAAAAGCAAGCCCTAAGGCAGCTCCTAGAAGGCCCATTACTGTCCCTTCGGCGACGAGAAGAGCAAGAACATCGTTTGAAGACTCGCCGTTGGCGCGAAGATTTCCGATCTCCTGTTTTCTTTCCAGGATACCGCTGGAAACCGTGTTGAAAATTCCCAGAACGACGATCGAAAGGATGATCGTCTGGATGATGTTGAATTGAGAGTCGAGCCAGTCGACTGAGTTTTGATAAAAGATCTTGTCCAGGATCTCAAATGGAGTGGCTTCAAGTTCCTTGAACTCGTTTTGAACGACTTTCGCAACTTCAGGGAATTCGAGATCGGGTCCGAATCCTAGTGCCATGGTCTCGATTCGGTCCGTATCCAGCAAGGTCTGGGCTTGCTTGAGTGGAATTCTGAAGACGGCATTGTCGAATTCCGCGTTTCCAGTGTGGAAAATGCCAGTCACGGTGAAATCGGCGCCGTTCATTGAGCCATTGACCGTGGTGGTAAGAACAGTGACTCGGTCGCCAACCTTCGCGTCCAGCGAGTGTGCAAGCCCCTTCCCGATGATGATCCCATCAGGTTCTGATTCGAGGTTTTTGCCTTCCTCGATGTTCAGACTGGTAAAGAACTTGGACTCCTGCATGGCATCGATGCCTTCACCCGTGCCGGCGACATTGATTTTGCCATTGGTCAGTAATGCGTAGAAATGAATACGTGGAAAGACGTAATCGAGACCCGGGATTTTTAGGAGTCTTTCCTGAAGAGGCTTGGTGTCTGTCATCCAGTGTTCCCAAGGCTTTTCATAGGTCTTGTCGCGATAGCCTGCTGTGTTGATCTGGCCGTTTCCGTAGCGGGAGCGAAGCGTGTTCTCCCGGTAACTATCCAACAGGCTCTTGTTGAAGCCGTTGAAGATGAAAAGCGAGGACGATCCCATCGCAACGGTTAGAAGAATGGCAGTCGTTCGGCGAGGGTTGCGCAGGAGATTGCGAGCTGCAAGTTTCAGGATCATGTTACGGTCTCCGCCGTCTCTGTCATAAGAGCATGGGCTTTTGCGGATTTCTCAGCAGTGAATTCATCGGTGAGCTGGCCATCGAGCAGATGAATCTGACGAGGCAGAAACTCCCGGACCATCGGGTCATGGCTTGAGACAATAAACGTCGCGCCGATGTTTCGATTGAGTTCCGTGAAAAGTTCCATCAGTTCGCGCCCGGTCTTCTGGTCCAGACTTGCCGTAGGCTCATCCGCAATGATGACTTCAGGCTTCTTGGCGATCGCGCGCGCAACGGCTACGCGTTGGCGCTGGCCACCGCTCATTTCAAGAGGTTTTTTATTGCGATGCTTTTCCCAAAGTCCAACTGCCCGCAGGGCTTCTTCTACGCGGTTTTTGCGTTCGTCTTTGGCGAGTCCTTGCCGCGCCAGGAAGTACTCAACGTTTTCTTCTGCCGTGAGGACGGGGAAGAGCTGAAAGGATTGAAAGATGAAACCGATCTGATAACGACGGATCTTGTTCTTCTCGGATTCGCTGATGCCTTGATAGGATTTGCCCGCGAAAACGATATCGCCTTTTTGTATGGGCTCGATCAGTCCGAGGACGTTCAGAAGAGTTGTCTTTCCGGAGCCCGAAGGACCCGTCAGGCAAACAAGTTCTTTCTTATCAATTGAGAGGGAGACGCCTCGAAGAGCAGGTACGTTTTGTCCACCCAATGAATAGTCAAACCTCAGGTCTTTGACCTGAAAAATAGGCGTGCTCATATAGGGGAATTGTCTATGAGCCGGCACCCTCAGGCAAGGAGATTTGGCATGGAATATTTAGGCCTCTTAGAGGCCGGTCGTCCAAGACACGTAGACGTCGCTGCCCGCTCTGAAGAACGTGTAAACCGTATGCGTGCTTGCATTGGTCGGCGCGTTCGTGGGCGTGAAGTGAAAGGTCAGTCCTGAGGCCGTGAACGTACACTGAGCCGAAGTCGCTCCTTTTACAACAAATGTGTATGACGCGCCGTCGACCAGATTGTTGAAGGTGTAAGCCTGGCAACTGTCGCTGGTGTGCTGGATGTTGCCGCTGTTCCAGTCAATGGTAGTTGCTCCGGTCACATCAGTGATGCGAGAGCGGATCTGGCCTTGAACGTCCATTGCGACTGCTGGACCCGTGGTTCCGATGCCAACGTTGCCACCCGTGTAGTAAGTGTCGGAGCCGGAGAGTACCCATGGACTTGCGCCCGTTGGACCAGTCAATCCTGTTGGGCCCGTAGCGCCCGTGGCACCCGTCGCACCGTTGGTTCCACTGGTGCCGTTAGAGCCGGCAGGACCCGTTGGTCCTTGCGGGCCGGTTGGTCCCGCTGGGCCTGTAGCGCCCGCCGCGCCCGCAGCACCTGTTGGACCTGTTGCACCTGCGGCGCCCGCAGCGCCTGTCGGGCCGACAAGACCAGAGCTTGGTCCTACCCAGTTGCCGCTGGAATCGATCACTTCTGAGCCATTCACTTTAATGCCGTTACCGGTAGGGATCACGGCATCAGATCCTGAGAGCTGAATGAAGTTCCCGAGCGGGATGCCTTGCAGTGTTTCAGCTGACCAGGCTTGTGGAACGGAGTCGATCGTCTCGTCAGGAGATAGCGTTACTTGCGTAGCCGTCGTGCTTGGAGTGAGCTTGACCTGCATCAGGCGTTTATCGCCTGCGCTTGCGGTGTAGCCAGACGTACAGTTCGTGCCTGCTGCACGCACTTGCGAACCATCGTTTCTGAAGACGGTTGCCATTCTCAAACCTGGATCGTTCGCGGTGCGTTTTCCGCCTGAGGTTGTGCCTTGTCCGACTTGAACGGAGAACATTCCGTTCGTCGTTGAGGTGTTGATCGTTTGGGTTTCTTCGTAAAGAAGGCAATCCTTCGCAGGATTGTAGATGGTCAGGATCATGACCACGCTGGCATCAAGCAGGGGGGCTGAGCCCGTGTTATCCATGAGCTGTCCCTGGTAAGTAAAGGTTTGCGCGTTTTCAGCAAACGCATAAGCCGGGGTTGGAGAAAGGCTTGTCCCGATGAAGAGACTCAAGGCCAGCGCTGAGCTCAATTTCATTGCATGGCTCTTTTTTAAAAATCCTACCTTCATAAAGGTCCCCTCGATGAACACGTCTGACTAAACCAGTCAGACAAGTCACAATTCTATTATCGGCTAAAAGTTCAAAACTTAATAAGTTTTTGCAGGTAAAAGAATGCAATTAAATCATTTAGTTACGATTTTAATTAACTTAGCCTTAACAATCTCGTCATAAGGTCTCAACGGCAGCAACCATTGAAGTTTACTAACTAAATAAATTAGATATAAAATACTATACAAAAACGCTCTAGTAATATAAATTCAGCGCGGCTTTGTGGAGGCTATCGCAGTGATTGCAACGAAGGCGCGTTTTGGAAGCATCATTCAGGTCGGATTCTTGGTTCTCGCCTTCGTTCTTCAATCTGCTTCCGCACTTGCTGAGACTACTTCGCCGCTAGCTGAGACGCAGACTACTTCAGACAGTTCCGTGTTCATTTCTGGCAACCTTCCAGAAGGCGCGCATTGGATGACGGTTGCGATCCAGAAAGAAGGTGAGGAGAGAGTCGTCGACACGGTTCAGGTGCAATCAGGGGCGCAGATTCCCACGCTGTATTTGCAGCAAGGAGTCGGGAACTACGAGGTCTCTCTTTATGTTTCAAATAACGAAGATCGAAACCTGATCGCGGGATACCATCAACTGGCTTCCCTCAAGGTTCATAATGATGATGAACGTGATGTTTCGTTTCTTCTGGGATCAGCGAATATACAGGTCAGCGATCCTGCAATCATCAAACTTGCCCGAAAGCTCACAAGGGGATTGAGAACTGATCGCGAGAAGGCACGTGCCATTCATGACTGGATCACGCGAGAGATCACTTACGACGTGAACGGCGTCAAAACGGGGCAATTTATTCAGAAGAGGCAGGACGCGTCTTTTGTGCTCTCTGCAAAGCTTGCAGTCTGTGAAGGGTATTCCAACTTGTTCGCTGCGTTGACTCGCGCCGTAGGGATCCGGACCAAGATCATTTATGGTCCGCTTGGCCGGCTGGATCCCAAGCTCTCAAAAGAACAGGCTTGCAGGAAGCTGGAGTACTACCATGCCTGGAACGAGACCTATGTAGATCATCAGTGGATCATCGTGGACTCAACGCTGGATGCCGGCTCCGAAGACGGTTTCACCGGAAAGTTCAAGCGCTCGCCCAATAATCATGAGCTCTTTGATGCGAACCCATCGCTCTTTGAACGCAATCATCTGAAGTGCTCGGAGCAGGTTCGTTAAGCGTCAAAGGACTGGCGATCGAGGTTGCTGTCGCGTTGCTTTCAACGAGAGCAAAATCCAACAAACGCTACTTCAGCGCGTTGAATGTCTGCTAACTTAGAAGCTGTGGCAACTCTCAGCACCGTCTCGCCAGCATCGATCAAACGCCTCCCGATGTTCAGAACTCTTTCTCATCGGCCAATCTTCATTCTTTGGGCAGGAGAGGCCTTCTCTGCGATTGGCGACGAGATTTATAAAGTCGCGCTGATCTGGCTGGCTGTAAAAATGGTCGGCTCGTCAGCCGGGTATCTTGCCGCGGGACAAGCTGCTGCCGTTCTGATCGTAGGACTTGTGGGCGGCGTCTGGGCTGATCGATGGGATCCCAGAAAAACCATGATCAGTGTGGATTGGATTCGCGGTCTGATCGTACTTGTACCTGTTTTCTGGGTGAAGTTCCTGCCTCTCAATATGGGAGTTCTGATTTTTGTCGCGCTCACCGTTTCGGGATTCAGCGCTTTCTTTGAGCCTGCGCTTCAGTCCGTGATTCCGCGCCTGGCGCGAGATCGCGAGCTCATGCAGGCCACTAATGGTTTGATGGGCACGACAAGTCGTCTTGCACGAACGGTCGGGCCCGGGCTAGTGGGTCTTTTAACGGGTTTTGTTCCCATGATCGAGTTTTTCACGCTGGATGCCGTGACGTTTGCCGTCTCCGCGCTGGCGATAAAAAGCCTTTATCGCGAGCTTCCCGAGCAAAAACATCCCAAGCACCGAGTTCCGCTTCATGAGGCAATTCTGTCGGGCTTTCGTTTGATTCAAGACGATGCGCGAATGAAATTCATCGTCTATGGAAAACTCGTCATAGCGGGGGGCTGGTCGATTATCTTTCCGCTGGGAATCGCTTTGCTCATTCCATTTGGGATCCTTACCTGGTTCGCGATTGCAAATGGCGGTCATAGCAGCGCGGCGTCTGCTCCGTTTCGCCAGACCGATCTGCTCGGCGGCATCTTGATCGCCATGTGGAACACCATG
>JBJMMA010000215.1:0-10539 GCA_045805065.1 Bdellovibrionia bacterium | reverse complement strand
TTCCGACTGCGCCCCGAAAAACGCGGCATTATACTTTAGTTGTATAATTTTGCGGATTCACGGGGAAAACATGTTCACTTGGAGAACTTACAAATCAATCGCAAAGGCGCTCATCACGCGTCGATCCCCGTATTACGTCCAGTTCTACATCATCGGCAAATGTAATTTAAAATGCCGCCAGTGCAACATCGTCGAAACAAATTCTCGCATCGGCGAAATGTCGCTTGATCAGATCAGAAAAACCGCAAAAAACCTTCGCGATGTCGGCGCAGGAATTGTGCTTTTAACCGGTGGCGAGCCTTTCATGAGGCCTGATCTTCCGGAGATCGTCGACATTTTCGTAGGGCTTGGTCTGAACGTGCGCCTGCAAACAGCAGGAACACATTACGCCACCGAGGAAAAACTTCAGGCCTGCTACGACGCCGGCGCCCGAGACATCAACGTCTCGCTCGACTCGCTGGATTTCAACACGTTCGATTATATCAACGCAGTCCCTGGATCTGCTCAAAACGCCATCGAGACGATCGAGCGCATCTCGCGCGTCTTCAGAAAGGGCTCATCCGTTCTGAGCTTTGGAACTGTCTTGAGCCGCTTCAATCACCGGGAGATCCCAGCCATTCTGGAATTTGCAAAGCGTATCGGCTGGTACGTGTCGCTGGTTCCTGTGCATATCGCGCCAAAGGATTCGCCTCGGGGCTTCAGAAGTTTTGATGATCTGTTTCGATTTGATTCAAGTCTCTATGGTGATCTTGATCGCACGATTGAGCGAGTCCTTGAGATGAAAGAGGAAGGCTGGCCACTCTTTGATTCTGAACGCTACGTGCGCAGCGCAGTGTCATTTCTGAAAGGAAATGGTCCTTCCTGGCGCAAAAACAATGTTTGCGACAGCCCGGATCTTTACTTTGTCGTGCGCCCGAACGGGGATTTCACGACTTGCTGCGATTACACGCTTTCAGCCCCGCCCAAGGTTTACGACGATCGCTTCAAGATTCTCTATAACTCAGGCGCCCTGCGCCGGATGAGTGAAGTCAGGCAGATCGTTGAAAATTGCGAAGGTTGCCACTACGGAAGCTACCCCGAAGTCAGTCTTTCCGTGAACGATCCACGTGTCTTTTTTGAGCGAAGCTGGATGGTGATGAAATCCGGCAAGGGAAAACTCTCGCAGGCCCAAGTCACCGCGAACTTTGTCGATGAAGTGAGGCGCGTTCGCGAGGAGTTCTCAGAGATCTATCCCGTCTCAAACTGGCAAGACCCGCGGATCTCGCAAATCGTTTCGGCTTGGGCTGATTCGGAAAAGCGCAAAGAGATTCTCAGGCAAGACAACGAGAAGAGAAAAAATCAAAATCGCGTCAGAGGCTCAGGACCAGAGCCGGTATTCCCAAAAGGAGCTCCCGTCAAATGAGTACTTCCTCAGCTTTGGCCTCACATGACTTGGAGAAATCCGAAGCCCAGTTTCATGACCAGTGGGCCGCAAGCGTTGACGTCAGTCAGATTGAAGTCGATGCGCTTTTCGAATCCGGCTCATGTCCTGAAAATCGGCAAGTCATCCGCTGGATGGGGGATCTGAGAGGGAAACGTGTCCTGGATATCGGATGCGGCTTAGGCGAATCATCCGTTTACTTTGCCAAAAAGGGCGCACTTGTTACTGCAGTCGACATTTCCCCAGGCATGCTTCAGGTTACAAACCGACTGGCGTCCAGGCATGGCGTAGCAGTTGAGACCGTCGAAGCATCCGCCATGGATTTATCCCAGGTCTCAGACGGCCAGTATGACTTTGTCTATGCCGCAAATCTTTTGCATCACGTGGATATTGAAGCCTTCTTGAACCAGGTTCAGCCAAAGCTTAAGCCAGGTGGAAGCGCTGTTTTCTGGGACCCTGTGCACTATAACCCTGTGATCCAGGTCTACCGTCACATGGCAACCCAAGTTCGGACGCCCGATGAGCATCCGCTTCGTCGCGCGGATCTTGAGCTGATTCGCAGCCGCTTTGCCCGCGTTGAGACCCGCTTTTACTGGTACACGGCGCTCGCGATTTTTCTGAAATTCTTTTTGATCGATCGAATTCATCCCAACCAGTCGCGCTACTGGAAAAAGATCATCGAGGATGCGCCTCGCATCGGCCGATGGCTTGACGTTCTTCATCGAATCGATCGCGTCTTGTTCTCTTGGGTTCCGGGTGCGCGCTGGCTTGCCTGGAACGTGGCGATCCGTGCCCAAAGGAGCTCCTCTCATGAATGAAATCACAAATGAGACGCGTATGTGGCCGGAGCTCTCGATTGTTGTTCCGTGCCTGAATGAGGAAAAGTGCATCGGTTCTTTTTTGAACGCCATCGATGAGCAGCGCGAGAAGCTACCCTCTCTTGAAGTTCTTTTTGTCGATGATGGATCCACGGATCAAACGGTTGAGGTCATCAAAAAAGAGTCTCGCCACAGGTCCTATCACGTGAGACTTGTGAAACTTTCGCGCAACTTTGGTCATCAGCTCGCGCTTTTGGCCGGAATGAAAGAGGCGAGAGGCATGGCTTGCGTCACGATGGACGTGGATCTTCAGGATCCTCCATCGGTTGTCGTTGAAATGGTAAAGAAGTGGCGAGAAGGTCACGCTGTCGTGATCGGCTGGCGCAACGATCGCTCCACGGACACCTGGTTCAAGCGCGTCACTGCAAGCGTGTTCTACAGAGTCATCGCGGCACTCACCAATGGTGCATTTCCCGCGCATGTCGGGGACTTCAGACTGGTGGATCGGAAAGTGCTCGACATCATGGCTCAAACCAAGGAAGTAGGGCCCTATTGGCGGGGCCTTGCTGTGTGGGTGGGTTTTCCAAGAGCGGTTGTCTCGTACCGAAGAGAATCCCGCCACGCCGGCGTAACGAAGTTTTCGTTCCGGAAGATGCTTGGCTTTGCATTCAATGCCGTTTTCTCGTTCTCGCGAAAGCCACTTCAGTTTGCGAGCTACATCGGAATAGCGGTGAGCTTCTTGTGTATTGCGACCATTTTGTTTCATCTGGGCATGTCGCTTTTTCACAAAAACTTTGTCCCGGGCTGGCTATCCACAATCTCTCTTTTAGGATTGGTGGGCGGCATTCAGCTCATTTGCATTGGGATCCTGGGCGAGTATGTCGGCAGGATTTACGAACTGAGTCTGGGTCGACCCAATGTGATCATCCAGGAGAGCTCGGCCGTATCCGAAGCAGCTGAAACCAAAACAAGGACCGCTCAAATTGGCTAAATCCAAAATTTGGAAGTGGCTGTACGCGCTCTCTCTGCCTATTGCTGCTTTGATCTTCTTTTTGCCCAACTCGCGCTGGGGCGCGATGGATGAAGGGGAGTTCCTTTATAAGGACGGGGCAGGCGCAATGTCCTGGCTTGAGCATCTGTCGCTGCTTTTTCTTCCTCAAAAAGAGAGGATCTTCCTCTTTGGTACGTTTCGCCCCCTGCCTTACCGTTTTTACTTCAAGCTTCTCACGTCGATGGGCGTGAGCGCCCATAGCTATAACTACTTTGACTGGGTTGGATCCTGGCTTGCGTGTCTTGCCTTTGCCTGGGGAATTTTGGTCCTGGTCAGGAAAGCCATCCCGCTTGGCAAAGAGACGCTCTGGCTGATCGCGCTTCTGGTCTGGTGGACGCCAACCTGGGTACTATGCACGACGATGATTTATCCTGATTGCTGGATGCAGCCAGGACTCTTAGGACTTTTCTGGGCTTTCTTTTACGCCGATGACAAAGACCTTCCTGCCTGGTCACGAGCACATTGGGTTCGCTACCCGCTTGCCATCTTCTCCTGCTTTCTTGCCTGTCAAAGCCATGAAGCCACGTTCTTCATGCTCTTTTGGACATCGTTCTGGAACTGGGTCGTATCAGACAAAAAACAGATCCATTGGGGCGAAGTCTTGACGCCGGCCATATTGGGAACGACCTACGTTTTGCTTTATCGAGGACTTAATCCCGGCACCTCCAACCGACCTGAAATCGTGATCTCCTATGCGCCGATTAATATGGCTCATACGGCGCGCTACTACTTGTTGATCGGGCTTTACGCCATCAGTAAACCGTTTCTGGATCTTCTCAATTTAAAAGCCATCGTCCTTGGCCAAAGCGAGGCCGAGTATCCGATTGCCTTTGTCCTGGCAACGGCAGGAACCCTTCTGGCGTTAAATCCACTGACGGACCCTTTGCCCGGTAAGGCCAATCCGAGAATCAAACTCACCTGGCTTTTGCTCCTGGGCGGGCTGATCTGTACAGTCCCATACTTTGTGATGCAGAACCGAAGCCTGGTGTATTACGGCCTGAGACTTCAGATCTTTCTTGCGGCATTCGTCGCGATTCGCGCGGCCTGGAGCAAAGAGGCTGAAAACCAGAAGCTCTATTCGCTCGCCATGATCCTTTATCTCGGAGGCGCATTCTCAGCCACTTACACGCTGATGGATGGCTGGAACTGGGCCAAGCACTATGGTGGCGTCTCACTTGCCGTTTACGACAAAGTGATTCACATGCCGGGTACGGAAGAGTGCACGCAAGCAAGGCCTTGCTGCCTGGAGTTCACCCAGTGGCAGTGGGTGTATAACGAGACCACCGTCAATTGGAACGACGGCGCTCCTTATCCACCCCGCTTCGTCAAGCCAGGCGCAACCTGCTTCAAGACCTATCGATACGATGGCCCCTATGATTGGGGCTGGCACTAGGAGCTTCGCTCAGCGAACAAAGATCTGGTGATGGGAATTCACGCCATCGCCATTATTGTATTCGTCGCACTCCCAGCGGCGTTCAAGACCATGGATTCCCCAATGGTTACCCATTGCCAGAAAGAAAGGGAACTCGGTCATCGCGTAATCGCCCTTGTCCTTGAATCCGCCTGTTGCAGCTTTAGGAAGCTTTCCGCTGTGGTCTGGAAGCGGGCTGAATTCCGATCCCATTCCTGCGCAATCACCCTTGCCGGTCTTGAAGTAGGAGATGCAGTTCTTGGAGGGTGTCTTGAAATCCACCACGCGGCTCGAATTTGCAATCTCACAGTGGAAACGAAGCTCTGAGAACTCGAGGTTCTTCATCATATCAGGAACCGTGTGGCCCCAGTATTCGCTGCCGCTTTCATCGGTTCCCAATGAGGACCCGGAAGCCAGCGGAAGATCTGCCTTGCGCGCGTTGAGCACGGGATTCGTACCACCGCGGTGATTATAGTTCAGAACAAGCATCCAGCCGCCCTGATCGGTCTTCTGATCGCAGTAAGCTTTCAGGTTGACTCCCTGAGGGCCTGCCACCGTGAAGATGCCGCTGGCGGTACACCCGGCTTCGAGGTGCTCACGACAAGAGGTTCGAGGTACGCCGCACTTCTTTGAATACTGCAGGGATTGATAGCCACGCGCGCCCGCAACTAAAACAATCAGCGCAACAGCGGCACCTAAATAAAGTTTAATCGATTTTTTCGACTGAGAGGTGTTTTCGGCTGCCATGAGCTTATGATGATATAAAATCATAACCAAAGGAACACATTTTCTATGCGTTGGAAGGTGAATCGACTTCAGGCAGTACGAGCTTTCTTCCGCTGGGATAATCCTTATTTCTGGGCGGTATTGTTCCGTGTCGGGCTTCTGGCGCTGATGAGGCCGCACCCGAGGGGTGATGCGGGGGACTTTCAAGTCATTGCCCATAATCTGGCGGCAGGGCATGGCTTCAGTCGGTGCTGGGTTCCGCCGTTTCCGCCAACCTCTCAACGACCTCCCCTATATCCGTTTATCCTCTCGATCCTCTATACTTTTGAAATAAGCGATGTGTACGGACCAGGCATTCTCAATATGGTCTTTGATCTCTTGGCAATGAAGACCAGTGAAAAGCTGGGTCGCGCCATGGGCCTGAGTCGCCCTCAGGTCTTCCCCTGGGTTCTTGCTCTCTGCCCTATGCTGATCACCATGGGAAATTATCCTCTGACCGAAAGTCTCAGCGTGCTTTTGTTCTTTTTGGCTTCGCTGTACTTTTTCGAAGGCCGCACCGCGCGCTCTGGCTTCACGTTCGGGCTACTTGCGCTTTGCAGATCCTATTACTTATTGTTCCCCGCCCTTCTGGCAGTTCTTAATACGGTTTGGCGTCCCATCCGGAAAATCCCCACAAAGGCACTCATCCTTGGCGTCGTGCTGAGCCTTGCGGCACCTTCTGTCTGGGTGACAAGAAATCTGATCACGCTCAAGCGCCCTTTGTTTTCCCAAACCGGGACGGCAGGGCAACAAGCTTACTATGGATTGTGCCGCCTAGGATTTGACTGGTGGGATCCCGAGGACTTGCAACACGTCATGTCCACACGGCCGTTCAAGGAGATCATATCGGGCCAGTGCTTGACCGATGATCAGCTCCTCTCGCTCAATACCGAGGCTTGGCAGAAGGTTTCAGAATGCGTTCAGATTCGCCCTGGCGAAACTGCGATTAACGTTTTAGCAAAAACATGGAGTCTGTTCTTTGAATGGGGCCAGATCTTTCCCTATGACTATGTACCTAAGGGCCCAAGAACGATCATCGACATCATCATGATGCTGATCTGGGTGCGAATGATCTGGATCTGGTCAAGCTATCTGAGACGTAACCCACTCGATGCAAGTTTGCGCTACGTCCTGGTGAACATTGGATACGTCCTGCTCATCACGCTGCCATTTGGAATCGATGCCCGTTATCTGCTTGCCCCAGGCATGCTTGCATTTGGCGTGACGTTGCAGCTTCTTCCACGCCCAATGGATTTCGTGCAAGAACCATTGCTTCGTATTTTCGGGAACTCGGAAAGCTGAGTGCGCTTAAGCGACAAGCGGGTGCTGCCCGCGTTCGATCTCCTGAATTAAAGCCCGGGCTGCCAATAGAACCTGTGTTGGTGCGATTTTCTTCATGCACTGATTATCCCGGCAGCGCGTGTGCTTTTCAGTCGCAACGGTACAGCAGGGGCTGCAAGGCAGTGCAGCCCAGATCACTTTTGATCGCTTGCTTCGAGGGGCATAAAGTTGAGGCGTCTCGGGCCCAAAAAGGCCAATGACAGGCGTCCCGGCCCACGCCGCCAGATGCATCACTCCACTGTCGACACTGATGGCGAGATGAGCATCCTTCAAAAGGGCCATGAGCTCTGTAAGCGAGGACTTGCCAGCCAAATTGACAATCCTCGTGCGCACGCTCTCGCCTTCGGCCGCGACAAGCTGTTCAATGACTCGCTGATTGTTAGCCGCTTCGGACCGAACACCAGGGAAAACAAGCTCAGCTTCCGGGTCCTTGAGCAGCTCACGGCAAAGGCTTACCCAATGCGAATCCGGCCATTGCCTCAAGAGCTGGCCCAGATCGCTGGTATTGATATTGACGACGATGACTTTAGCTGCGGAACCAATCTGGGGCTTTGCCTGAGAGAAGTGAGGAACACGAGGAGAGGGCAGAGGTGAGGCAAGATCCGCGTTCACGCCGATCGAGTGAGCCATCAGTAAAATACTCTCACACATATGACGGCCTGCCGTTAAGGACACAAGATGCGTAAACAGTCCCTCGCGCACAGGCTTGCCGCATAAGAAACCAACCCGCACTGGCGAACCCGACAATCGCGCCAAAATCGCCGAGCAGTTGGATGTCTGTTCCATGTCGAGAAAAGCATCAGCCTTGAAGCGAATCGCCTTCCAAAGGCACTGCAGCATGCTCAGAGGAAACCGAAGTAAGGACGGCTTCACAACCCAGACATGGTCCACATAGCCTGAGATTCTCAAAAGCTCTGCCTGGCTTGAAAATGTCCAGAACGCGATCTCTACGCCGGACTCCTTCAAGGCTTTCAACATGGGGAGCGCTAGCGTTACGCTACCAAGTCCCACAAACTTCGTGCAGATCACTCTTTTGGGCCGCGAAGGTTTCTGATCTCCGGCCAAAGTCTTTGAGCGATGTGTGAAAAAACCGAGCATCCAGGCAATGGGAACGCCCACAACCTTGTCCACTTGCTGCATCAGAGTCAGTGTCATACTAAGCCACCTCTCCTTGTGACTTGGTAAGTAAGCGCTCTAACTTCTCAGATAGCTGCTCTTGCTTGACGGGCTTACTGATGAAATCGGTCATGCCGCTTTGAAGGCACTTCTCTTCGTCCTCTTTCATGGCGTTTGCGGTAAGCGCAATGATAGGGATTCTCTTGCCACTGCTTGCCTCAAGCTCACGGATCTTTTTCGTGGCCTCAAAGCCATCCATTTCAGGCATCTGACAATCCATGAGAATCAGATCAAATGAGCCGGTAGAAAAAGCATCAACGGCTTCTTTACCATTTGCGACAGCCTGCGCGGAATAACCCAGCTTTTTCATTTGAGCCAACGCCACCATCTGATTCACAGAATTGTCCTCGGCAATCAGGATTCGATACTTCGATCGATCTTGCTGAGATTTTGATTGAGCGCTGCTTTCGTTCTTCGCGCTCTCCACTGCCAATTCCGCCTTGATCGCCTTGGCGACCTTCTCAGCAGCTGAGAGCCGCACCGTAAACCAGAACGCCGAGCCTTTTCCTGGCTCGCTTTCCGCCCCGATCTGGCCCCCCATGAGCTCAGCGAGTCTCTTGCTGATCGATAAGCCAAGGCCAGTGCCGCCAAAACGTCTCGCCGTGGAGCCATCGGCCTGCGTAAACGGCTGGAAGAGTTTTTGTAAAGCATCGCCTGGAATACCGATGCCAGTATCGCGAACCTCAAATTTCACATATTGCGCCAATGGATCCGTTGATTCAACGGGCGTGACATGAATCGAGATGAAGCCCGCGCTTGTGAACTTAATGGCATTGCCAACCAAGTTGAGAATAATCTGGCCAATGCGACCTGGGTCTCCGGCGAAGTGTCCTTGAAGGGAAGGATCAATCTTCGTCATGATGATGAGGTTCTTATCTTTAGCCGCAGTCTCGAGCAAATTGACTTGCGTTTGAACAAGAGTGTTCAAGTTGAAGCCGATGACTTCAAGATCCAGCTTGCCAGCTTCAATCTTGGAGAAATCCAGAATGTCGTTCACGATCGTCAAAAGACCCTGGCCTGAAGAGCGAATGATCTCAGTATACTTTCTTTGCTGCTCCCCAAGCGGCAGTTCCGCAAGCAAGTCGGAAATCCCGATGATGCCATTCAGAGGAGTGCGAATCTCATGACTCATATTGGCCAGAAACTCGGCCTTGGCTCGTGCGGCACGCTGCGCTTCTTCCTTAGCCTTTTGCTTTTCGGAAAACGTCTGGGCGCGAGAGAGAGCTTCAGCAATCAGACCCACCACAAGTTGCAAGGTATTGATTTGAGATTCGTTGAAAGCGCTTTTTTCTGAGGAAAATGCCTTGAATACCCCGATCGCGCGATCTCCACTCATAAGCGGCGCCACGATCATCGAACGCACGCCCACTCTGCGGCAGGCCTCCGCATTCACACGCGAGTCGATCTCAGCGTCATCGCATTTCATGAATCTTTTTTCACGCAGGCAATACCCAGAGAAGCTCGACTCAATCTTCAAGCGCAGACCCAGGTGCTGAACTGCGGTACCGCTTGCAGCCCGGTAGTGCAACTCATCGCCGTCAACCATTTCCACGATCGTACCTTCTGCTTGAAGTAACGTCTTCGCGCGCGAGACGGCAAGATTCAGTACTTTGTCCAGATCCATCCCGGCGGTGGCGATCTCATACTGAGTCGCGATAATGGCGGCAAGATGGGCATTGTGGAGCTTGGTCTCAATCTCCATTTTTTTTCTTGCCGTAATATCAGCAATAAAGCCCGCTTTCGCAAACTCCGATTCGGCGCGTTTTTGCTCTGACTGATGAAGTTCTGTGACTGTCCTCCAGACGATCACGATCAGGAACGCAGCTGTCGCAGTCGTTCTGACCATTGCACCGCCGCCCGCATCCAGCCATCCGAACTTTTCACAATAGACCTGAATCCACATCGTGAAAGTGGGCAGCAACACAGCTGCAAGCATGAGTCGTCTTCCCATGGACCCAGCCATGGAGTGGGAGCGCAGAATGGCCACAAATCCTCTTCTTGAGTGAAGAAGGGTGTGTGCCGTAGTGAGAAGCACAAAGAGAATCGTCGTGTGAATCGCCATCTGCGTATAGACCGAAAGGCCAAATACCGACCGAACGCCGCAGATGAAACCCACTAGAGACTGAAAGCCGACCAATCCTACGCAAAGATCAAAGAAGTTAGTGACCTTGTGAAATCGCTTCCACGGATTGTTCGCCAAAAGAATCGACGAACCCATCAAGATGAAGCTCACCGCGGTGATGGGCGCCATCCGCCCAGGAGGCCACCTGTTCATGCTGTCAGTGTCTTTGAAAAGGAACTCGTCAATGCCTAGATTGACGTGCGCCCAGTACTCAATCAAGGTGAGCGACGACACAAGGATTGCAAACCCAGACAGGATCGCAGCAACAGTGAATGCCCACCGGGCACGAGGTTGGCGAACCAAACACCAGATTGAAGTACCAAGGGCTGCAAACAAAACCGCGGTGTTGGCCTTCACGGTGATGTAGCCTGGCAAAACTGTTTTCAAGACGGCAATATCAAACCGCCACCCGACAAGAGCAATCGATGCAACAGT
>JBJMMA010000214.1:0-9575 GCA_045805065.1 Bdellovibrionia bacterium | reverse complement strand
GATCGTTGGCCGGGCCTGATCATGGAGTATTGCAAGCAGAACAACATTCACGCCGTCATTCGCGGGCTTCGCGCCGCAAGTGATTTCGAATACGAGTTCATGATGGCCAGCATGAACAAGGAGATCAACCGCCAGGTTGAGACTCTTTTCATGATGACGGCGCAGCATCTTTATTTTGTGAGCTCGACGATGATCAAAGAGCTCTTTCACTATGGCGGTGACATCAGCCAGTACGTGCCTGAACAAGTGGCTAAGGCGCTTGAAAAAAAGATTCCCCAGAAAAAATTTAAATGAAGAAGGTGAAGGCGTGAGACTCTCCAAAAGACTGGATGGAATTGCTGAAAGCGTGACCTTGAAGCTCAACGCTGCCGTGCAGTCTATGAAGGCTCAAGGCATCGATGTGGTGAATCTCACGGCAGGTGAGCCTGATTTCAATGTGCCGGATGCGGCTAAAAAAGCTGCGATCGAAGCAGTCCAGGCCAACAAATCAAAATACACGGCGGTTGCAGGTATTCCGGAGCTCAGGCAAGCGATTGCGGAGAAGACCAATCGCCAGCAGCCGGAAGTCGCTGCGTCCTCGCACGGTCTGTGGAAACCCGAGCACGTTGTAGTTACCAATGGTGGCAAGCAAAGCCTTTTCAACATCTTCATGGCAATGCTCGATGAGCGCGATGAAGTTTTGATTCCATCGCCTTACTGGCTGAGCTACCCCGAGATGGTTCGCATCGCGGGCGCCAAGCCTCGCTTCATCGAAACGACGATCTCTCAAGACTTCAAGATGACTCCAGATCAGCTTCGCGCCGCTCTCAAAGCAAGTGGGGGACGCGCGCGCATTCTGATCATGAACTCACCGAGCAATCCTACAGGCGCTGTTTACTCACGCGCTGAGCTCAAGGCTTTGGGGGAAGTTCTAAAGACGACTCCTGAGGCCCGTGATCTCTGGGTGGTGAGCGATGAGATCTACGATCGCATTGTTTTCACGGACGAGCCTTTTGTTTCGTTTCTCTCTGCGGTTCCCGAGTGGGCTCATCAGACGGTCACCGTCAATGGAATGTCGAAAAGCGCTGCCATGACCGGCTGGCGCATCGGCTGGACTGTTGCACCTAAAGAGCTGACTCAGGCTCTGATCACTTTGCAGGGTCAGAGCACCTCCGGCATCAATGCTCCGGCTCAGTGGGCAAGTGTTGCCGGTCTCAAGATTCCTGAGAGCGAGTTCGCAGGACAAGTTCAGAGCTTCCGCACGCGCCGGGATCTTTGCTTGGATATTCTTAAAAAAGCCGGCAAAATAGAAGTGTTCGCTCCAGGCGGGGCTTTCTACCTGATGGTAGGAGTGGGCGAGGACTCAGTCTCGTTCGCTGAAAGACTTCTGGAGAAGGCAAAGGTTGCGGTCGTTCCAGGCACGCCATTTGGCGCGCCAAAGTACATTCGACTGAGCTACGCCACGGACGAGCGCTCACTCAAGGATGGTTGTGAGCGCATTGTGAAATTCCTCAGCTGATCCGCCGGTAATTTCCCTGCGGTTCCCTGAGGGGGATACTGCAGGAGGCGGTTCTGAGGTTTCAATTCGCGCAAGCTGCGCTCAGTCTTCTCATTTTCATTGCTGGGCTATTGAGCGGCTGCGGTGCGCCTTCGCCCGATGGCTCGACTGAGCTTGGAAAGCGCCAGATCATCGATCAAGCCAATAAAGCGCTGACGACTGAGGATTGCGCGACGGCGCTGGATCTTCTTCTTCCAGTCTACAATTCCGCCAACAGCGATAACGAGATTCGCATGATGACGGCCTCGGCTTACGCCTGCTGGGCCAATATCAATTACTTCAAAGTCATGGGTGACATGGTCGTCAATGCGGGATCGCTCTCGAGCGGATTCTTCAATTACGCAAGCAAGCTTTTTCCATCCAAGATTGGCGCAGACCATGTGGCGGAAGGTTCTCTTTTGAGCCAGGACGCGCTCATGGCGACGACCAATTCTGGCATTCCGATTCTTCCTTCGGGTTCAATCAATGCGGGCTCTTACAACGTAGGTTCGATCTATCCCTTTGACCGAACCGATGATTCCAATCTCTATCTGCTTTTCACGTCACTTGCCGGAATCGGGAGCTTGCAGAATCGTTACGGAAATCCAGATGCGAACTTTCACCCTCAGGCCAAGCTTCCGTGGTCGACCCCGGCCAATGTCTCCACCGATGGATGCGGCTATGCCTCTTCGGTGCTGAACTTCGTCGATGCGATCAACGCGGCTCAGAACATTCTTCCATCCGGTCTCAAAAGCTCTCTCGGTACGGTTGCAACGACGCTTGCAACCGCTCTGGATCAAGCTTGTGATTTCGGATGCACGGGCGGAAATCCTGGTCTTCCGGGATGGCAGGTATCGGGTTGCGGCTTTGCGAGTGGATGCACGACGGATCACAAGTGTCCCAAGACGCTTCGCAATCGCAATTCGTGCAAGGCTCAGACAACGGATGTGAATTCGTGCGCGGCTGCGGGCCTCGTCAACATGGTTAACGTCAGTCCATTGGGGTGGCAGTGAGAAGTTTTCTTTCCTCACTCCTCATGATTTCCGGTCTTGTGCTGATGGGCGCGGAGGCACGCGCTGATTTTACTGCGGATCCTCATCAGAGCATGCGTGAGCTTTATCAGGGCGCCCGTGCCATGGCGATGGGTAACGCGTTTGTCAGTGTTGCAGATGACGAAGAAGCCTTGTTCTACAATCCTGCGGGGCTTGCTGGCATTGAGAGTTCGACTTTTCAGTATTTCAATACGGATCTTGAGATCTCGGGCGACATCGTGGACGCAACCAAGAGCAGCTACGATCAGTTCAAGGATCTCAGTGGTGATTCTCTCAATATCCTCATGGGAAAGAACGTTTATCTGCACGGCAATTACGTTCCTTCGTATGTGACGAAAAACTTCGGCTTGGCAGTCCTGTTTGATCAGCAGCTTTCTCTGATTTCCCAGAACAAGTCCTTGCCGCAAGTCGAGATGGGGTATCAGACGACGAACGGGATTCAACTGGGTTATGGCTTTGGTCTGGATCGCGGCAGAAAGTCTCAAAGCGATCTGCGGTTTGGTTTTGGCTTCAAGTATCTTTTTCGCCGTGGCGGCTATTATACGCTCACGCAAAAACAAATCGTCAATATCGATCAAGACGAGCTTAAGAAGATCGTGGGCGGGTTTGGCAGCGGAATGGGATTTGATCTGGGAACCCAGTATATTTATCGCGTCTCTTCGCGCCTGAGACTTCAAGCCGGCGCTGCCTGGACGGAAATCGGGGGAGTGAGTTTCGGAAACGATACGGCAGAGCCGCTTCCTGGAAATCTGTCGGCGGGTCTATCTGTTCATTACGAATTTGCGCATATGGCGGCAACCCTTGCTTATGACATGCGGCACATCAATCAATCGGTGGACTCTCGCTTGCGCAATCATTTTGGCGCGGAGTTCAGTATTCCACTGTTTCATGTTTACGCAGGGCTTAACCAAATTTACCCAACATTTGGTTTGGGATTTGACCTTGGCCTCGTGCAGCTACTCGCCGTGACATATGCCCAAGAAATGAGCTCCATGGCTAAAATCAATCCAGAACGTCGATATCTGCTCCACATTGGCATGGGCTTTTAAGTTCACGCGCTGGCCCAAATGTCTATTAGTAGGGGCGGCCTAAATTTTTGACACCTCATCTTGCGTAACGACTTTGACTTGTTCTAGAGTCTAGTCAGGTAGGCAACGATTGCCGACTGATACTACCGGGCTCTTACAACGGTTATTTCTGAGTTGTTCCGGGGCCCGATACAAGGAGCGTTAAAAGGCTATGCGCAAAGCGTTCATCCTGGATACCAACGTACTGCTTTTCGACCCCCAAGCGCTTTTCAAATTCGGAAACAACGACATCATTATCCCGATCGTTGTGATCGAAGAGATCGATCGCTTTAAACGCGAAATGTCGGAAAACGGCCGCCATGCTCGTCTTTTCTCTCGTTTGATTGACGAAATGCGAGCCGATGGCGAGCTCTCAAAAGGTGTGCGCCTTCCAAACGGCGGACTTCTCACCGTGGAGCTTGGAAGCCATCAGCCTCTTCCGATGGAATTGCAGATGGAGAAAGCGGATAACCGCATTCTCGCTCTTGCAATCAGCCTGAAGAAGGAACATCCAAAGCGCCCAGTGGTTTTCGTCACCAAGGACGTGAATCTCCGTATTAAGGCAGACGCGCTTGGAATTACCGCAGATGATTATGAACCCGAGAGCGTTGAGCCGGATCAGCTGTATGCTGGTACGCTCACCCTTACGGTTGACGCTAGCCGCGTTGATGAATTCTACCAACAGAAGCGCTTGGCTTGGAAAGAAGGCCAGGCGCTCAAGCCGAATCAATATGTGATTCTGAAAGACGCGCTCAATCCGAATCACACGGCGATGGGTCGCTTCTCAAAAGAACTCGATGCGATCGTTCCGCTCTTCAAGCCAGTTGAAGGGCTCTGGGGAATTTTCCCAAAGAACGCGGAACAGGCTTTCGCGATCGACGCTCTCTTGAACGACGATATCAAGCTCGTGTCGCTCGTGGGTAAAGCCGGTACCGGTAAGACGCTTCTTGCGATTGCAGCAGGTCTTGCCAAGACGGTGGACGAAGGCGTTTACCATCGCTTGCTCGTCTCGCGTCCTGTTTTCCCACTCGGCAAAGACATCGGCTTCTTGCCAGGTGATATCGAAGAGAAGCTCAATCCATGGATGCAGCCAATCTACGATAACATCGATTTCTTGTTCGGCACGACGGGCTCCAAAGGCCGCCGTGGCGCAGGAAAAGGCTGCCAGGAGCTGATGAATCAAGGCTTGCTCCAGATCGAACCGCTGACCTATATCCGCGGTCGCTCTATTCCGCAGCAATACTTGATTGTCGACGAGTCGCAGAACTTGACCCCGCACGAAATCAAAACGATCGTCACTCGCGCAGGCGATAACACGAAGATCGTTCTGACGGGCGATAGCTATCAGATCGATAATCCTTACGTGGATTCGGCAAACAACGGTCTCGTTTATCTTGTGGATCGTTTCAAAGACGAGTCAATCTCGGCACACGTCACCTTTACGAAGGGTGAGCGCTCGAAGCTCTCTGAGCTTGCTTCGAATCTTCTGTGATTGGCCTGTTTTAATCAGTTTGCGTTGAGTTGAAAAATAGAAACCGGGACGGGCATGATCTGCTCGCCCCGGTTTTTTTCGGAGAGATGAGAGATTGAGAACTCTTTAGGTTCGGCCGAGTTCTCTGAGCCGATTCAAACTCTACTGCGCGCCTTGCGATTGCTTCTCGCGATAGTCGGCAAGCTCGCATTCGAGGTGTCTGCGATAAGAGCGGGTGAGGATTTTCAGCTCCTGGGTCTCAGCGTTCTCTTCCAAGGCTTTGAAAAGAATTCTTCCTCGGATCATCATCTGAAGTGTCAGGTGGCCCACGCGGCTTCGCTCTTCTTGGAAGCGTACCATTTCTTCGAGGAGCTGGAGCTTATCCATCCCCAGAATCTCCGCGTGGTAAGCGTAATCTTCCGTCTGTGCTGTTTTGATATCACGAACTGCTTTCAACGATACGACGTTACTCATAGTCTTTGTTGCCTTTATCTACGCCACCGGGGAATTCAACTTTGGAGGGTTCCCGGCAACCCGTCACGCTGCCCCATAGAGCAAACGTAGTGCCAACGTTTGACAACTAAAGTCAGGTATTAAAAACCGAATTAATTGATAAAAACCCCAATAAATTCAACCTATGGACCCACCCGCTCCTAGGCCCGGTGACATGTTGCGCCTGGTTAAATTTACCTAGTGTGTCTGATCTGACGACACCCCCAAAAGGTGGTCCCAAAAGGTGGTCGCCTCCTTTTTGTAGCGCACGTGCGTCAAAGATTTCGAAAGTCGAGCAAATCATAAAGCGAGTTCAGAACTCAGATCAAAGCCCTCGTTGTGACATACTGTCACATTCCCTATGGCCATCCATGGCCGGAACGACTCGGGCTTTGATCTGAGTTCTGAACTCGCTTTGTGATTTGCAGAAGTTCGTCTTTTCATGACGCAGTCACTCTGCCAAAAGTAGGCGACCACCTTTGGTGTTATGACGCGGCATTGCTACCAAAAGGAGTCGGACACCTTTAAAGTCAGGATATGGCTGAACATCTGAAGAAGGCGCTGGAGAATCTGGATCTGAAGAACGCGGAGTGGGTGGGGTTTCGTGAAGTGCGCGAGACTCTGACGGAGCGAAGGCTTCGCGATGGAAAGCCGCAGGCCAATGATGCTTCGACCACTCATGGGGTGATGGTTGAAGTGCTTGCGAATGGTCAGTTCGGTTATGCGGCGACGACTCGCACGGATCCGGAGAGTTTGCGTGAGGCTGCCAAGCGCGCGCATCAGCAGGCACTGTCTGCGTCCGACATGGCGGTGCATCGCTTTACTCAGGCGCAGCGACCTCCGGTCACGACTCGCTATTCCAGCCCGGCCTTGAAGCCGATGAACTCGATGTCAGCGGGCGAGATCAATCGATTGCTTCAGGAGATCTGCACAAAGCTGAAGGTTTCGCCTGAAATTGTCCGCACCGAGGCCTCGGCTCGAATTGTTGAAACCGAAGTTCGTTTTGTAAGTTCCAATGGCTCGGAAGCCGAGCAAAGATTCTCGCTCATTACGACAGATTTTCAAGCGACAGCGCAAAACGGAAACGTCATCCAAAGGCGCACGGATGCGGGCGGTCGAGCTCGAAGCAATCAAGGGGGCCTTGAGTTTTTGGTCACCGATAACCTTTGGGAGCGAGTTCAGAAAGTCGCCGAACAGGCCATTGAGCTGGCTCATGCGGATGAATGCCCTGAGATGACGGGATCGCTGATTCTGGCGCCTGATCAGATGATGCTTCAGATCCATGAAAGCATCGGCCATCCTCTGGAGCTCGATCGCATTCTGGGGGATGAGAGAAATTACGCGGGCTGGTCCTTTGTGAAGCCTGAGGACTTTGGAAAGCTTCAATACGGATCCAAACTCATGAACGTGACGTTTGATCCAACCGTTCAAGACGAGTTTGCAAGCTACGCCTTTGACGATACAGGCGTGAAAGCAACACGCGAGTTTCTGATCAAGGACGGGGTTCTCTTGAGAGGCTTGGGAAGTCTGGAGAGCCAGGTTCGATCGGGTCTTGCAGGCGTGGCCAATGCGCGCGCCTCGGCGTGGAATCGCGCGCCGATTGATCGCATGGCCAACATCAACCTTGAGCCTGGAAGCTCAACGCTGGATCAAATGATCGCAAGCGTTGAGCGTGGCGTTTATATGGAATCCAACAAGTCCTGGTCCATTGATGACTTCAGAAACAAGTTTCAGTTCGGATGCGAATACGCGCGCCTGATTGAAAACGGAAAGTTCACCAAGACTCTCAGAAACCCCAACTATCGCGGCGTCACGAATCCTTTCTGGAGAGGCCTGAAAATGGTTGGAAACAGCGACACCATGGGACTCTTTGGAACGCCCTACTGCGGTAAAGGGGAGCCCAATCAGGTCATTCGAGTGGGCCATCGCTCGCCAGTCTGCTTGTTTGAGAATATTGAGATCTTCGGAGGTGCATCGTGATTCAAAAAACGGATTTTGATAGCCTCTCTCAGCGCATTTTCAAAACAAGAAAAGCAGGCGAGCACTTCTTTCTCGGACTCTCCGCGGAAGACACGCAGTTCATCCGAATCAATGGCGCCAGAGTTCGCCAGACAGGCGTTGTGGAAGATGCCTCTCTCGATATCACGCTCGTTTTGGAGCGACCTGATGGATTGAGACGCGCAAGTCGCACCTGCACGGTGACAGGCCTTTCCTGGAAAGATGGAGAGGTCATCGATGAGACGCTGAAAGCGCTCCGCGCGGAAATCGCGGATCTTCCGATTGATCCGTATGCGCAGCTTCCCGTGAATTATGGCTCTGGAGAAAACGAAACGCGTGGGCAACTCCTGGACCGGGAGCAGGCCGCGCAGAGTCTACTGGGCGAGGCGGTGAAGGGCCTCGATATCGCAGGTATCTACGCCGCAGGCCCGGTTGTTCGCGCGATGGCCAATAGCGAAGGCCAGAGCCTCTGGTTCATGAGCGAGACCTTCTCACTGGACTACTCGGTCTATACGCCCAATCAGAGAGCGCTCAAGGGCACCTTTGCTGGAAAGAGCTGGGACGCGTCGGCGTTTGAGAAAGAAATGCAGAAAGCGCGCACGCAGCTTCCGATTCTTGAAAAGCCCGCAAAGCAGGTTATGCGCGGGAGGCATCGCACTTATCTGGCTCCTGCCGCACTTCATGATTTTGTGTCAATGTTCTCCTGGGCCTGCATCAGTGAGGCTGCGATTCAGCAAGGCGAGAGCGCATTGAGACTGATGCGCGGGACGCCTGGCTTAACAAAGACGCTTTCGCCTCTATTCACACTGAGCGAGGATTTCCGAGGTGGGGAGGTGCCGCGCTTCAACGGTCTGGGTGAGATGGCGCCTGAAGTCTTGCCGCTGATTGAGCATGGGGAGCTGAAGAACACGCTCGTGAGCTCGCGAACCGCAAAAGAGTACGGCGTGACGGCCAATGCTGCTGCCGGAAGCGAGAGTCTTCGCTCGCCATCCGTTGAGGGTGGGCTTCTTGCTGAGGAGCGCATTCTCAGAGCGCTCGATACGGGCCTCTATCTCTCTAATCTTCATTATCTGAACTGGAGCGATCAGTCTCACGGACGCATCACGGGCATGACCCGCTACGCCTGCTTCTGGGTGGAGGATGGCCAGATCGTCGCTCCGATTGAGAACATGCGCTGGGACGATAGTCTTTTCACGGTGCTTGGGTCTGAGCTCGAGGCTTTGACCGTGAATCGCTCCTTTATTCCTGAAGTAGGCACTTATGAGCGGCGCGGAATCGGAGGCGCCTGGATGCCCGGAGCGCTTTTAAAGCGAATGGATTTCACACTTTAAGTTTAATTAAGCGATTTCAAGAAGTTGCTTCCTCTTGCCGATAAGCTAAGGAAGAGGGAGTCTCATGAAGGGCATGCTTTGGAGCCGGTCTAGAATCATCTTTGGTTTTGGACTCTTGGCGCTCCAATCCTTATCGCTTGGCCTGCTTCCAACCGCTTGGACGGGATGGGGAGCGCCGTACGCGCTGGCTGCCGATGACGCCTCAAATGTTAAGACTCCATCGATTCATGAGCTCGAGCATGGCATCGCAGATCGCCTCAAGCGCGTTGAGGAGTTTCGCTTTATCGAGCAAGAAGCTCACAAGCTTGGCGTCCGTGCCTGGCTCTTTGGGGGAACGGCTGCGGGATATGCCCACTATGTGAAATGGGACATGCAGCGCGAGAAAGGCGACAAGCGCTTTCAGCCCGATCGCTTTGACTACGACTACACTAATATCTATCGCTCCAATCAAGACCTCGATATCGTGATTGATGGCAATGCTGCTCAGGCAGAGAGGCTTCAAACAGCGCTTCAAGAAAAGTATCCGCATCTTCAGGGCAACAAGACAGCTTGGGAAGTGCGTCTCCTGACTCAAGACATGGGAGATAAGCAGGCGATCTTAAATAATCCCGATTTCATGAATCAGCATACGGATTCAAACTCCACAGG
>JBJMMA010000213.1:0-8900 GCA_045805065.1 Bdellovibrionia bacterium | reverse complement strand
GTTGATTCATGAAGTCCGGGTTGTTCAGAATCGCTTGCTTATCGCCCAGGTCTTGGGTGAGGAGTCTCACTTCCCAGGCAGTCTTGCTGCCTTGAAGATGGGGGTATTTTTGTTGAAGGGCGTTTTGGAGTTGTGTCGCTTGTTCTGGATTGCCATCGATGACGATGTCTAGGTCTTGAGTCGAGCGGTAGATGTTGGTGTAGTCGTAATCGAAGCGGTCTTTTTGAAATCTCTTGTCGCCTTTTTCTCTTTGGAGGTCCCATTTTACGTAATGGGCGTAGCCGGCTGCCGTCCCGCCGAATAAGTAGGCTTTGACTCCTAGTTTATTGGCTTCTTGTTCGATGAATTTGAACTCTTCGACTCTCTTGAGACGGTCTGCGATTTCACGTTCTAATTCTTGGATCGTCGGGGCCGCGTTGATTCCTTGATGGATTGCTTCGGCGGCTCCGGCCTTTTCTGACATCCACGTTGTGGATGTCTGTAATGTCAGGGCTGACAATAAAATGACGATTTGAGAAACGCTCTTCAGAGTCCTCATCTCTAGACGTATCGGAGTCTTAGATACAAGGCTGAGTTAGATTTATTGAAAGAGCTTGGACAAGAATCGAGCCACGCAAGATTGCGGAGGACTGAGTACAGACTTACCTTGGGCGAAAGCCTTTTTTAGGTTATTCGCGGTGGTGGGTTGTTTTTTTCCGGAGAGGCGACGCAAAGCAGGATGATCCTTCCAGTGCGGCTCCAGGAGAATGTATGCATCAATATCACGATCAACCGTTCCTTTTTTCAAAAGCTTTTCCACCAGCTGCGGATGATCCTTCCACTCCGGCCTGCTGAGAGCGTATCGAGCGATGTATGCATCAACTCTTCCATGATCGATTAACTTTTCGACCCACTCAGGGTGATCCTTTGCGTGGGGTCGAGATAAAACATAAAAAATTATCTCCTCGTCCGCAGTTCCTTTATCGATGAGGCGTTCCACCCATTCAGGGTGGTCCTTCCAGTGAGCTTGAGAGAGAACGTACTGGGCGATTTCTCGATCCTTCCAGTGAGGACCGTCACGCGTATACATGGGGGATTCATTGACGGGTGTTCCTCTGTTCAGGATCCGCTCCACCCACTCGGGGTGATCTTTCCAATGAGGTTGGGAAAGGACTCCCAGAATGACTGCTTCGTCCGCACCCCCTTTGTCCAGGATTCGCTCCACCCAATCAGAGCGATGCTTCCAGTGAGGTTGAGAGAGTATGTGCTGAGCGATCACTCTTTCGCTATTCCGGTCGAAGTACCTCTCGATCAGTTCCGGGTGGCCTACCCAGTGAGGCTGAGACAGAACATGCTCGGCGACATCTTGCCATATTGCGCTATAGCGCCACGTTCCTTTGTATTTATCGGCTAGGCGCTCGATCCAATCAGGATGATCCTTGAAGTGAGGCATGGGCAGAATATCAGAGACAAGCCATGCATCTGTTTTGTCCGATCCTTTCTTGACGACCGCATCAAATATTTCTAGATATTTGGATGAGACGGGAAGCGAGAACCATTCTCTTAGAATTGTGGAGATTTCGGGTTTTTCACGCTTTTCTAGTTCAGCCCGTACGATTTTGAGAATCTCATTGAGATCGTCGTCACTGATTGAAGTGGATCGCGCCGAAATCCTGCGTTTGAGTTTCTCAAGAGTCCCGCGGTCATTGATCATATCTCCAGCCTTGCCACTCTCAAGCATCTGAAAATATTCGACAGCGCTGATATTAAGACTTTCTGGAATGACCTTGAGGGCGGCTTTGTTTTTTACAATGACGTAGGGAGGGTTATTCACCAGAGTAAAGTCGCGGACCTCTCTTGCATTGGGATCAAGATGAAAACGGATCGTGAGTCCTGTTCCGCGCGCGCCTTCTTTTCCAATCTTGGTATAAAAGCCATCGCCAAAGGCTGCTGCTTCACCCGGGATGTTATCGCGGGAGATCAAGACGTTGGGATCACCGGTGTGGGCTCTAGTAATGCTTTCGTAGGCCAGAAAGCTGTTTGTCTCGTGCGCAACGATGTCCAGCCCCAGTTCCTTGGCGGTTCTTCCTGAGCCTTCACCCACTGGCTTTGTTTGCAGGGGCTCTTTATTCATCCACCAGGCAAGAGAGTCGATCGAGCTTGCGTTGTTTTTGAGTAACTGAAGTTTTGCTCTCAACCCTAGTTGATCGAGTGTGTTTTTCGCGTACTCAATGTTGACGGCGTTTTGAATGAGCTTTTTGCCGTTCTTCTCAATCCAATTGGCGACATAAGCGTTTTGCGTATCGCGCTTGGGATCAAATTCCTGGATGATCTTTTTAATTTGAGCCAGATCCTCGGGTCGGATCTTGAGTTCATATTGGAAAGCTTTGGTGAGGAAGCGTATGGCGGAGAGAATTGGCGGGTTGCGTCCCTCTTTGGCAAATTTGGTCGTGGCATGCTTCGGGGAGAAGTAATAGTGCAACATCCCGTCCTGAACGTCTTTCAGGAAGTAAGGCTCTTTGGTGTTCCAGTCTTTGACATCTCTTACAACATGCGCACCGTTTTTGGGCTGGGTGATCTCGATCATTCCCGTGGAATTTGAATCGGTGTGCTGGTTGAGAAAGTCGGGGTTGTTGAGGATTGCCTGTTTATCGCCCATGTCTTGAGTGAGGAGTCTCACTTCCCAGGCGGTTTTGTTGCCTTGGAGGTGAGGGTACTTTTGCTGGAGGGCGATTTGAAGTTGTGTCGCTTGCTCTGGGTTTCCGTCGATGACGATGTCTAAGTCCTGAGTGGATCTGTAGATATTGGTGTAGTCGTAATCGAAGCGGTCTTTTTGGAAACGGCTGTCGCCTTTTTCTCTTTGCAGGTCCCATTTTACGTAGTGGGCGTATCCAGCGGCAGTTCCTCCGAAGAGGTAGGCTCTGACTCCTAGTTTGGTTGCTTCTTCTTCTATGAATTTGAATTCTTCTACTCGTTTGAGACGACTTGCTATGCCTCGCTCAAGCTCTTGGATCGTCGGGGCCGCGTTGAGTCCTTGAGAGAGAGCTTCGGTCGCCACGGCCTTTTCTGACATCCACGTTGTGGATGTCTGTAATGCCAATAAAATGGCGATTTGAGCTGATCCCCTCAGAGTCCTCATCCTTGGACTGATCGGACTCTAGGAATACTTTCTTAATTGCCGGTCTGCTGATCCACGGATTTTTGGTGCTGTTGCATGATGCCCTCTACTTTGCCTTTCAGGCCCGGTGAGAGAGGCGCGTTTGTTTCCCCCGGCGCCGGGGATTGTTGCTGAGTCGCTGACGGAGCGCCCTGATCAGTTTGCTGAGGCGGCCTCATCGAATAAGTGACAAAGGCAGGCTCGCGGCGGTTCAGTTCGGTTGTGAATTCCTTCACATCAAAGCTTTTAGGTTGGGGCAGGGGCTTTGAATCGAGGGCATGAATCGTAAATCCGGTCTCGACGGCAACGGCATCTTTCTGAATGAGGTTTCGGACGCTTTTTGCTGCATCGACTGAGCCTTCCAAGGTGTGAAGCTCGATGTCCTTTCCGGAAGCTCGGGCGTCGACCACAAAGTCTGTTCCCCGAACCCCCATGGTGGCTGCAGGGGTTTTCACAACGAATTTGATTTTTTTGGTCGTTCCGTAGCTTTTTGGAACAAGAATGCGCCCCGTTCCTTCTTTCATATGAACGAGTTGGATTTTGGCTCCGCCTTCGGCCACGCCTGAATTGACCTGAACGGTCGTTGAGCTGCCTACCCAGATCTGAGATCCGTCAGGAAAGATGATGCGGACCGACTCTTTTGGGCCGGTTGAGAGTTCATCCTTAGGTTGCAAGGAGTTACCTTCTTTCAGGTGAAGGATATCGTTGCCTCGTTTTACTGTGACTTCTTGAGTCCCTTGGAAAAGATCCAGGCGCATTACTCCGTTTGAAGCGGCAAGTGCAGGTGCGGCAAGCGGCATGAGGAATAGGGAAGCAAGATACAAGTTTCTCATGTTTAAAGTTTGAGGTGCGAAGCGGCCAGCGACAAGAGAATTTCTGTTCCAACGGGGCAGGGCCTATGTTAACTACCCCAGTCACAGGTACTTAAACCTTGCTTCCATTATCGTGATGGAGGCTTTTGACTGGCGAAATAAATCAGGAATTGTTTCTGATTTCGAGCTGTTGCCGGTCACTATCCATAAGGAGAAATCATGGCTCAGACTTCAACGGCCCCTCTGGCCGGTTATGAAACCACTTTTATCACCCGTTCTGAAATCTCTGACGACGCTCAAAAGGCGCTCGTTGAGCGTTTGCAAGGCGTTGTCGCCAACTTTGGCGGCGAAGTCGTCCTCTCTGAAGACTGGGGACGTCGCAAGCTCGCTTATCCAATTCAGAAGGAATCCCGCGGCCTCTACACGTACGTCGTGTACACCGGCAAGGGCGATGTCGTTCATGAAATGGAACGTAACCTCCGCCTCAACGAACACGTTCTTCGTTTCTTGACCGTCAACCTCCAGGACGAGTTCGACGCTGAAGCTTTCCGTAAGCGCCGTGCTGACATTCACGCAGCTGCAAAGCGCCGTGAAGAAGAGCGCGAAGCTCGCCGTGAAGAGCGCAATGCTGAACGCCGTGGCTACGACATCCCAGAAGAGCGTGGCGCACCGGCTGACGATGTCGCTGCTGAAGGTTCTGAAGAATAATTGAAAAATTTTTAATGACCAGGCCGGGCGAAGCCGGGCCGAGAGTCTTTTAATGACCAGGACGGGCGAAGCCTGTCCGAGAGTCTAAAGATACGGAGATTTTAAAATGGCTGCTTTTATCAAGAGTGACTCGAAAGAACGCCCATCCCGCGATTCTCGCGAAGAGCGTGGCATGGACAAAGACGGAGACGATCGTGGAGGCCGCCGCGGCGGTTTCGGACGTAAGAAAGTCTGCCGTTTCTGCTCAGACCAAGATTTCGTCATGGATTACAAAGATATCCGCATGATGCAATCCTTCATCACTGAGCATGGCAAGATCGTTCCACGCCGCATCTCTGGCAACTGCGCTCAACATCAGCGCAAGTTGACCTCAGAGGTCAAGCGCGCTCGCAACTTGGCGCTGGTCGGCTATGTCTCGATGGGCACCTGATAGTTCCCATCAGAGTCCTGATTCTGATTCGGGGCACTCAACTTCCTCTATCGGGGGAGGGGGTGCCCCTTTTTCTATGAATGGGGCAGCTTACGCTCCCCGCATCCCTTTCTGGCTTCGGCTGATTCCTTTCTTTCTTAGCTCAATCCTTTTTCTGAGCGCTTTTCTTGCGATTTTTTCGCCTCTTCCAATCATTATTTTGGGACTGATGGGCACTTCCGCTCAACGTTCATATGTTCAGCGGGGTTGGGCCTTGCTGGCTTGCGTGATTAATTCTGCTATCGTGTTTTTGCTTGGCGGAGAAGTCACTTTGGCAACCTATCTGGTATTTGCTCTGGCTCCCGCTTGGGTGATGATCGAGCTTCTGGCTCGCCGGAAGCGTCTGGGAACGGTGGCTGGTGGAGCTTTTCTATCGATCGCTGCAGCCATTGGACTGGTGATCTTGTTTTACGCTCAGATTCATCACGTTCATCCCTGGGGAGAAGTGAAAAACGCTGTCTCCCAGTTCATGGACTATTGGGTGAAGGCGGTGTCGTCGTCAGGTAATCTTCCTGTTCAGGATCCAGCAGAACTCGATGACATGAAGAAGACTTTGATGACAGAGCTGCCGTCGGCAGTGGCTGTCATCGCGGTCATGATCGTATGGGCGAACCTGACGATTGTTTTGAGGCTCAATCCTCGGAATATTCGCCAACGTTTAGGCATTCGAACGGACTTCTTTCAAACCTGGAAGGCTCCGGATTGGATGGTTTGGCCAACGATTCTGACAGGAGCGACCCTTTTAACGGATTTAGGGGTGGCTACGGATGTGGGACGCAATTTCTTTAAGGTCTTTATGGCGATTTACGCCATTCAGGGTCTTGGGATTTTGAGTTTTTTCATGACCCGCTGGCGGATCAATAAGTTTTTCCGCACGGTCGGGTATTTGGTGGCGGTCTTGATCGCCATGCCGCTGCTTTTAAGCTTGGGGTTCTTTGATCTCTGGTTTGACTTTCGCAGCAAGTTCAGGCAGTCATAACGGACGGTAAATTTATGGGGGGCGGCCTAGGTCTGCTGCTCAGCCCTTTCTAAGGAGTTTTTACATGCTCGTGATTTTGAAGGAAAACGTCGAAAATTTGGGCCGCATCGGTGACGTCGTGAACGTGACTGACGGATACGCCCGCAATTTCCTCCTGCCACGCAACCTCGTTGTGGCAGCCGACGCAAAGAATATTGAAGCGATCGAACACCACAAGCGCTCTCTCGAAAAGAAGCGTATGGCAGCTAAGGCTTCCGCTCAAGAATTGGCGAAGAAGCTGGCTGATTACTCCTGCACCCTGAGCCGCAAGGTCGGTGAAGGCGACAAGTTGTTCGGTTCTGTCAGCACCGCTGACATCGCTGAAGTCCTCAAGAAGGCTGGCTTCCCAGTCGAAAGACGCGAAATTCAGCTCGAACACCCAATCAAGACCCTCGGCGTTCACCCTGTGACCATTCAATTGGACGCAGAAGTTGCAACGACCCTCAAGGTTTGGGTTGTTAAGGAAGAATAATTCTTCTTTGAAGTTCTCTCATCGGGGGCTTGCACCTTAAAAAGTGCGGCCCCCGATTGTCTTCTTGTGTGGCAAAATCGCAGTGGGGGTTTTAAAATCGTTTTATGGATTTCGGTTTTCCTCAGGATCCACAATTCGGTGACTCTTCATTAGCCTCTCCTCAACGTGCGGATCGCGACGCTCAGTCAGGATCCATGCGCGGACGTCTTCCGCCTCACCATGCTGAGGCAGAGCGCTCTGTCCTGGGCGCGCTTCTTCTCAATAACGAAGCTTTTCATCGCATTCAGGAAGTGGGCATTGAGCCCCGCGACTTTTATCGCCCTGCCCATCAAAAGATTTTTGAAGCGGTCGTATCCCTCATTGAGCGGGGCGAGCCTGCTGACTTGGTGACTTTGACCTCAGCTCTTCGTGACCGCGGCTGGTTTGACCAGGTCGGCGGAACGGCCGCCCTGACCAATCTCTTTGAAGACACTTTTGCCGTCTCGAACGTGGGCTATTACGCCAAGATCGTTCGCGAGAAGGCTCTTCTTCGTCGCGTGATTGAGACGACGACTGAGATCTCGACTGAAGCCTTTGATGGCGTTTCTGATATTGAAGGCTTCCTGGACGAAGCTGAAACCAAAATCTTCGCGATCTCGGATGCCAAGACGAACAAGTCTTTTGCGTCGATGAATCAGATCCTCATCGACAACATGCACAGCATCGAAGAGATGAGTCAGACCAAGAGCGATGTCATTGGTCTCTCAACGGGCTTTAACGACTTTGATGCGCTGACCAGCGGTCTTCGCGCAGGTCAGCTCGTGATCCTTGCAGCACGTCCTGCAATGGGTAAAACCTCTCTGTTTATTTCTGCCGCAAACAACATCGCTCAGAAGCCAAATAAGGTTGTCGCGATTTTCTCTCTCGAAATGTCGAAGGAAGAAATCGGCTTCCGCTTCTTGTCCATGATGAGCCGTATTGATTCCAAGCGCCTCAAAATCGGTCGCATCAATGGTGCCGACGATTGGGCACGCCTGGCTCGCGCAGCGGATCAGCTTTCCAAATCCAAGATCTTTATCGATGACTCCGGTGATCTTACGGTCATGGATGTGCGCTCGCGCTGTCGCAGGCTTTTAGCGCAGGAAAAGTCCATCGATCTGATCGTCATCGACTATTTGCAACTGATGAAGGGGACTAAAAAGACCTCTGGCGGCGATGGAAGCCGTGAACGCGAAATTTCCGAGATCAGTCGTAACTTGAAGAACCTGGCCAAGGAACTCAAGGTACCGATCATTGCGCTGTCTCAGTTGAACCGTGGTGTTGAAACTCGTCCAAACAAGCGGCCTATGCTTTCCGATCTTCGTGAATCCGGAGCCATCGAGCAGGACGCCGACATCGTGTGCTTTATTTATCGTGACGAGGTCTATAACAAAGAGACCGAAGATAAAGGCATTGCCGAACTCATCGTTGCGAAGCATCGTGCCGGTGAAACCGCAACGATTCGTCTGGCCTGGCTTGCTGAGTATACGCTCTTTGCCAACCTGGCGGGCAATGCTCCTGGTACACCGGTCTATACGCCGCGAACTGATAAGGGCGATATCACGCTTTAAATAATTGCCCTTAAGTAATTGAAAGATAACGAGCGGCCCAGAGCTGCCAAAACTGAATAAACTCAGTTGGTCGCAGCTTTGCTAAAGTGCGTGGGCTTCTTTGATCGTTTTATCCGACTCTATGCGCAGTTCATCATTCGTCGCGCCGCATGGATTGTGGCGCTCGCGGTGGTTCTGACTGCGGCGGGAACCTACTACACGGTTCATCTCTTTAAAAATCTCCGGACCGATCTCGAAGAGCTTCTTCCGGATACGGCGAGGAGCGTGCAGGATCTTCATCGCGCGCGCAATCGGCTGCGATCCACACAAAGCCTGGTGGTTCTTGTTTTCTCAAAGGATCCTCAGGCAAGCCGCCGCTTCATGGTTGATCTTGCCAACGAGATCCCAAAGTCCATGAGCCAGGACGTGGACCGGGTTGAGTATCGCATCAATCGCGAGATCGAATTCTTTAAAAAAAACCGACCGCTTTTCATTGAGACCAAGGACCTTGAGCGGATTCGCGATTACGTGCATGACCGGATCGACTATGAGAAGTCGCTCTATAATCCGCTCAATATCTTCAGCACGAGGGATATCCCTGAACCCACTCTCAATATCGGCGGCCTGGAGAGCAAATATTCGGACAAGGTTTCTTCTTACACTCGGTTTAAAGACGGATTTTACGCCAATCCCGACGAGACGATCCGCGCGGCCCTG